>NZ_JAMYSF010000007.1:0-309536 GCF_040321775.1 Mesorhizobium sp. M0243 | reverse complement strand
ACGACACCGCCCCCGCCCCGGTCTATTGCGGCCCTACGTGGTAATGGCCCCACAACAGCCCAAAAAATTCCGGGGTATGCCCTGGCCCCCGTACAGCCCCGGGGCGCCCGCCTCGGCGGCCGCGCGGCAGAGCTACGGCAAGCTGGTCGCCTGGCTCGCGGCCCGCACGCGCGACGTGGCCGCCGCCGAGGACGCGCTGGCCGATGCCTTTGCCGCCGCCCTCGAGCGCTGGCCGCGAACCGGCGTGCCGGAAAAGCCGGAAGCCTGGCTGCTGGCGGTGGCGCGGCGGCGCCGCGTCGATGCGGTGCGGCGGCGGCTCACCAGCGAGGCCGGCCGCGAGCATCTCAAGCTGATTGCGCAGGAGGCGGAGGCACGCATGACCGAGGAAGATCTGCCCGACGATCGGCTGCGGCTGATGTTCGCTTGCGCCCATCCGGCGATCGAATCGAGCGTACGCTCGCCACTTATCCTGCAGACGGTGCTGGGGTTCGACGCCGCGACGATCGCCTCCGCCTTCCTGGTCTCGCCCGCAACCATGGGCCAGCGCCTGGTGCGGGCCAAGTCCCGCATCCGTGAAACCGGCATTCCGTTCCGCGTGCCGGAGCGGGCCGAACTCGGGGAACGGCTGGATGCGGTGCTGGAAGCGATCTACGCCGCCTTCGCCGAAGGCTGGACCGACCCGGCGGGCACCGAAACGCGGCGCCGCAACCTGGCGACCGAAGGCATCTGGCTCGGCCGGCTGGTGGCTTCGCTGTTGCCGGAGGAGCCGGAGGCACTGGGCCTCTTGTCGCTGATGCTGTTTGCTGAGTCCCGCCGCGCCGCACGGCGCAGTGCCGAAGGCGACTTCGTGCCGCTGGCGGAACAGGATTGCCTTCTATGGGACCGCGCCCTCATCGATGAGGCGGAGGCGCTGCTTTCCCACGCCGCGTCCAAGGGCGTCATCGGCCGTTACCAGCTTGAGGCGGCCGTGCAGTCCGCGCATGCGGCACGAAGGTTCACCGGCCGCACCGACTGGGTGGCGATCCAGGAACTCTACGACGCGCTGCTTTCGATCGCAGGATCGCCGGTGGTGGCGATAAACCGCGCGGTGGCGATCGCCGAGGCCGAGGGCGCAGTGGCCGGATTGGCGGCCCTTTACGTGCTGGGCGACGACAAGCGGCTTGACGAGTACCAGCCCTATTGGGCCGCACGCGCCGGTCTCCTGGCCAGGCTTGGTCAGGTACCGCAAGCCTGCGAAGCCTACGACCGGGCGATCGGCCTCGAGCGAGACCCGGCGGTGCGCCGGTTCCTGCAGGGAAAACGGGCGGTGCTCAGAAATTGAGCTTCAGCCCGGCCACATCTCGTGCGAGGTGTTGAGCGTCTTCATCAGCGGATGGTCGCGCAGCCGCGCCCACAGGCGTTCGATGTTCGGCCATGCCGTCCGCGCGCTGTCGATGTCGGGATGCCAGGCCACCAGCATGACCAGATAGATGTCGGCCAGCGACATCCGGTCACCGACCAGCCAGTCACGGCCCTCGAGCGCGGCATCGAGAACGGCAAAGCCGCGGTCCATCTCGGCCACGGCCGCCAGCTTGACCGCCTTGGTGCCTTCGGGATCGGCCGTGTAGCGGTATGCGTAGTAGAAACGCAGCACTGCCGAATAGAGAACAGACGACATAAAGGCCATCCAGCGCAGGAAATCCGCGCGGGCAGGCGCTTCTGCTCCCGGCGCCAAATTGGCGTCGGGGTGGCGCTCGGCAAGCACAATGCAGATCGCTGCCGATTCGGTCATCGAGCTTCCGTCCGGCAGGGTCAGCACCGGCACCTGGTTCAACGGACTGATGTCGAGGAAGGCGGGATCGGGCCGGTCGGTCTTCGGCACGTCGATCTGCTCAAATGGTACATTGGCCAGCGCCAGCGCCGCCTCCACCACGAAGCCGCCGCTGCCGGGACGGGTATAAAGCTTGTACATGAAATTCTCCCCCGGCCCGCGCAAAGCAGGCCGGGGGAAATATGAACCGGAAGCGGTGTGGCGCTCAAGCCGCCCATGGCGGCCACGGGCGTTTTTTCAGCGGGCCAGCTTGGTCACGAAGAAGCGTCGGATTACGATCCCAGCCCCTCGAACAGGATTGTCGACAGGTAACGCTCGGCGAAGGACGGGATGACCACCACAAGATTTTTGCCCTTGTTCTCCGGCCGCGAGCCGACGACGATGGCCGCCTGCAGGGCGGCGCCCGAAGAGATGCCGACCGGCACGCCTTCGAGGCGGGCGACGAGGCGGGCATTGGCGACCGAATCCTCGTTCGACACCTTGACGATCTCGTCATAGATCGTCGTGTCGAGGATTTTGGGCGCAAAGCCGGCGCCGATGCCCTGGATCTTGTGCGGGCCGGGCTGGCCGCCCGACAGAACCGGCGAGGAGTCCGGCTCGACGGCGACGACATGCACGGAGGGCTTGCGCTTCTTCAGCACCTGGCCGACGCCGGTGATGGTGCCGCCGGTGCCGATGCCGGCGACGAAGATATCGACCTCGCCATGCGTATCGTTCCAGATTTCCTCGGCCGTCGTCGTGCGGTGGATTTCCGGATTGGCCGGGTTCTCGAACTGCTGCGGGATGATCGCGTTGGGGATCGTCGCTGCCAGTTCGTCGGCCTTGGCGATGGCGCCCTTCATACCTTTCGGGCCTTCTGTCAGCACTAGCTCCGCGCCGAGCAGCGCCAGCATTTTCCGGCGCTCGATCGACATCGTTTCGGGCATCGTCAGGATCAGCTTGTAGCCCTTGGCGGCAGCGGCGAAGGCAAGCGCGATGCCGGTGTTGCCCGACGTCGGTTCGATCAGCGTGGTCTTGCCGGGAGAAATCTTGCCTGACGCCTCCAGCGCCTCGATCATCGCCACGCCGATGCGGTCCTTGACCGAGGCGATCGGATTGAAGAATTCGAGCTTGGCGATGAGATTGGCGACGATGCCCTTTTCCCGAGCGAACTTGTCGAGCCGCACCAGAGGCGTATCGCCGATCGTGTCGGTGATGGAATCGTAGACGCGGCCGCGGCCGGGCACGCGGGCTGATGTGGTGGGCTTGTTCATTGGTTTCGCTCCCAGAATTTCAGGCAAGTGGATTTGCGGGCAACATAGGACCTTCGACCGCGCAAGATAGACTGTCGATTGAAAATATCCGAGTGAGACCTGTGTCTAAAACAGTGCCGTCTCGGAAAAGCATTTCCCGCAAAGGCCTGTTTGCGAAATGCTTTGGCCGAAAGCCCGCTATTGGCGGGCGGCAATCGCTGCAGCGGCACCGACCATGAAGCCGGCAGCCGTACGGTTCAGCGCCTTGAGCGCGCGCGGCGACTTCAGGAACCAGCGCGCCTTGGCGGCCAGCGCCAGATACGGCACCAGCACCACCAGAAGCACGACGATCGTCAGCGCGACGAGAATGCCGTAGTCGGCCAGCGTGATGGTTTTCAGGTCGACGATGGTCGGCGTGATGGCGAGATAGAAGATCATCGTCTTCGGATTGCCGAGCGTGAGGGTCAGGCCGGCGGCAAAGCTCGACAGCAAGCCGCCCTTGCCTTTTCTGGCCTCGACGGTCTCGGGCGTGATGCCGCTGTTCCAGAAGCGCCAGCCGAGGAAGGCGAGATAGGCGACGCCGAGCCATTTGATAGCGAGGAAAACCATGCCGAAACTCTGGGCGACGAAGGCGAGGCCAAGCACCACGGCGGTCAGATAGGTGATGTCGCCAACCATCAGGCCAAAAGACATCGCCAGCGACGAGCGGAAGCCGGAGCCGAGCGCACGGGCGACCAGCGCGGTGATGCCGGGACCAGGAATCGCGGCGGCGATGCCGAGAGCGGCGCTGTAGGCGAGGAATCCGGTGAGGGTCATGGTTGCGGCCTTGCGCGACGCTGCTATCACGGCATCCTATCGCACAAAGTCCGGCGGGCGTGAATTCCCTGAAACTCGGATTCGATTGCACCACGCCTGTGCGAACTGCGCTCAGGAACGACCGTCGCCATGGGTGACACGCCAGATGGTGCCGTTGCCGTCCTCGGTGACGATCAGCGCGCCATCCAGGGCCACCGCCACGCCGACCGGCCGCCCCCAGACCTCACCGTTCGAGACGACGAAGCCGGTGATGAAATCCTCATATTCGCCGGTTGGCTTGCCGTCCTTGAACAGCAACCGCACCACCTTGTAGCCGGTCCGGTTGCCGCGGTTCCATGACCCGTGCAGAGCGACGAAAGCATCGCCCTTGTATTCGGCCGGAAAGCTCTTCCCATCGTAGAAGGCGATGTTGAGCGGCGCCGAATGCGCCTGCATCAGCACATCGGGAACGGTCGTTTTGCCGGCAAGATCGGGGCGCTCACCCTTGTGGCGCGGATCCTCATTGTCGCCGATATAATACCACGGCCAGCCATAGAAGGCGCCGTCCTTGACCACGGTCGCGTATTCGGGCGGCACATTGTCGCCAAGCGCATCCCGTTCGTTGACGACGCACCACAGCGCGCCGGTCGCCGGCTGCACGGTCATGCCCGAGCAGTTGCGCAGGCCGGTGGCAAAGATGCGGCCGCTCTTGCCATCGGGATCGAAGGCCAGCACATCGGCGCGGCCATCTTCGGATCCCCATGGCGCGCCGAGCGCCTGCGACGCCGCCCAGGCGTCGAGTCCGCCCTTCGGCTCCTGGCCCATGTCCTCGGCGACATTCGATCCCGAGCCGACCGACAGATAAAGCGTCTTGCCGTCCGGCGAAAAAGCGATGTCGCGGGTCCAGTGGTGATTGGCCGGGATGTTGTCGACGATGGTTTCTGGATCGCCGGAGGCCTTCAGGTCGCCATTGCGGTAGGCAAAACGCACGATGCTGTCGCTATTGGCGACATAGACCCATTGCGGGTCAGCGCCTGGCGGATAGAAGGCAATACCATAGGGCTGGTTGAGATTGCCGGCAAAGATGCCGTCCTGCGCAGGCTTCGCACTGCCTTCGGCCAGACGGTAGATGCGGACTTGGTTGGCCTCGCTGTCGGCGACGAACAGGTCGCCATTCGGCGCGACGCGCACGACGCGTGGATTGTCGATGCCCGATGCAACCAGCTCGGCCGAGAACCCCGGCGGCAGTTGCAGCTTCGCGTCTGCCGGCATGTCCGCAACGCCGGCGCTGTTCGAGGTCGACCGGGTGGCATAGGGCTTAGGCAGATCGTCCGGTCTGATCAGGCGGCGTGTGCCCGGCTTGTCCGCTCGCCAGTCGCCGAATGCGGCCGCGCCTTTGAGCACCGGATCGTCCGCCTGCTGGGCGAATGAAGCGGTCGAGAGAAACAGTGCGGCGGAAATTGCGGGGCCGGCAAAACGCATCATTCGGTCCTCCAATGTTTGGGCGTGAGAACAGGAACGAGCGGTCTCGTCGATCGTTCCACGGCACACGATGAGGTGGAGGAAGCTTCCGGTTTCCCGGCTCAGGTCCCGGCGGCGTAAAAATCGTCGTCGAGGCGTTTTTCCAACTCGACGAGGTCAGCCGGCAGCGGCAATCCCATGGCGCGCATTTCCTGCAGTTTTTCACGCAACTGCTCCTGGATCTCGTGCTGGTCTTCCGGCTGGTTGACCATCTCTTCCAGCAGCAGGCTGATCCGGGCCTTGAATTCTTCGAGCGCCATCATCGTCTCCTCGGTTGGATCAGCTCAGCGCAGCATGCGGGAAATCAGCTGCGCCGTATAGTCGACCATTGGGACGATGCGCGCGTAGTTCAGCCGGGTCGGGCCGATGACGCCGAGCGCGCCGACGACGCGGGCATCCTTGTCGCGATAGGGCGCGACAACCAGCGACGAGCCCGACAGCGAAAACAGCTTGTTTTCCGAGCCGATGAAGATGCGCACGCCCGATCCCTCTTCGGCGAGGTCAAGCAACTGGATAAGCCCGTCCTGCGTCTCCATGTCCTCGAACAAATGGCGCAGCAGTTCGATGTCGGCCTGGGCGGTGACGTTTTCGAGCAGATTGGCGCGCCCGCGCACGATGAGCCGTGCCGGCAGGCCACTGTCGGCGCCGGCCCACACCGCCAGCCCCTTCTCGACCAGGTCCTGCGACAGCGTGTCGAGCGCGGCCCTGGTCTCTTCCTTGATGCGGGCGATCTCGATCCGCGCCTCGGCAAGCGTTCGGCCGCGTATATGGGCGTTGAGGAAATTTGAGGCCTCGTGCAGTTGCGAGACGGTGATGCCGGCAGGCAGCTCGACGACGCGGTTCTCGACGTCGCCATTCTGCGACACCAGCACCGCCAGCGCCTTGGTCGGTTCGAGTTGGATGAATTCGATGTGCTTCAGCGCCACCTCGTTCTTGGCGGCCAGAACCAGGCCGGCGCCGCGCGACATGCCCGACAGCATCTGGCTGGCCTCGGTCAGCATGTGCTCCAGCGTCGCGCCCGAGCCGGACGCCCGAACCTGTGCCTCGATGGCGCGGCGCTCCTCGTCGGAAAGGTCGCCAAGCTCCATGAAGGCATCGACAAAGAAACGCAGGCCGGCCTGCGTCGGCAACCGGCCGGCCGAGATGTGCGGCGCGTAGATCAGGCCGAGATGCTCGAGATCGCTCATCACGTTGCGGATGGTCGCCGGCGACAGCGAGGACGGCAGGATACGCGACAGGCTGCGCGAGCCCACCGGTTCACCGTCCCTGAGGTAGGAATCGACAATGCGCCGGAAGATGTCGCGGGAACGCATATCGAGCGACTGAAGCGCGGGCGACTGCGAAGCGGGATCGACTGCCTTGGTCATACGGCCAAAAACCTCCGGCCCAACGATATAGACTTACACTGCACCCGCGCAACCCGGTGTCTTTGTGAGATCACCCGGTGTCTGTGTGAGATCACCCGGTGTCTGCGTCAGATCGTCAGGCCATTTTCCTTTGCGCCACGCGTCCCATGCGGTTACAAGCCGGCCAAGATTCCGAAAAATGACAAGAAAGCAGCCTGAATGCGCCCTTCCAAACGCCAATTCGACGAAATGCGTGCCATCTCCTTCGAGCGCGGCGTCTCCAAGCATGCCGAAGGCTCGTGCCTGGTGAAGTTCGGCGACACGCATGTCCTGTGCACGGCCAGCCTTGAGGAAAAAGTGCCTGGCTGGATGCGCAATTCCGGCAAGGGCTGGGTGACGGCCGAATACGGCATGCTGCCGCGCTCGACCGGCGAGCGCATGCGCCGCGAGGCTTCGGCCGGCAAGCAGGGCGGCCGCACGCTGGAAATCCAGCGGCTGATCGGCCGCTCCCTGCGCGCCGTGGTCGATTTGCAGGCGCTGGGCGAGCAGCAGATCACCGTCGACTGCGACGTCATCCAGGCCGATGGCGGCACCCGCACCGCATCGATCACCGGCGGCTGGGTGGCGCTGTATGACTGCCTGCGCTGGATGGAAGCGCGCCAGATGGCCAGCGTCGCCAAGGTGCTGAAGGACCATGTCGCTGCGATCTCCTGCGGCATCCATGACGGTCAGCCGGTTATCGACCTCGACTATATCGAGGATTCCGCGGCCGGCACCGACGCCAATTTCGTCATGACCGGCAAGGGTGGCATCGTCGAGATCCAAGGCACCGCCGAGGGCGAGCCTTTCTCCGAAGAGCAGTTCGCGGACTTGATGGGCCTGGCCAAGAAAGGCATCCAGCGGTTGGTGAGTTTGCAGCAGATGGCAGTGGCTTAGGATTAAATGCCGAGCTTGAACACCCCCCTCTGCCCTGCCGGGCATCTCCCCCGCAAGGGGGGAGATCGGATGTCGTTTCGGGCTTCGCTAATCTCTAACGTTGCAAAGGGCGCGGCGATGCGGAGGCTGCCAATCTCCCCCCTTGCGGGGGAGATGCCCGGCAGGGCAGAGGGGGGTGCCTCGTGATGCCCTCTGCCATCCTTGAATCAGCTCTCTACGTCAGCGACCTGACCGCAGCGGAAACCTTCTACACCGACATCCTCGGCCTCCCCCTCCTCGGCAAGGTGGCCGGCCGGCATCTCTTCTTCCGCTGCGGCCCCGGCGTGCTGCTCGTCTTCAACGCCGAGGCGACCAAAATCCCGCCGGCGTCCGACGCCAGGCTGCCGGTGCCGCCGCACGGCACGGTCGGGGAAGGCCATCTCTGCTTTGCGGCGACCGCCGACGAAATCGTGCGCTGGAAAGCGCATCTCGAGGCGAAGCACATCGCTATCGAGAGCGAATTCGAATGGCCGCAGGGCGGCCGTTCGATCTATATACGCGACCCCTCGGGCAATTCGATCGAATTCGCCGAGCCACGAATCTGGGGCCTTTGATGCATTCTCTCGACGGAAAGAAGATCGTCGTCGCTAGCCATAATGACGGCAAGCTGCGCGAATTCGCCGAGCTGATGGGGCCGTTCGGCTTCGAAGCCAAGTCGGCCAAGGAGTATGGCCTGCCGGAGCCTGACGAGACCGGCACCACCTTCGAGGAGAACGCCTACATCAAGGCGCTCGCCGCCGCCAAGGCGACCGGCCTGCCGGCGCTGTCGGACGATTCCGGCCTGTGCGTCGACGCGCTCGACGGCGCGCCCGGCGTCTACACCGCCAACTGGGCCGAAACCCCGGATGGATCGCGCGATTTCGGCATGGCCATGCAGCGCACCGAAGTGGCGTTGCAGGAAGTCGGCGCGGCCTTGCCGCAACAGCGCAAGGGACGCTTCGTCGCCGTCATCTGCCTGGCGTTTCCCGACGGCGAGGCGGAATATTATCGCGGCGAGGCCGAAGGCACGCTGGTCTGGCCGCCGCGCGGCGAACTCGGCTTCGGCTACGACCCGGTCTTCCTCCCCGACGGCTTCGACAAGACTTTTGGTGAGATGACGGCCGAGGAAAAGCACGGCTGGAAGCCCGGCCAGCCGACGGCGCTGTCGCATCGCGCTCGCGCCTTCCAGAAGTTCGCCAAGGCGAGATTGGGCTCGGCATGAGCATGCTGCTCGACCGGACGCCCGGTTTCGGCGTCTATGTCCACTGGCCGTTCTGCGCGGCCAAATGCCCCTATTGCGACTTCAACAGCCATGTCCGCCACCAGCCGGTCGACCAGGAGCGCTTTGCCAGCGCCTTCGAGGCCGAGCTGGCGACGATGCGCGAACGCACCGGGCCGCGCGAGGTGACCAGCATTTTTCTCGGCGGCGGCACGCCGTCGCTGATGAAGCCGGAAACGGTGGCCAGGGTTCTGGACGCCGTGGCGAAGAACTGGACTGTGCCTGACGGCATCGAGGTGACGCTGGAGGCCAATCCGTCCTCGGTCGAGGCCGAACGCTTTCGCGGCTACCGGGCAGCCGGCGTCAACCGCGTGTCGCTCGGCGTGCAGGCGCTGGATGACAAGGATTTGCGCTTCCTCGGGCGGCTGCACAATGTCGAGGAAGCGCTGCACGCCATCGGCCTCGCGCGGGAAATATTCCCAAGGCTGTCCTTCGACCTGATCTATGCCCGGCCCGGCCAGACGCCGGAGGCTTGGGCATCGGAGCTGGAACAGGCGATCGGCCATGCCGCCGACCATCTGTCGCTTTACCAGCTGACCATCGAGGAAGGCACGCCCTTCCACGCCCTGCACGCGGCAAAGAAATTCATCATTCCCGACAATGACCACGCCGCTGACCTCTATGCGCTGACGCAGGAGATTACATCGGCGCATGGTTTGCCGGCTTACGAGATCTCCAACCACGCAAGGCCGGGCGCCGAGAGCCGGCACAACCTCACCTATTGGCGCTATGGCGAATATGTCGGCGTCGGGCCGGGCGCGCATGGCCGCTTCGTCGAAAATGGTCGCCGCACGGTGACGATCGCCGAGCGGATGCCGGAAACCTGGGCCAATCTGGTCGAGGCCAAGGGCCATGGCGTCACCGGCGGCGAAATCCTGACGCGTTCGGAAGAGGCCGACGAATTCCTGCTGATGGGCCTGCGGCTCGCCGAAGGCATCGACCTCTCCCGCTACGAAGCGTTCTCCGGACGCGGCCTGTCGAGCTCGCGGCTGTCGATGCTGCAGGGAGAGGGGCTGGTGGCGCCGATCGGCAATTCGCGCCTGCGCGCCACGCCGGCCGGTATGATCGTGCTCGACGCCGTGGTCGCCGATCTGGCGCGCTAACCCTTTGAAGAACGTCCTCTTTGTCTGCAGCCAGAATCGCTTGCGCAGCCCCACCGCCGAACAGGTGTTTTCAACGCGCCGGGATATCGAGGTGGCCTCGGCGGGGACAAACCACGATGCGGACACGCCGCTGACGCATGAACTCGTCGCCCGAGCCGATATTATCTTTGTCATGGAAAAGGCGCACCGCACCAAGCTGCAGAAAAAATTCAAGGCCAGCCTGAAGAAGGCCCGTGTGATCTGCCTCGATATACCTGATAACTATGAATTCATGGACCTGGAGCTGATTGGCCTTCTGAAGGCACGCGTTTCACGGTATCTCGGTTAAGACGCCATCCGCAAAGGCCACCGGCATGAACCTGACCGTATCCTCCTGGCAATTCTGGGCATTGCTGTCGGCTGCCTTCGCGGCCTTGACGGCGATCTTCGCCAAAGTCGGCATCGAGAACATCAATTCCGATTTCGCCACCTTCATCCGCACGGTCATCATACTGATCGTGCTCGGTGCGATCCTGCTTGCCAGCGGCCAATTCCAGTCGCCGGCCACGATCTCGGGAAAGACTTGGGCTTTTCTCGGCCTGTCCGGTCTGGCCACCGGCGCGTCATGGCTCTGCTACTTCCGCGCGCTCAAGATCGGCAATGCGGCGCAGGTGGCGCCGATCGACAAGCTAAGCGTCGTGCTTGTGGCGGTGTTTGGCGCGGCCTTTCTCGGCGAGCGGTTGTCCGGAGCGAATTGGCTTGGCGTCGCCCTTATCGCGGCGGGCGCGGTGCTGGTCGCCTATCGAGGCTAGTTGCGCGCCGTTGCGGGCATTCTTTGTTTCAAGACGGGTGATGAAGATGTCGAAGCGATTGGGCATCGTCCGGTCAGTGCTCCGTCGTGCTGTCTGGTTTGTTGCTGTCGGGATGCCTGCCCTTCGTCGGCGAGGTGCTCGCGGTCCGCTCTTTGGTCAGGCTGTTCTCGGTCTTGGCAGGCAGGCGCTTGGCCGTGGGCGCGGCACCGCGCTTGCGGCCGGCATAGTAAGGCTCGAAAGCGTCCTGTATCTTCAGGCTGTCCATCCTGTCCTCCTCCGGAATCAGGGGGCTAATCTGCCAACGCCGGTTTGGTTCCCCACTGTGGCAAAGGAAAGGCGAATTCCTTACATCGGCGTCAGCTTTTGCAAGCCCGCGTCAGCCGTGCCAAACAGGGCTGAATGGAGAAGTCATCGGTGACCGCAGAGACGAGCAAGCGCAGCTATGTGGTCGGGCAGACCGAGATCGCGGCACGGCCATTGGAGCCGGCGCTCTATCTGGTGGCGACGCCGATCGGCAATCTCGCCGACATCACGCTGCGCGCGCTGGAGACGCTGGCCGCGGCCGACATCGTCGCCTGCGAAGACACGCGGGTGTCGCGCGTGCTGCTCGAGCGCTACGGCATTCGCCGCCGCACCACGGCCTATCATGAACACAATGCCGGCGAGGCCGGGCCGAAGCTGATATCGGCACTTCAGGCCGGGCAGAGCGTGGCGCTGATCTCCGATGCCGGCACGCCGCTGGTATCCGATCCCGGCTACCGGCTGGTCGGCGAGGCGCTCGACCACGGCATTCGCGTCGTGCCGATCCCCGGCCCGTCGGCGCCGCTTGCGGCACTGACGGCATCCGGCCTGCCCTCCGATGCCTTCCTGTTCGCCGGCTTCCTGCCGGTCAAATCAGGGCAGCGGCTGACACGGCTGGAAGCACTGAAGGCCGTGCCGGCGACATTGATTTTCTTTGAATCGCCGCGCCGGCTGGCTGACTCCCTGGCTGCCATGGTCGAAGCGCTCGGCGGCGAGCGCAAGGCCGCTATCGGCAGGGAATTGACCAAGACCTTCGAAGAGATGCGAACCGGCACGCTGCAGGCGCTGGCCGACCACTATGCTGCGGCCGATACGCCGAAAGGCGAAATCGTCGTCTGCGTCGGTCCGGCCGAGGCCAGGGTCGACGAGCCTGAAGACATCGACCGTCTGCTTCTGTCGCTTGCCGCCGAAATGCCCGCTTCCAAGGCGGCCGCGGAAGCCGCGAAGATGACCGGCGGCCAGAAACAGGCCCTCTATCGGCGGCTGCTTGACCTCAGGGAGACTTCTGGAGAAAGCGACAGTGGCTGAGCGCCCAAGCGTCAGCCGCCAAAAGGCCTATCGACGCGGTCATCGCGGCGAATGGCTGGCGGCGGCAGCACTGATGATGAAGGGCTACAGAATCCTTGCGCGCCGCCACCGCACACGCTTCGGCGAGATCGACCTGATCGCGCGGCGCGGCGATCTGGTGCTGTTCGTCGAGGTCAAGGCGCGCCGCACGCTGATGGAAGCCATGGAGGCGATCGGTCACGAATCGGAGCGTCGCATAGAAGGCGCGGCTGACATCTGGCTGTCACGCCAAGCGGACTACGGCAGATTGTCGATGCGCTTCGACATGGTCGCGGTGCTGCCCTGGCGCTGGCCGGTGCATGTCGAGAACGCGTTTTATGGGAGGAGTTAGAGGGGGCAGCCCTCCTTCATTCGTCATCCACGGGCGGAGCAGGAGCGAAGCTCCGTCGCGGAGACCCGAGGATCCATGCCGCGACCTCTAAGCGCCTCTACGGTGCAGGAATTGGGAGACTTTTCGCCGGATTTGGCGAGCTTGGCGATGGCTATTCTCGATCGCCGAACCCTCCGATCGACGTCACGGCATGGATCCTCGGGTCTGCGCTGCGTCGCTACGCTCCTTGCTCCGCCCGTGGATGACGAAGCGTAGGGTCCGCTTCGCGGATCACTCCTCATCCCCAGATCATCAGCGCCACCAACCCGACACCGCCGACCACTAGCCGCCACCAGCCGAACAGCGCGTAGCCTTTGCGCGAGACGTAGTCGAGCAGGAAGCGCACGACAATCAGCGCCGTGACGAAGGCGGCGACGAAGCCGACGGCGATGATCGGCAGGTCGGCACTGCTCAGCACGTTGCGGTTCTTGAACAGGTCGAAGGCGAAGGCGCCGACCATGGTCGGGATCGCAAGGAAGAAGGAAAATTCCGCAGCCGCGCGCTTATCGACGCCCAAAAGCAGGGCGCCGACGATGGTCGAGCCCGAACGCGATGTGCCGGGAATGAGCGACAGGCACTGGAAAAGCCCGATCTGCAGGTAAAGCCGGGTCGGGAAGCGCTCGACATCGCGGTAGACCGGCTTGAGGTTCATGCGGTCCACCGCCAGCAGCACGACGCCGCCGATGATCAGCATGATGCAGATCAGCCTCGGCGATTCGAACAGCACCGTCTTGATGAAATCATGCGCCAGCGCGCCGATGATCGCCGCCGGCAGGAAGGCGATCAGGATGCCGATGGCGAAATGCCGCGTCAGCCGGTCATGCGGCAGGTCGAGCAGCATCTTCCACAGCCGGCGGAAATAGACGCTGAGGATCGCCAGGATGGCGCCGAGCTGGATCAGGATCTCGAAGGCCTTGCCGGTCGAATGGAAGCCGAGGAAATGACCGGCAAGCAGAATATGGCCGGTCGACGACACCGGGATGAACTCGGTCAGCCCCTCCAGCAGGCCGAGCAGCAGGGCTTCGACGATGGTCTGGCTTTCCATGGCTACCTCGGCATTGGCGTGACGGCTGACAGAAGGGCTTGCTTGTCATGGCGTTGAAGTCCCCCTATAGGTCGCAACACCCTGACGGCCCGCTAACCGGGCGGCCAAGACTTACCGGTGCGCCCTGCGATTCGCCAGTGCGCTTTATCATCGCGGAACCATGCTGACGCTTTTCCACCATCCCATGTTCGCCACCTGTCGCTTCGTCCGCCTCGCATTCGGCGAGTATGGCGAGGAGCTGGCTTTGATCGAGGAAAAGCCGTGGACCCGGCGCAAGGAGTTCCTGGCGCTGAACCCGGCCGGCACGCTGCCGATCCTGCTGGCCGAAGGCGACGTGCCGATCGTCGGCGCGACGGTCATATCGGAATATCTCGATGAAACGCGCGGTGTGCTGAAGCGCGACAAGCGGCTGTTCGCCGAGGACCCGATGCAGCGCGCCGAAATCCGCCGGCTCATCGATTGGTATCTCAACAAGGCTGAAAGCGAAGTCACCCGCCATCTGGTGCGCGAGCGCGTGCTGAAGCCGGTCATGCCGGAAACGGCGGGCGGCGGCTCGCCCGATTCGGGCGCGATCCGTGCCGCGCGCGCCAACATCCGCCAGCACATGAAATACACCAACTGGCTGGCCGGCACCCGCCATTGGCTGGCCGGTTCGAGGGTCACCTATGCCGATCTCGCGGCCGCGGCGACGCTGTCGGTGCTCGATTATCTCGGCGAGATCGACTGGCGCGAGCACAGCGCTGCACGCGAATGGTACACACGGGTCAAGTCGCGGCCCTCTTTCCGGCCGCTTTTGACCGACCGGGTGCGTGGCCTGTCACCGGTGTCGCATTATGCGGACCTCGACTTCTGACGCCGCAAAACTGCGCGCGCTGATCGACGCGGAGGCGCAGCGCGCCGGCTTCGATGCCGTTGCCGTCACCTCCCCCGATGCGATCCCGCTGGCGCCGGCGCGCCTGGCCGAATTCGTCGCCGATGGCTTTCACGGCTCGATGGACTGGATCGCCGAGACGCTGCAACGCCGGGCCGAACCGGCGGCACTGTGGCCGCAGGTGCGGTCGATCGTCGTGCTGGCGATGAACTACGGCCCCGACCATGATCCGCGCGGCGTGCTGGCCAAGCGCGACCGTGGCGCCATCTCGGTCTATGCGCAAAACCGCGACTATCACGATGTGATGAAGGGGCGGCTGAAGGAGATCGCCGGCAAGCTCGTGGCGCGCGCCGGCGGTGATGTGAAGGTGTTCGTCGACACTGCGCCGGTGATGGAAAAGCCGCTGGCCGAGGCCGCCGGGCTCGGCTGGCAAGGCAAGCACACCAATCTGGTCAGCCGCGAGCACGGCTCCTGGCTGTTCCTCGGCACCATCTTCACCACCGCCGAACTCGTGCCCGACCGCGCCGAGATCGATCATTGCGGCTCCTGCCGCGCCTGCCTCGACGCGTGCCCGACCGATGCTTTTCCGGCGCCCTACCGGCTCGATGCGCGGCGCTGCATTTCCTATCTCACCATCGAGAACAAGGGGCCGATCCCACATGAGTTCCGTGAAAAGATCGGCAACCGCATCTATGGCTGCGACGATTGTCTTGCCGCCTGCCCGTGGAACAAATTCGCCAAGGCGGCTTCCGAAGCAAAACTCGTCGCGCGCGATGATTTGCGCCAGCCGCCGCTCGCCGACCTTTTGGGTCTCGATGACGCGGCCTTCCGCGCTTTCTTCTCCGGTTCGCCGATAAAACGCATCGGCCGCGACCGGTTCATTCGCAACGTGCTGATCGCCGCCGGCAATTCCGGCGATGCCTCTCTTGCCGACACTGTGCGCGTCTTGCTGGACGATGCTTCGCCGCTGGTGCGGGGCGCGGCAATATGGGCGCTGGCGCGGCTGGTGCTCGACGCCGAATATTCAGAAAGGGCAGCCATCGGCCTGAAAACCGAGAGCGACGAAGCCGTGCGCGACGAATGGCGTCTGGCGCGGCCAACCAGGGCGAATGCATGAGCGAAAAGCAGATCTTCATATTCGGCGCCGGCTATTCCGGCAGGGCTTTTGCTCGGGATAACAAAGGCGCCGCGACGATCTTCGGCACGACACGCTCGCCGGAAAAATTCGAGACGCTGCGGCAGGCCGGCATCGCGCCGCTCCTGTTCGACGGCGCGATGACCGGCGAAATCGGTGATGCATTGGGAAAAACAACGCATCTGCTGATTTCGGTTGCCCCGGAAGAGGCCGGCGATCCCGTTCTGAATGCCGCGCGCGCGGCAATCGCTCAAATGCCTTTGCTGGAATGGATCGGCTATCTCTCTACGGTCGGGGTTTATGGCAATTATGACGGCGCCTGGGTTGATGAAACGGCAGAATGCCGGCCGGTGTCGAAGCGCTCGGTGATGCGGGTTGCCGCCGAACAGGACTGGCTGGAGCTGGGCCGCGAGATCGGCCGACCGGGGGCGATCCTGCGCCTGTCCGGCATCTACGGCCCCGGCCGCAACGCGCTGGTCAATCTGGAAAAAGGCACCGCAAGACGGCTGGTCAAGCCGGACCAGGTGTTCAACCGCATTCATTGCGAGGACATTGCAGGCTCCCTGTGGCAGCTCATCGAAGGCAATACAGGCGGCATCTTCAACGTCACCGACGACCTGCCGGCGCCGCCGCAGGATGTGGTCGCCTATGCCGCTTCATTGATGGGCATAGAGCCGCCGCCCGAGATTCCCTTCGACGCCGCCCAACTTTCGCCCATGGCGCGGTCCTTCTATGGCGAGAACAAGCGTGTCGCCAACGCGGCGATCAAGGCGGCGGGCTATTCCCTGCGCTTTCGCGACTACCGCGCCGCCTTCGATCATATGTGGGCAAGCGGCGATTGGCGTGACGGCGAAGCGCGCAGCCCGATGAAGCGCTGACGATCGAAGCCGCGGGCGCGGCGTGCTATGATTCGGCCTTGGGATTGCGGTGGAGAACCGGGTTCATGAAGACAGCGATGAGGCCATCTTTCGGCAAAACGCCCCTGTTGGCCGCTGCGGTCGGCCTGCTTGCCGTGCTTGGGTTAGCCGTTCAGCCGGCGACCGCCGAGGAGCGGGCAAAAGACCTGTTCGGCGCCAAGAAACTGCCGGCCGCCACCGCGGCGCAGTCGATCGGATTCTATTCCAAGGGCTGTTTTGCCGGCGGCGTCGCCATCCCCTTGGACGGTCCGACCTGGCAGGTGATGCGGCCGTCGCGCAACCGCCGCTGGGGCCATCCGGCGATGATCGCGGTAGTCGAGAAATTGTCGCGCGACGCAGCGGCCGATGGTTGGCCAGGCCTGCTGATCGGCGACATTTCGCAGCCGCGCGGCGGCCCGATGCTGACAGGACATGCCTCGCACCAGATCGGGCTCGACGCCGACATCTGGCTGACGCCGATGCCCAGCCGCCCGCTGTCGATGGCGCAGCGCGAATCGATGAGCGCCACCTTGATGGTCGATGAGAAGACCCATCTGGTGAAGGACGCGCTGTGGACGCCAGCGCACACAAGGCTTTTGAAGCGCGCGGCAAGCTACAGCCAGGTCGAGCGCATCCTGGTCAATCCGGGCATCAAGAAAAAGCTCTGCGATACCGTCAAGGGCGACCGCTTCTGGCTGCGTAAGGTCAGGCCGTTCTGGGGCCACGACTATCATTTCCACATGCGCATCGGCTGTCAGCCCGGATCGCCCGGCTGCAAGGCGCAGGAAGCGACGCCGGACGATGACGGTTGCGGCAAGCCGCTGGCCTGGTGGTTCACGCAGGAGCCCTGGCGCCCCAACAAGAACCCCGATGCGCCCAAGGCCCGCGACCTGATGACGATGGCGAACCTGCCGAGCGAATGCCGCGCCGTGCTCGACGCGCCGGGGCCGTCGTCGGCCGAGGCGGCTACCTACCATGGCGGCGGCGTGCCGGTCGCGGCCGCGGCGCCCGAATCCGAAGCGCCGTCATTGCCCGCCACCCCGGCCGCCGCCGGCCTGCCAAGCACGGGGAACGCTTTCACGGCGACTCCCGAGATCGGCGTGCCGCTGCCGAGACCGCGACCGCCTGGAAACTGACGATCACGGCTTATAGCTTACAGCTTATAGGCAGGCTCAATCGGTTCAACGCCTCATTTTTGCGAAACCGTGGCGGTTTGGCCGCAGAGCCGGCCTCAGCGCGCCGCCGGGGTCGAAAACCGTTTCCCTTTTCAAACCCATGCGCTAGTCAACGGAAGAACGGCCAGATGCCACGGGGGCGCCGGAGACGGACGAGAGCATGCCACGCACAGGCGACGACGACACTTTGCTGCGGTTTCCGATCCTGATCGGCGACATCGGCGGCACCAATGCGCGCTTTTCGATCGTGCTCGACGCCAATTCCGAGGCAGGCGAGCCGACCATCGTCCAGACGGCGAACTACAACACCATCGACGAGGCGATCCAGGCGGCCGTGCTCGACCGCTCGTCGGTGCGTCCCAATTCGGCGGTGCTGGCGGTGGCTGGCCCGGTCGACGGCGACGAGATCGAGCTGACCAACTGCCCCTGGATCGTCAAGCCGAGGAAAATGTTCGCCAGCCTCGGCCTGAGCGACATCGTCGTGCTCAACGATTTCGAGGCGCAGGCGCTGGCCGTCGTCGCGCTCGGCGAGGAGCACATGGAAAAGATCGGCGGCGGCACGCCGGAGCCCAATGCCGGGCGCGTCGTGCTCGGTCCGGGAACCGGGCTCGGCGTCGCCGGGCTGGTCCATGCGCTGCACCACTGGATACCGGTCCCCGGCGAGGGCGGCCATATGGACATCGGCCCGCGCACACCGCGCGATTTCGAGGTTTTTCCGCATATCGAGAAGCTCGAAGGCCGCGTTTCGGGCGAGCAGATCCTGTGCGGGCGCGGTCTGGTCAATGTCTACCGGGCGGTGGCCAAGGCGGACGGCAAGGCGTCGCCCTTCACGACGCCGGCGGAGATCACTGCCGCGGCACTTGCGAAAACCGATCCGGTTGCCGAGGAAGCGCTGGAGATCTTCGTCACCTGCCTTGGGCGCACCGCAGGCGACCTTGCTCTGGTGTTCATGAGCCGCGGCGGCGTGTTCCTCACCGGTGGCATCGCGCAGAAGATCGTGCCGGCGCTGAAAGCCGGCAATTTCCGCGCCGCTTTCGAGGACAAGGCGCCGCACAGCGCGATGATGCGCACCATGCCGGTCTATGTCATCACCCACCCGCTGGCCGCACTTCTGGGCCTTGCCGCCTATGCCAGGAACCCCTCGCTGTTCGGCGTCCAGACCGAGGGCCGGCGCTGGCAGGCCTGAAAGCCAGCGAAGCGCTCGCGCCCCCGCGACGAAGTTAATCAGGTGCGGGCATAGGCAATTAGGCCGCAGGGCGTTAAGAGGGGTGCCGAATTTGCAGCCCCGGTCCCACGAGGCGGAAAACCACAAAGCGCTCCCGATTTGACACTTCAAGCTCCAAACAAACAAAAAGCCCGGCCCGGCGAGGTCACAGCGGTGCTCCGCCGCATCCTCGCTGAAAACGGCAACGAGTATCGCTGGACCTATGTCGTCGCCGTCTCTTGCCTGCTGATCGTTTCCGGCACCACTGCCTTCACGGCGTGGATCATGGCCCCGATGATCAACCAGATCTTCTACGAACGACGCGGCGATATGCTCTGGTTGATCTGTGCCGGTTTCATGGGAGCCTCCCTGCTGCGCGGCTTCGCCGGTTACGGCCAAGCAGTCGCGTTGGCCAGTATCGGCAACAATCTGGTCGCGCGCTACCAGAAGCGCAGCTTCGACCATCTGATGAAGCTCGGCGTCAACTTCTTCAACGATACGCGTTCCGGTCGGCTGGCGGCACAGGTCAGCGAGAATGTCGGCGGCGTTCGCGATCTGCTGTCGCTGACACTGACCTCCATCAGCCGCGACGCGGTCACGCTGATCGCTCTCGTCGGCGTGATGATCTATCAGGATCCGGTGTTGTCGCTCAGCTCGCTGCTGATCGGCCCTCCACTGATCTGGGCCGTCGTCTATATCACCCGCCGACTGCGGCGTATCAACCGGGAATCCGTCCTGATCAATTCGCGGCTGAACGGGTCCGTGCAGGAAGCCACGCAAGGCATCGCCATCGTCAAGGCCTTCACCTTGGAGGCCGAGCTGGCGCGCCGCATCGGCATCATGGCGGACACGGCCGAGCAGCGTAACAACAAGATCGCCCGCGTCTCGGAGCGGCTGTCGCCGATTTCCGAGATTCTGGGCGGTCTCGCCATCACCTCCGTGCTTGCCTATTCCGGCTACCGGGCGCTGTATCTTGGGCAGCCGCCGGGCGCGGTTTTCTCCTTCATCACCGCACTGATCATGGCTTACGATCCGGCAAGACGCCTGGCGCGCACACAGGTGGGCATGGAACGTGCCCTGGTCAACGCGCGCATGATCTACGAGTTGCTCGACCTGGAGCCGAAACAGGGCGACGCACCCGATGCCGTCGAGGCGAGGATCACCACCGGCGAGGTGCGTTTCGACAATGTGACGTTCGGCTACAGCGCCGACATGCCGGTGCTTAGGGACCTGAGCTTTACCGCCGCGGCCGGCAAGGTGACGGCGATCGTCGGTGCGTCGGGCGCCGGCAAATCGACGCTGGTGGCGCTCTTGCAGCGCTTCTACGACGTCGACCGGGGCAGCATCGAGGTCGATGGCCAGGACATCTCGAAGGTAACCAAGCATTCGCTGCGGCAGTCGATCGCCTATGTGGCGCAGGCGCCATATCTGTTCGAGGGCACGATCCGCGACAACATCCGCTACGGCCGTCTGTCGGCCACGGACGCCGAGATCGAGCAGGCGGCGAAACAGGCGGCAGCCGACGAGTTCATCCGCCAGCAGCCGCAAGGTTACGACACGCCGGTCGGCGAAGGCGGCTCGACCCTTTCCGGCGGCCAGCGCCAGCGCGTCTCGATCGCCCGCGCGATCGTGCGCCAGGCACCGATCCTGCTGCTCGACGAGGCGACATCGGCGCTCGACAACGAGGCGGAGGCGCGCGTCCAGGAAGCGCTGACCCAAGTCATGCAAGGCCGCACGACCATCGTCATAGCGCATAGGCTATCGACGGTGGTCAATGCCGACCACATCATCGTGCTGGAAGAGGGCCGGTTGGTCGAGGAAGGCACCCATGCGACGCTGATGGCCGACCCGGACAGCATCTATTCCCGCTTCCACCGCATCCAGGGCAAGAAGGGGCTGGGGCTTGTCGATGACAGCAAGCCGATCCAAACTCCGGTCCGGGCCACGCGTGCGAAGAAGACTGCTGTGAGGAGCACATGAGCGAAGCAAGCGATATGGGCCTTGTGGTGGTGGGCGCTGCCGGCCGCATGGGCCAGACGCTGATCCGTGCCATCCACTCTATATCAGGCGCTCGAGTTATCGGCGCGGTCGAGCGGGCGGATTCGCCGCATCTGGGCAAGGATGCAGGCGAACTCGCCGGCATTGGCCGCATCGATGTGGCGATCAGCGGCGATCCGCTGCCGGTCTTCGCCAAAGCCGATGGCGTGCTCGATTTCACCACCCCTGCTTCGACAGTGGAATTCGCCGGCTACGCGGCGCAGGCGCGCATCGTCCATGTCATCGGCACGACGGGCTGTTCAGCCGACGATAACGCGAAAATAGCGGCGGCGGCGCGCCACGCGATGATCGTCAAGTCGGGCAATATGAGCCTCGGTGTCAATCTTCTGGCGGTGCTGGTCGAACAGGCCGCGCGCGCGCTCGACGCCGACGATTTCGACGTCGAGATCCTCGAAATGCACCACAAGCACAAGGTCGATGCGCCGTCGGGCACGGCACTGCTGCTCGGCGAGGCCGCTGCTGCCGGGCGCGGCATTGCGCTTGCCGGCAATGATGTGCGCGTCCGCGACGGCCACACCGGGGTGCGCAAGACGGGCTCGATCGGCTTCGCCACGCTGCGCGGCGGCTCGGTGGTCGGCGATCACAGCGTGCTGCTGGCCGGCACCGGCGAGCGCATCACGCTGGCCCACCATGCCGAGGACCGCGCCATCTTCGCCCGCGGCGCCGTCAAGGCAGCGCTTTGGGCGCGCGGCAAGAAGCCCGGACTGTATTCGATGCGGGACGTGCTCGGCCTCAGCTGAGCGGCCAATCTGCCAACTTGCCCAACCTGAAGGGAGCAAACATGTCGAGAACCCTCGTGCTCGTGCGCCACGGCCAGAGCGAATGGAATTTGAAGAACCTGTTCACCGGCTGGCGCGACGTCGACCTGACCGAGCAGGGCCATGCCGAGGCCAAGGCCGCCGGTGAGAGGCTCAAGGCGCGCGGCCTGAAATTCGACATCGCCTTCACCTCGGCGCTGATCCGGGCGCAAAAGACCTGTCAGCACATCCTCGACGCCGTCGGTCAAAGCGACCTGAAGACCATCCGCGACCAGGCGCTGAACGAGCGCGACTATGGCGATCTCTCCGGCCTCAACAAGGACGATGCCCGCAAGAAATGGGGCGAGGAGCAGGTGCATGTCTGGCGCCGCTCCTACGACGTGCCGCCGCCCGCCGGCGAAAGCCTGAAGGACACCGGCGCCCGGGTCTGGCCCTATTACCTGCACGATCTGCAGCCGCATGTGCTGCGCGGCGGCACCGTGCTGGTCGCCGCGCACGGCAACTCGCTGCGCGCGCTGATCATGGCGCTCGACGGCAAGTCGGGCGAGGAGATCGTCAAGCTGGAACTCGGCACCGGCGTGCCGGTCATCTACCAGCTCAACGCCGATTCCACCGTCGCGTCCAAGGAAGTGCTGGACGACTGAGCCGGCGAACGGAGCAACCGCGAAAAAAGCGCGTTGACACACATCGCTTGCCCGCTTACATGAGCCCGCACCAGCCCAGATGGCGGAATTGGTAGACGCGCACGGTTCAGGTCCGTGTTCCGCAAGGAGTGGAGGTTCGAGTCCTCTTCTGGGCACCAAATTCCGGTTTCGAACCCTTCGACGGTTCAGAAACTTAAAGAAAAAGCCCGGTTTCGTCCGGGCTTTTTCTTTGTGCGGCTCAAGGTCACTCTAAAACGGCCGTTTCAGCGAGGCCAGCGCCTACGCCGTGCAGCAAAGACTTGTTGCACTGCACCAAAATTTGCGGCTATGTGCAGATATCCAAGATGGACCCGGTGCAATTCCGGGTGGCTCTTCCGGCCGCCGATCCGCCGGACAACAACAAAACCAGATCTGCGCTGACTATGATGGGCTGCGGTCCGTCGCGGTCTGGAAATGATTGACCGGAATTCCATGCTCACATTCAAAACCTACCGCGACGAGTGGCGCGGCAACCTGCGCGGCGACGTGCTCGCGGGCATTGTTGTCGCCCTGGCGCTGATACCAGAAGCCATCGGTTTTTCTGTCATTGCCGGCGTTGACCCCAAGATTGGGCTCTACGCTTCTTTCTCCATCGCCATGATTATCTCCATCACCGGCGGCCGGCCGGCGATGATTTCAGCAGCCACCGCGGCGACAGCCGTGCTCATGGTCACACTGGTGCGCGACCATGGTCTGCAATACCTGCTCGCGGCAACCATTCTGGCCGGCGTGGTCCAGGTCGCGGCCGGCTTCGCTAGGCTGGGTTATGTGATGCGGTTCGTGTCGCGCTCGGTGATGACCGGATTTGTCAACGCGCTTGCGATTCTGATCTTCATGGCCCAACTGCCGGAGCTGGTCGGCATGCCGTGGCAAACCTATGCGATGATCAGTCTCGGCCTTGCCATCATCTATCTGTTTCCCCGCATCACGAAGGCGGTGCCCTCGCCTCTGGTGTGCATCATCGTGCTCACCACCCTATCGCTGCTGCTTCACATCGACGTGCGGACGGTGGGCGACCTCGGCGAACTGCCGTCGAGCTTGCCGACCTTCCTGCTGCCAGACGTGCCTTTCACGCTGGAAACGCTGTGGATCATTTTGCCTTATTCACTAGGCGTGGCCGCGGTTGGCCTGCTCGAAAGCCTGCTGACGGCGTCCATTGTCGACCAGATGACCGACACAAAAAGCGACAAGAACCGTGAATGTGTTGGCCAGGGTATCGCCAACTTCGTAACCGGGTTCCTGGGCGGCATGGCCGGTTGCGCCATGATCGGCCAGTCGGTTATCAACGTCAAATCTGGTGGACGCACGCGGCTTTCCACATTTGTGGCCGGGGCGTTCCTGTTGTTCATGCTCATGTCGCTCGGCGACTGGCTGCGCGTCATTCCCATGCCGGCCCTGGTCGCCATCATGATCATGGTATCGATCGGCACGTTCAGCTGGTCTTCTCTGAACGATCTCAGGAAGCACCCCCGTCGTTCAAGCATCGTCATGCTGGCGACAGTGATCACCGTGGTCGGGACCCACAATCTCGCGCTTGGTGTCGGGGTGGGCGTGCTGCTCTCGGGCATCTTCTTCGCTTGGAAGGTGTCGCAGATTTTCCGCGTCACCTCCACCCTCAGTGGCGACGGCGCGGAGCGCCATTACCTTATCGAGGGCCAGTTATTCTTCGCTTCAGCGGAGGACTTTCTGAACGCGTTCGATTTCAAGGAGCGCCTCCAGCGCGCCGTCATCGACGTCACTCACGCTCATATCTGGGACCTCACTGGCGTCGGCGCAGTCGACACCGCCGTTCTCAAGTTCCGCCGCGAGGGCGTCGAGGTGGAGGTGGTAGGTCTCAACGAGGCCAGCGTCACCATCATGGACAAACTTGCCATGCACAATGAGCCGGGTGCTTTGGAACGAGTCTTCAGCCACTGACGAAGGCCTTCCGACTGAGGTTCTTCGGCTGGTGTCTCGGTTTGGATCCTCGCCCGAGATGACGACGGCGTGGTGTCTACCAGCCAGACCTCCCCTCCTGGTCAGGGCTCCAACAAACCGCTTCAAACTCCGCGCCCGCTTCGCTACGCTCAACCATGGCTCAATCCACCACCCAGATCTTCGGTGCCCGCCGCGACCAGGCGTTCCCCACGCTGGCCGAGGTGGACATCGACCGCATGCGCCGGTTCGGCGAGGCCAGCGCCTATGCGGCCGGCGAGAACATCGTCACGGCGGGCGATGTAGCGCCCGGTCTGATCGTCGTGCTGTCGGGCAGCGTGGATATCACCCAGGACGGGGGGCTCGGCCGGCACGAGACGATCGTCACCCACGGTCCAGGCAGCTTTGTCGGCGAACTGGCGCAGCTTTCGGCCCGTCCCTCGCTGGTCAATGCGCAGGCCGCCGAACCGGTGGAGGCGTTCGTCATCGCCTCGCAGCGGCTGCGCGACCTGATGGTGCAGGAGGCCAATCTCGGCGAGCGCATCATGCGGGCGCTGATCTTGCGCCGCGTCGGGCTTTTGGAGAGCGCCACCAGCGGGCCGATCATCATCGGACCCCAGGACAATGCCGACGTGTTGCGGCTGCAGGGTTTCCTCGCCCGCAGCGGCCAACCGCACCGCGTGCTCGATTCAGACAGCGATCCCTGCGCCAAAACCCTGGTAGAACGCTTCGAGGTCGATCCGCACCACCTGCCGATCGTGCTCTGTCCAAACGGCAGGCTGCTGATGAACCCCGGTGAAAAGGACCTCGCCCGCTGCATCGGCCTGCTGCGGCCGATCGATGCCGATACGGTGTATGACGTGGCCATCGTCGGCGCCGGCCCGGCAGGGCTGGCGGCGGCGGTCTATGCGGCATCCGAAGGCCTGTCGACGATCGTGCTCGATTGCCGTGCCTTCGGCGGACAGGCCGGCGCCTCCTCGCGCATCGAGAATTATCTCGGTTTCCCCACGGGCATTTCGGGCATGGCGCTGATGGCGCGCGCCTACAACCAGGCGCAGAAATTCGGCGTCGAAATGGTGATCCCGGACGAGGCGAAGCTTTTGAGCGCCGCCGCCGACGTGTCAGGCGCCCGCTATCTGCTCGATGTCGGCGACGGCGAGACCGTGCGCACGCGCAGCGTGGTGATCGCCAGCGGCGCGCGCTATCGCCGCCTCGACATCGCCAATCTGGCGCGGTTCGAGGGGACGTCCGTGCATTACTGGGCGTCGCCCATCGAAGGTCGGCTTTGCGCGGACCAGGAAGTGGCGCTGGTCGGCGCCGGCAATTCGGCCGGACAGGCGGCCGTCTATCTGGCCAGCCATGCGCGGAAGGTGGCACTGCTGGCGCGCGGCGGCAGCCTCGATGCCAGCATGTCGCGCTATCTGGTCGAGCGCATCCGGGCGCAGCCGAACATCGAGGTGCTGACCGGGACCGAAATCGAGGCTCTGGAGGGCGAAGAGGGCAATCTTGCCACAGTGCGCTGGCGCAACCGCGCCAGCGGCGCGAAAACGACGCGCTCGATCCGCCATCTTTTCCTGTTCATCGGCGCTGACCCGAACACCGACTGGCTGGCGAACTGCGATGTGGCGCTGGACGCCAGGGGTTTCGTGCGCACCGGATCGGACATAGGATCGACGCAGATGGAGACCAGCCGCAGCGGCGTGTTCGCCATAGGCGACGTCCGCGCCGGCTCGGTCAAACGGGTCGCGGCGGCTGTCGGCGAAGGCGCCCAGGTGGTCGCGGCATTGCATGCCTATCTCGCTCGCGGCAACGCCGACACACCTCGAATGGCAGGAGAGCATGATGGATGAATGCAGACATACGCGCGACATCAGGAAGGTGACGCCGAGCGCCCTCGGCTGCGAGGAATGCCTGAAGAGCGGGTCGCAATGGGTGCATCTGCGGCTCTGCCGCACCTGCGGCCATGTCGGCTGCTGCGACGACTCGCCCAACCGCCACGCCACCAAGCATTTCCACGCCACCCAGCATCCGGTCATCGAGGGCTACGATCCGCCCGAAGGCTGGGCATGGTGCTATGTCGACGAGGTTTTTATCGAGCTTGGCGACGATGTGACCCCGCAGAACGGTCCGATCCCGCGCTTTGTTTGAGCGACGCCAGATGGCGAAGGAATCCCGAGGCGCGATCCATCCGGGCTTTCTTGGCGGCAGCCTCCCTGCTGAACGGCTTGGCAGTCAGTCGGCGAAATATAGATATCCCAGCCAGCCGGCCAGCACGATCGAGGCCGCCCAGATACAAACAATGATCACCGCCGCGCTACGGCTCACGGGCCTGTCAGCGGCAAGGGCAGCGGCCTCCCTGTGTTCCGCCATCACCTCGGGCGGTATCATCCTGACCACGGCAAGGACGCCCAAAGGGACAAGGATCACGTCGTCGAGATAGCCGATCACCGGAATGAAATCGGGGATCAGGTCGATTGGCGACAAGGCATAGCTTGCAACACACACGGCAAGCGCCTTGGCGTACCAGGGCGTTCGCGGATCGCGAGCGGCGAGGTAGAGCGCATGCACATCCCGCTTGATCGTTCGGGCCCACTCATTCAGTGCCATCGGATGATTTTAGCGCCAAATGAAAACCGCCGATAGCGCACGCCTCCGAGAGTGTCTCGAAGAACCGATGACCGCTGGTTTACCGCACGGAGCCGGTGACGGTCGGGTCGATCATGCTGGGAACGGACTTGCGTTCGTTTCCGGCAAGCGCCGCTATGATCAGCAGGCTGGCAACCACCGGGACAAACAGGATGGCGACGCGAGCTTGCACGTAAAAGATGGCGCGCCATTCATTGCGCTTGTCGGGGCTGTTGCTCATCATACTCACTTTGTCGGTCCCCCACGCGGTGACATAGCCGCGAACGGTTAAACAACTCCTTCCGACTTCGTTAACCCGACGGAATTGAGGCGAAATTCCCAAGCGATGCCCCAGATGGCGATGCCAGCTTCAGTTCAGCCCGATAAGCCTGGCGCCCTGCCGGAACAGCGCCACGGCATCCGGCTCGAAGCGGAAGGTGCCGATGAAATCGTCGGCGCAATAGTCCGGCCTTGTCTTGCGAATGGCGGCGGCGAAGCCGCGCGCCTCGTCGAGCCGTCCGGCCAGCGCCAGGCAGTGTGCGGCGATCGCCAGTATGATGGCGTGGGCGTTGGGCCGCGCCGCCGCCTTCAGCGCCCATTCGGCCGCTTCCTCGAACTGGCCGAGCCGGACATGCGCCATGGCGCGTGCGCCCAGCATGCCGAACAGCAGCGGGTCGAACGGGCTGAGATGGCGCGAATGATCGGAAGAGCCTATCGCCGCTCGCGGGTCGCCCGACTGCGAATGCACGAAGGACAGCGCGTAGTGGCCGAGCGCGAAGTTGGGGCTGAGATCGACAGCCCGTTCCAGTTCGAGTAGCGAACCGTCCTGCTCGCCGCGCAGCCACAGCGCCCGGCCCATTGCCCAATGCGCGGCCGGATTGTGGTCGTCGACCAGCAGGCTGTGTCCGGCGCTCTCGAAGGCCAGCGCGCTTTCGCGGTCGCGGTCGCCCCAGCGCTGGAAGGCGTTCTGCCAGTGGGTGAAGGACAGGCCGGCATAGGCGCGGGCAAAGGTCGGGTCGAGCTGCAAGGCCTGGGCAAAGAAATGCCGCGCCTGCTCGTTTTCGGCCTGGGTGAAGCGGTACATGTGCCAGAGTCCGCGATGGTAGGCCTCCCAGGCGTTGAGCGAGCTGGGCGCCTTCAGCATGGCGCGGTTGCGCTCGACTGTTTCGATCTCGGCCGAGATCGAGGAGACGATGCTGTTGCCGATGTCGTCGAGCACGGAAAAGATGTCATCGGGCCTGCGCTCGAAGGTCTCGGCCCAGACGATCCTGGCGCTGCGCACCTCGATCAGTTCGACGCTGACGATGAGGCGGCCGGACGGGCTGCGCACGGTGCCGGTGGCGACATAGTCGACATTCAGCCGGCGGCCGGCATCCTCGGGCGCGATGTTCTGCTCTGCCAGCGCAAACACCGATCCGCGCGCGATGACGAAGAAGTCCCTGAGCTTGGCCAGGCGGGTGATGATGTCGTGGGTGAAACCGTCGGCCAATCCGCCGCGTGCGCCGCCGACCTCCTCGACAAACGGCATCACCGCCAGCGAAGCATGGCTGGGCTCGACCGGGCCGGGTGCGGTCGGCGTGGCCACCAATGGCGATAGTGTGGACAGGCAGGCCGTCCGAAGCGAGATGCCCGACTGTCGGTCACGGATCGCCCGCCAGGCCGCGCGAAGCGGTGCGAAATCCAGTTCTTCCGATTTGAACAACTGTTCTGCCGCCGCCAGATGCTCTTCAGCCGCGCCGATCTCGCCGCGTCCGGCCAGACCTGCCAAAAGTGCCGCATGTGCACGCCGGTCGAACGGCGCCAGTTCCACCCATGTGTCGAGATGGGCGATCGCCGCGTCGCTGTCTGCCGCCAGGCTGCCGACGAGTTGCTCCAGCACGGCGACGTGGCACGAGTGGAAGCGGCGGCGCTGCGCGGTCAGCCAGCTGTTGAAATGCGGGCTGCGCTCGAGCTCCAGCCCATCGAGGAAATCGCCGGCAAACAGTCTGGCCAGCGCCCGCAAGCGCTCGACATCAAGGGTGCCGAGCCCTTGCGTGGCGGCCTGGCTCACCTCCAGCGCATCGACCAGGCAATCGCTCAGATCGAGTGCGACCGTGTCGCCCTGTGTCGCGACCCGGTGTCGGCCCACCGCGTCGAGCGTGCTCCGCAGCTTGCTCAGGCACCAGCGCAGTTCGCCCCTTGGGTCGTTCGGCACATCCCACAACAACTCGCACAGGCGACTGCGGCCGACCGGATGCGGTGCCAGCGCCAGATAGGCGAGCAGCGCGCGCAGCTTGCGTGACGCGGGCAGGGTAACCGGAGCGCCGTCGTGGAAGATCATCAAAGGCCCGAGCAGGCGCACGGAAAGGACCGGCATCTCGACGTCCAGCCTCGATCGAGTGGATTCCACGTGCGTTTCCACGCCTGCTCCCACGCTGGCCTGTCGGCCTCTCCTGTATCACCAAACACGACACGGCGCATCCGGCAGCGGATTTCAGCGCCGGATACAGCCATTGCCGCTGTGCGGCATGTCAGTCCTAGCGCGGCAAGGTCACCAAACTTCGCCGCCCAACCTGCCGGTTTGTAACCGGCCCGTGAAGACAAAACGCGATGACAATCAAGGAGACCAAGATGTTGCAGCAGCAGAAGATCAGAACCACGGCCGGGCGCGGCCGCCTGTTCGACAGCATTCTCGACACCGTCGGCGACACGCCGGTGGCTCGCATCAACAATCTCGGACCGTCCCACGCGACGATCTACGTCAAGGCCGAGTATTTCAATCCCGGCGCCTCGGTGAAGGACCGGCTGGCGCTCAACATCATCGAGGAGGGCGAGCGCAGCGGTGCGCTGAAGCCGGGCCAGACGGTGGTCGAGGCGACCAGCGGCAACACCGGCATCGGCCTCGCCATGGTCTGCGCGCAAAAGGGCTATCCGCTGGTCGTCACCATGGCCGACAGTTTTTCGGTCGAGCGCCGCAAGCTGATGCGCATGCTGGGCGCCAGGGTGGTGCTGACGCCGCGCGCTGAAAAAGGTTTCGGCATGTACAAGAAGGCGGTGGAACTGGCCGAGGCCAATGGCTGGTTTCTCGCCCGCCAGTTCGAGACGGCCGCCAACGCCGCCATCCACGAGGCGACGACGGCGCGCGAGATCGTCAATGATTTCGCCGGCTCGCGGCTCGATTGCTTCGTCACCGGCTATGGCACCGGCGGCACGGTGGTCGGCGTGGCGCGCGTGCTGCGCCGCGAGCGTCCGGAAACCCGTATCGTGCTGTCCGAGCCGGCCAACGCGCAGCTCATCGGCAGCGGCAAGGTGCAGCAGCGCGGCGCCGATGGTGCCCCGGCCGCCAGCCATCCAGCCTTTGAACCGCACCCGATCCAGGGCTGGACGCCGGATTTCATCCCCAACGTACTGCAGGAGGCGATCGACACCAGCCTCTATGACGAGGTGATGCCGATCGCCGGACCCGAGGGCATCAAATGGGCCAGAGAATTGGCGCGGAAAGAGGGCATCTTCACCGGCATTTCCGGCGGCGCGACCTTCGCCGTGGCACGGCAGGTCGCGGAGAAGGCGCCGGCTGGCGCGGTGATCCTGTGCATGCTGCCCGACACCGGCGAGCGCTACATGTCGACACCGCTGTTCGACGGCATCGAGGCCGAGATGGATGCCGACGAGACCGCCCTGTCGCGCTCGACGCCCGGCTGCCAGTTTCCGGCGGCTTGACGGGAGATCTGGTATGGACGCCGTGCAAGAAAACCTCGGCCTGGTGGCCGAGGAAACGCTCGATCCCCTGGACTGGGCCGATGTGCAGGCCCTGTCGCACCGGGTCATTGACGATGCGGTCGATTATCTCCGCGATGTGCGCGACCGCCCGGTCTGGCGGGAGATGCCGGCCGATGTGAGAGAGGCCTTCTCGGCGCCGCTGCCGCGCTCCCCGGCGTCGCTGGATGCTGTCTATGCCGAGGTGTCCCGCACGGTGATGTCCTATCCGATGGGCAACATCCATCCGCGCTTCTGGTCCTGGTATATGGGGTCGAGCAACTTCACCGGCGCGCTCGGCGATTTCCTGGCGGCTATCCAGGGCTCGAACCTCGGCGGCGGCAACCACGCCGCCGGGCTGATGGACAGCCAGGTGGTCAACTGGTGCAAGGAGATGCTGGGCTTTCCAGCTTCTGCCGGCGGCACGCTGGTCAGCGGCGGCTCGATGGCCAACATCATCGGGCTGACCGTGGCGCGCAACGTCAAGGCCGGCATCGACGTGCGCGAGCACGGTGTCGCCGCCATCGAAAAGCCGCTGCGCTTCTACGGCTCGGAGCAGATCCACTCGTGCCACCGCAAGGCGATGGAGGCACTCGGCCTCGGCAACCGGGCACTGCGCCGCATCCCGACCGATGCCGGGCTGCGCATCGATATCGCTGCCTTGCGTGCGGCGATCACCGAGGACCGCGCCGCAGGGTTCAAGCCGGCCTGCGTCATCGGTACGGCCGGCACGGTCAACACCGGGGCGATCGACGATTTGCAGGCGCTTGCGAAGCTGGCACATGAGGAAGGCCTCTGGTTCCATGTCGACGGCTGCATCGGCGCGCTGATCGCCATTGCGCCTGAAAATGCCCATCGCGTCGCCGGCATCGAACGGGCCGATTCGGTCGCGCTCGATCCCCACAAATGGCTGCACGCGCCGTTCGAAGTCGGCTGCGCCCTGGTCAGGGATGCCGCCGCGCATCGCGGGGCCTTCGCTGTGACGCCGGAATATCTGGAATCGACGCCGCGCGGCCTTGCTTCCGGCGAATGGCTGCACGACTACGGCCTGCAGACATCGCGCGGTTTTCGCGCGCTGAAGGTGTGGATGGCGCTGAAGCAGCATGGCGTCGAAAAATTCGGCCGCCTGATCGACCAGAACATTGCCCAGGCCGTTTATCTTGCCGGCTTGATCGAGGCCGCGCCGCGGTTGCAGCTGGCGGCATCGCCGACCGTCAACATCGTCTGCTTCCGCTATCAGCCCCGTCTGACAGGCGAGGCTCTGAAGGCGCTCAACATGGAGATCATGCTGCGGCTGCAGGAACAGGGCATTGCGGCCCTTTCGGACACCACGGTGCATGGCGAGCACTGGTTGCGCGTGGCGATCACCAACCATCGCACACGGCGCGAGGATCTCGACCTTCTGGTGCATGAAACGGTGCGGCTGGGGCATGACATCGCAACGCAGGGTTCCGCGCCTTCCTAGTTACGGGCAGGCATGCGATTCTGCCGCGATGATTCGGGAGATCCAGGCCGTGACGCTGTTTCGTATGGTTGCACTGGCAGCGCTGGTCTTCACCGCCTCGGCGCAGGCCGCCGACATGGCCTTCTTCGTCAAGAACCTGCGCAAGGAATCTGTCGCGGTCGAGCTGTTCAGCCGCGATCGTGAGACGGTCTGGCCGGGCAATGACAAGGTGTTCCTGATCGAACCCGGGTCGCAGAAATCCGTGCCGCTGTCCTGCAATCAGGGCGAACATATCTGCTATGGCGCCTGGGTTGACGGCAATGACAGCCTCTCGGCCGGCGTCGGGCCGGACAATGACCAGCCCTGCGACACTTGCTGCTTCATCTGCGTGGAACACTCGACCGAGACGATCGATCTGGTGCCGTAGAGCGCGGAAGTTTCGTTGGACCCTAATTAAGTCGGGGATCGGCCCGTCCGGTCCACTTCCGCGGTTCAGCGCTGCATGCAATGGTCGCCCTGCGGCCGGGTGGGCCGCTTATTCGGGGGTTATCATGTTTCATGCCTATGCGCGCCGCATGCTGGCCGCGCTGTCCTTCGTCATGCTGGTTGCGTCGGCGGCGCAAGCCGACGATGTCACCTTCGCCATCAAGAACAGCCACCCGAACGCCATGCGCGTCGAGCTCTACAGCCAGGATCGCGACTATGTCTGGCCGGGCGAGGACAAGGACTATTTCCTCGACGACGGCGAGACCAAGCAGCTGCCGATATCCTGCAACGCGGGCGAAGCGATCTGCTACGGCGCCTGGGTCGATGGCGACGAGGGCACCTATTGGGGCGTCGGTCCCGGCAACACGGAAAAATGCGAGGATTGCTGCTACACCTGTAGCGGCGGCGAGACCGAGGAGATCGAGCTGGTCCCCTGACCGGTTTGCCAGCTTGACGGTCTTCGGGCCGGAGCCATAGCCTGTGCAAATACCCAGCGCGCGCCGCCTCGAACTGTTCAGACGCGACGTGCTTCAGGCAAAAGGAGCCCAGCTATGGCCGGCATGGTCGAAAGCGACAAGATCGACGTCGGGTTTTCCGGCAAGCGCTGCATCCATTCGCGCAACTGCGTGCTCGGCGATCCGCATGTCTTCGTGCCCAACGCGCCGGGCCAATGGATCCATCCCGAGGCGGCCAGCGTCGAGAAGATCGTTGCCATCGCCGAAAGCTGCCCCTCGGGCGCCATCACCTATGTCCGGAAGGATGGCGGGCCGCAGGAGCAATCGCCGGTGGTCAACACGGTGCGGCTGCGGGAAAACGGCCCGCTGGCGGTACACGCCGAGATCGTGCTCGACGGCGAGACTTCTTATCGTGCCACGCTTTGCCGCTGCGGCGCTTCGGAAAACAAGCCGTTTTGCGACGGCAGCCACAACAAGTCCGGTTTTGCCGCCACCGGCGAGCCGCCGCTGAAGGACACGCCGGCGCTCGAAGCGAGGAATGGTCCGCTGAAAGTGACGCCGACCACCAATGGCCCGCTCAAGCTCGAGGGCAATCTCGAGATCGTCACCGGAACCGGCCATACGGTCGACCGTACCCAACGCGCCTTCCTCTGCCGCTGCGGCCATTCCGCCAACAAGCCGTTCTGCGATGGCACGCACAAGAAGGTGGGGTTTGTGGGGTAGCTGTTTTGGCCGGCGGGACAGCACCTGTCCTGCCGGACATCTCCCCCGCAAGGGGGGAGATTGGCAGTTTCCGCCGGCGGCGCCCTTTTCGGCATTGAAGATGGCGAAAGCGGGGATGACATCCGATCTCCCCCCTTGCGGGGGAGATGCCTGGCAGGGCAGAGGGGGGTGCTGTCCCGCCGACCTCGCTTGTTCACCACCACCAACCTACCTACCGTGGCCCAGCGCTCGCGGCTTTATCGTCCGTTCCGTATCGGCTAAGGGCAGGGACAAATAAATTGCCACCCGGACCGCCGCCAAAAAGATGACAGCCAAGACCAAGCCAAAGCCGCTGTTCCTCGGGATCGACACCGGCGGCACCTATACCGACGCCGTGTTGTGGTCTGAGACGGAAGGCCCGCAAGAGGGGCCGAACAAAGGCAAGGTGCTGGCCAAGGCCAAGGCGCTGACCACCAGGCATGATCTTGCCGTGGGTATTTCCGGCGCCGTCGACGCGGTGCTGCAGAAAGCGGGAACCGATCCGGCTGATATCAAGCTGGTGTCGATGTCGACGACGCTTGCCACCAACGCGCTTGTCGAGGGCCAGGGCGGCCGCGTCGCGCTGGTGATGATCGGCTTTTCCGAGGGCGACCTCGCCCGCGACGGGCTGAAGGCCGCGCTCGGCACCGATCCGGTGGTTTTTTGTCCGGGCGGCCACGATGTGCACGGCAATGCCGCCAAGCTCGATCTGTCTGGACTGGAGGCGGCGTTGCCGGAACTCGGCGCCTCGGTGTCCGGCTTTGCCGTCTGCGCCTATTTTGCCACCCGCAATCCGGCGCATGAGATCGCCGCCCGCGAGTTGATCCGCGAAAAGACAGGCCTGCCGGTCACATCGAGCCACGAGCTGTCGGCCAAGCTCGGCGGCCCGCGCCGGGCACTCACCACTCTGCTCAACGCCAGGCTGATCTCAATGATCGACCGGCTGGTGGCGGCAACCGAAGGCTTTCTCCAGGCGCGCAACATTGCAGCCCCGCTGATGGTGGTGCGCGGCGACGGTGCGCTGGTTTCGGCAGCGTTTGCCCGCCAGCGGCCGATCGAGACCATCCTGTCCGGCCCGGCCGCCAGCCTGGTCGGCGCCCGCCACATGACCGGGCTCGACAATGCCATGGTGTCCGATATCGGCGGCACCACCACCGACGTCGCCGTGCTCGATGGCGGCCGTCCCAGGCTCGACCCGGAAGGCGCCACCGTCGGCGGCTTCCGCACCATGGTCGAGGCCGTCGCCATGCGCACCTTCGGCCTCGGCGGCGATTCCGAAGTGGCGCTGGAAGATGGCGCGCTCAACCCGAAGATCCTGCTCGGGCCGCGCCGCCTGGTGCCGTTGGCGCTGGCCGGCATGGCGCACGGTACAGCTGTCACCTCCGAACTCGAACGCCAGCTGCGGGCGCCCAATCCCGGCCGCATGGACGGCCGCTTCGCGGTGCGCACCGGCGTGCCGGACCGGCTCGCCGCCGGCCTGACCGGCGCCGAAGCCAGGCTCTACGAGCTGATCGGTGCCGTGCCGCTCGCCGTCGACAGGCTTTTGAGTTCCAACGCGCAGAACGCGACGCTGAACCGGCTGGTGTCGCGCGGGCTGGTGCATGTCGCCGGCTTCACCCCGTCGGACGCCGCCCATGTGCTGGGCAAGCAGGCGAACTGGGATCCCATCGCCGCGCGCCTCGGCGCCGAACTGTTCGCCCGCAAGCGTGACGGCCGTGGCCAGAACATCGCCGCTTCGCCGGAAGCGATTTCGGAACGGGTGCTGGTGACGCTGACGCGCTGGTCGGCCGAATATATCCTCGAGACCGCCTTTGCCGAGGATGGGCTCGATGGCGCGTCGACGGTGGCGCACGCCCTGGTGCAGCGCGCGGTCGACGCGCATCCCGGCATCGCCCGCCTGAGCGTTGCGCTCGACCGCCCGGTCATCGGCCTCGGCGCCTCGGCGCCGCTGCACTATGCCGGGCTGCCGCCGCTGATCGGCAATGACTGCGTGGTGCCCAGGGATACCGATGTCGCCAACGCGCTCGGCGCCGTCGTCGGCCAGGTCAGGGTATCGGCCGAGGCGCGGGTCAGCCAGCCCATGGAAGGGCTGTTTCGTCTCGCCTCGGGCGAGACTGTGCGCGATTTCCTCGACGAGGCGACGGCGATCGCGGCGGCCGAGGCCGATGTCCGCGCCATCGTCGCGGAGCGCGCCAGGGATGCCGGCACCGACAGCGCCGAGATCGACGTCGCCACCGAATTCCGGGTCTCGACCGTCGAAGCCCAGCGCATGTTCATCGAGGCGCATGTCGTGGCCGTGGCCTCGGGAAGGCCGCGCATTGCGGTTTGAGCGGGGCGGCGAAATACGCCACCTTCACCCTAAGCTGAATTGACCCGGCAAACCTGACATGCCAAAGGCCCGCAAAGCCTTTCATCTGGAGTAGCCTGATGACCGACCGCATCGAGATCGCCGGATTGCGGATTGCCCGCGAGCTGCATGAGTTCGTGGCCAGGGAAGCGCTGCCGGGCACGGAGATCGAAGCGGACGCCTTCTGGAACGGTTTTTCGGCCATCATCCATGATTTGGCGCCGAAGAACCGGGCGCTGCTGGCAGCGCGTGACGCCATCCAGGAACAGGTAGATGGCTGGTATCGCGATCACGGCGCGCCGGTCGACATGGAGGCCTACAAGGGCTTCCTGAAAGAGATCGGCTATATCGTTCTGGAGGGCCCGCCCTTCAGCGTGTCGACCGACAATGTCGACCCCGAAATCGCTGATGTTGCCGGACCGCAGCTGGTCGTGCCGGTGATGAATGCGCGCTATGCGCTCAACGCCGCCAATGCGCGCTGGGGTTCGCTCTACGATGCGCTCTACGGCACCGATGCCATCCCCGAAACGGATGGCGCCGAAAAGGGCAAAGCCTTCAATCCGGCGCGCGGCGCCAAGGTCGTTGCCTGGACGAAGACCTTCCTCGACGAGGCTGCCCCGCTCACCTCGGGCAAATGGGCCGGGGTCAACGGTCTGTCATTGGCGCAAGGCGCCCTGCGGCTAAGCGCCGGCGCCGGCTCGACGACGCTGGCCGACCCCAGGCAATTCGTCGGCTATCGCGGCGATGCCGCCAATCCCGATGCGGTGCTGCTTGTGCGCAACGGCCTGCACATCGAGATCGTGATCGACCGCAACAACCAGATCGGCCGCACCGATCCGGCTGGCATCGCCGATGTCATCCTGGAATCGGCGCTGACCACCATCCAGGACTGCGAGGATTCGGTCGCGGCGGTGGATGCGCCAGACAAGGTCGTCGTCTACCGCAACTGGCTCGGCCTGATGAAGGGCGATCTGACGGAAGAGATCACCAAGGGCGGCAAGAGTTTTGTCCGCAAGCTCAATCCTGACCGCTCCTACACCGCGCCCGCCGGCGGCACGCTGACCGTGCCCGGCCGCTCGCTGATGCTGGTCAGGAATGTCGGCCACCTCATGACCAACCCGGCGATACTGGATCGCGACGGCAACGAGGTTCCGGAAGGCATCATGGATGCGGCGATGACGGCGCTGATCGCGCTGCACGATGTAGGGCCGAACGGCCGCCGCGCCAATTCCCGCGCCGGCTCGATGTATGTCGTGAAGCCCAAGATGCATGGGCCGGAGGAGGTCGCTTTCGCCGTCGAGATATTCGACCGCGTCGAGGCCCTGCTCGGTATGGCCAGGAATACCATCAAGATGGGCATCATGGACGAGGAGCGGCGCACCACCGTCAACCTCAAGGAGGCGATCCGCGCCGCAAAAGAGCGCGTCGTGTTCATCAACACCGGCTTCCTCGACCGCACCGGCGACGAGATACACACCTCGATGGAAGCCGGCCCGATGATCCGCAAGGGCGACATGAAGCAGGCCGCCTGGATTTCCGCTTACGAGGCGTGGAATGTCGACACCGGGCTGGAATGCGGCTTGGCCGGCCACGCCCAGATCGGTAAGGGCATGTGGGCGATGCCGGATTTGATGGCGGCGATGCTGGCCGAGAAGATCGCCCACCCCAAGGCCGGTGCCAACACCGCCTGGGTGCCGTCGCCGACGGCGGCGACGCTGCATGCCACGCACTACCACAAGGTCGATGTCCATGCCGTGCAGGCCGCACTCAAGAACCGGCCCAAGGCAAAGCTCGACGACATCCTGTCGGTGCCGGTCGCGGTGCGGCCGAACTGGTCGCCTGAAGACATCCAGAAGGAACTCGACAACAACGCGCAGGGCATTCTTGGCTATGTCGTGCGCTGGATCGACCAAGGCGTCGGCTGCTCGAAAGTGCCTGACATCAACGATGTCGGCCTGATGGAAGACCGCGCCACGCTGCGTATTTCCTCACAGCATATCGCCAACTGGCTGCACCACGGCGTGTGCAGCGAGGACCAGGTGATGGCGACGATGAAGCGCATGGCTGACATCGTCGACCGCCAGAACGAGGGCGACCCGCTTTACCAGCCGATGGCGGCCGACTTTGACAAGTCGATAGCCTTCCTCGCCGCCTGCGACCTGGTCTTCAAGGGCCGCGTCCAGCCCAACGGCTACACCGAGCCGGTGCTGCACGCGCGGCGGCTGGAACTGAAGGCGCAGCAAGCCTGAGGCAACGGATCGGTTTTGTCGTATTTCGCTCGACGGTGGTGAAATCGCCAGCGGCGTTGAAGGCGCGTCCGTGACTGGTGCGGCGGATGCTATTTGCTTCCGGCCACAGACAAGGCGTCAGGAAGCCGTATGGTCCAGGAGCCGGATGGTGGGATCGCGACGGTGTTCGGAGTTGACCCGATCGACGCCTTCCACCGTAATCGCGATCGTCCCGTTTTCCACTCTTGCTATCCAGCCCTTCGCTTTCAAATACCAGAGATGAAATTCGAGATGCTCTCGCGGACAGCCTGACAAGCGTTCGAGCTCCACATCTCCGATCCCGGGATTGCTGACGTCGTGCCGGCGCTTCGCGTAAAGCAGCGACAGCAGCCTGGCCTGGATCACGACATCCCGCTCGACGCCCTTGGTGCTGCTGGCTTCCTCGGTCAGCTCGCGGCGAAGGCCGGCATGGTCCTTGTACGCGATGTCGTATTGAGCGCGTTTGACCGGATCCTTGAGCGTGTTGTGGGCTTCCACGATTTCACTGAAGCGGGCTTCATCGCCGGTTTCGCGATTGTCGGGATGATAGCGCATCGCAAAATAGCGAAATATGCGCTCCAGCGTTTCCGAATTGGCGTTCGGGCTAACTTCCAAAACTTCGTAGTAGTCAATGAACATAGCGGGCTCCCCGACCGCAACCATATTCGCATTGTCTAAATAAGGAATGTCCAATGCAGAGACCAAGACTTTGGTCCGGCGTCGATGACATCCACGCTTCTGGAAGAGGAAGAAAATGGCCGGCGCCCGCTCGGTGAGGCCGTTGGGTGGTGAGGACGCCGGCCAAGCGGACAATCAGGTCCGCCGCACCGTGGAGATGATCGATTCGCGGAGGCCGGGTTATGGCGTGATCGCGGAATGCAATGTGGCGAGGCCGGCTTGTCGGCGGACCTACGCCGCCTGCGCCATCCGCTCCGAGCTCATGCGGTAGGAGATCGCTTCGGCCAGATGGATTCGGCCGACGGTTTCGCTGGCGTCGAGATCGGCAAGCGTCCGTGCCACCTTCAGCACACGGTGATAGGCCCGCGCCGAAAAGGCGAGCTTTTCGCTGGCGTCCTTGAGCAGCGACAGGCCGGCGGCGTCCGGCATGGCGATCTCCTCGATGACCGAGGGCGCGCAATGCGCGTTGGTGGTGGCGCGGGTGGCGCCGAGCCGCTCGAAACGTTCGCGCTGGATGGTGCGGGCGCGTGCCACACGCAGCGCCACATCGGCACTTTTCTCCGCCCGATCGGGCCGGATCAAGTCGCTGGCCGACACTGCGGGCACTTCGATCCTGAGATCGATGCGGTCGAGCAGCGGACCCGAAATGCGCGCCTGATAGTCGGTGCGGCAACGCTCGCCGCGCAGGCAGCGATAGCCCGGCTCGCCGGCCATGCCGCAACGGCACGGGTTCATCGCCGCCACCAGCTGGATACGCGCCGGATAGGTGACGCGATGGTTGGCCCGCGCGATCATGCAGTCGCCGGTCTCCAGCGGCTGGCGCAGCGCATCGAGCGTCTGCGGCGTGAACTCGGGAAACTCGTCGAGGAACAGCACGCCGTGGTGGGCAAGCGACACCTCACCCGGCCGTGCGCGGATGCCGCCGCCGACCATCGCCGCCATCGAGGCCGAATGATGCGGGGCGCGGAACGGCCGCCGGTCGGTCAGCTTGCCTTCGCCGAGCTCTCCCGCCACCGAGGCGATCATCGAGACTTCGAGCAATTCCTTCGGCGCCAGCGGCGGCAGGATCGACGGCAGCCGCTGCGCCAGCATCGATTTGCCGGATCCAGGCGGTCCGATCATAAGCAGATTATGACCGCCGGCCGCCGCCACCTCCAGCGCCCGCTTGGCGGTCTCCTGGCCCTTGATGTCGGCGAGGTCAGGCAGATCCAGCGCCGCGGCGTGCATACCGGCCTCGGGGCGCGACAGCACCTGCGTGCCACGAAAATGATTGGCGATGGCAATCAGGCTGCGCGGTGCCAGAATGTCGATATCCTTTCCAGCCCAGGCCGCTTCCGGCCCGCATGCGAACGGGCAGATCAGGCCCTTGCCCTCGGCATTGGCGGCGATCGCCGCCGGCAAGGAGCCGGCGACCGCGGCAATCGTGCCGTCGAGTGACAATTCTCCAAGCACGACATAGCCGGCCAGCATGTCGCCCGGAATGGCGCCCAGCGCGGCCATTAGGCCGAGTGCGATCGGCAGGTCGTAGTGGCTGCCTTCCTTCGGCAGGTCGGCCGGCGCCAGATTGACAGTCACCTTCTTCGACGGCATCGACAGGCCGGAAGCATGCAGTGCGGCCTGCACCCGCTCGCGGCTTTCGGCCACCGCCTTGTCGCCCAGGCCGACGATGTGCATGTTGACCTTGCCGGGCGCGATCATCACCTGCACGTCGACCGGCACGGCCTCGATGCCTTGGAAAGCGACCGTGCGAACCCGCGCCACCATTTTTTGTACCCCCGGACAGTAGTTCGCCCATGCCCTGGCGATCAGGGTGTGAGCGAAGTCAAAGAAGACAACCACAGATTTCGGAGTTAAGCAAGAACATTACGAGAACATATAGCTTCACCACGGTGAGGAATTCTGCCGGCAAGGAGCGTCCATAAGCTAGGCTTTGATCGGAAGCTTGAGCGCCCGCTCCGTCAAAGGCTCGCTGGCATCAAAGATGACATACCCGAGCATAGATGGCTAGAATTTGTCGAACAGGCGCTCCACCTTGCGGGCGAACATTTCCCTCTGGTCATCAGAGATGTTTTCGACGGAATATCTCGTCAGGTAGAGGTGCCTCACGTTGCGGCCGCACATAGTCTTGAGACCGCGCAGCAGCACCTTCCTTCCCGGGTTTTGCATGTACAGTTCAGTATACCACCACGGCGACCCGCATGTGGTAACAACGCCCATCCGCCGGATGTTCAATAGCGCCGGCTTGATCACGCCACCGTCTGCCGGCAACTCGTAAGCCACCCCCGGTCGCCAAACTCGATCAAAATAACCCTTCAAGATTGCGGGCATGCCTGACCACCATGTCGGAAAGCAGAAAACGCATGCCTCCGCCCATCTCAACGCGTCGATGTAAACCTGCAAGTCGCTGGGTGCCTGGGCAGGGTCAAAGTGGCCATGTCTTTCTTCGGCATGCATCACGGGATCGAACTTCATCTGATGGAGATCGAAATCAACGACCTCGTCACCCCTGGCTTTGAGGGTCTGAACGACCCGTTTGTGGAGCGCCGCCTGGTAACTGTCGGCTAGTGGATGCGCGTAGACGACATTGATTTTCATGGCGCGGGCCTTCAGGCTTCGAATTACACGCACATATTAGCCGTCGCGCAACCAAGTGGAAACAGCAAGGTCAGTGGCGGGGAGGGAAGCCCATCGCCGGTGTCGATCCGCAGCGGGCTTATACAATCGCCTGATCAAATGAGGAACATTACAAGAATATGCAGCCGCGCCGGTCGCGGCTGGGTTGTGGCCGGTTGCAGAAACCGGAACATGGTTAAGACAAAGTGAAAACGGTTACGTCCGCCGCTTGTCCTCGACCGCGTCCCAGAACAGGCTGGCGATGTCGGCGCCGCCGAAGCGCTTGACCTCGCGCACGCCGGTCGGCGAGGTCACGTTGATCTCGGTCATGTAGTCGCCGATGACGTCGATACCGACCAGGATGAAGCCGCGCTCTTTCAGCGAGGGCCCGATGCGGGCGCAGATCTCGCGTTCGCGCTCCGTCAGTTCGGTCTTTTCGGCGCGGCCGCCGACATGCATGTTGGAGCGGGAATCGTGTTCGGCCGGCACCCGGTTGATGGCGCCGACCGGCTCGCCGTCGATCAGGATGATGCGCTTGTCGCCCTTGCGCACGTCCTTGAGATAGCGCTGCACGATATAGGGTTCGCGGAACATCTGGCCGAACATTTCCAGCAGCGAGGCAAGGTTGCGGTCGGCCTCCAGCATGTGGAAGATACCGGCGCCGCCATTGCCGTACAGCGGCTTGATGATGATGTCGCCGAACTCCTTGCGGAAGGCGGCAACTTCGAGTGGATCCTTGGTGATCAGCGTGTCCGGCATCAGGTCGGCAAATTCGGTGACGAAGATCTTTTCGGGGCTGTTGCGCACCCATGCCGGGTCGTTGACCACGAGCGTCTTCGGATGGATGCGTTCGAGAATGTGCGTGGTGGTGATGTAGTTCATGTCGAAGGGCGGATCCTGGCGCAGCAGGACGACATCCATTTCCGACAGATCGGTGCGCACCTTCTCGCCCAGCGAATAGTGGCTGCCCTTCTCGTCGCGCACCTGCATCTCCTCGATGCGGGCAAACACCTTGCCGTCGCGCAGCGACAGCCGATCCGGCGTGTAGTGGAACAGCTCATGGCCGCGCCGCTGCGCTTCCAGCGACAGCGCGAATGAGGTGTCACCGGCGATCGACACGGTGGAGATGTGGTCCATCTGGACGGCGATTTTCAGCTTCATGGCGGGTCTCCGGCGGCTCGGATGGACGACTGTCTTGCCTGTACAGGCTCACTGCCCGTCTGCCAATCGCGACATTCCTAGGATTGGCATCCGACACCCGAATGCGCTGCTTTCATCGATCCTTCGAAACAGTCGCGGTTGCCCGTGGAAAATCGATCTCGCGATACGTTTCCTAAAGGGTTTGCTGCCAGTCTGAAAATAAATTCCGACGTCACAAAACAGGGACACCGATGCAAACTTCGTTTGGCACCGGTCAGGCAAACAGGGAGAGCACGGATCTGGCATTCACCGATCCGTTGACCGGGCTTGGCAACCATCGCCGCTTCTTCGACAAGGTCGATCGGCTGATCGCCGATCGTGCCGACGATCCCGCGCCCTTTACCGTCGGCATTCTCGACCTCGACGGCTTCAAGCCGATCAACGATCTGTTCGGCCACAAGGCCGGCGACGACATCCTGATCCAGGTCGCGATGCGGCTGCGCGCCTCGATGGACGGCCATTCCACGGTCTGCCGCATCGGCGCCGACGAATTCGCCTTTCTCTATCCCCTGGTGTTCAGCGAGGATGCAGCGGCCGAAAAGTCCCGCATGCTGATCGAGATCCTGTCGGCGCCCTATGATGTCGGCGAACGCACCGCCAGGCTTTCGGCCTCGGTCGGCTGCTCGCTGTTCTATTCGGGCGACGAGACCACCGAGATCCTCATCAACAAGGCCGAGACGGCGCTCTATCACGCCAAGCGTTCCGGCCGTGGCCGCGTCGTCGTCTACACCCGTGAGATGGAAGAAGCGGCCAAGCGCGTCACCCGCATCGAACAGGCGCTGCGCCGGGCTGTCTCGGCCGGCGAGGTGGAGCCGCATTTCCAGCCCATCGTCGACCTCAACACGCGCCGCACCATCGGCTTCGAGACGCTGGCGCGCTGGACGGATCGCGACCTGGGTTCGGTGCCGCCGACCGTCTTCATTCCCATCGCCGAGGAGCGTGGCATCATCGGCCCGTTGTCGCAGCTGGTGCTGCGCAAGGCGACCGAGGCCGCCAGAAGCTGGCCGAAGGATCTGTTCCTGTCCTTCAACCTGTCGCCCTCGCAGCTCGTCGACCAGAACACCGGCCTGCACATACTGGCGATCCTCGATCGCACCGGCTTCGATCCGCGGCGGCTGGAGATCGAGATCACCGAGACCGGCCTGATGAACGACCCGGCCTCTGCGGCGCAGATCGTCGAGGATCTGCGCCGCGTCGGCATCCGCGTCTCGCTCGACGATTTCGGCACCGGCCAGTCCTCGCTCGGCCGTCTGCGCGAATTCCATTTCGACAAGCTCAAGATCGATCGCGCCTTCGTCTCCTCCATTCTCGACGACCGTCCCTCGGAGCACATCATCCGGGCTATTCTCGCAATGTGCGAGGGGCTCGGCATGGACGTCGTCGCCGAAGGCATCGAGCAGGAAGCGCAGGCCGACCGCCTCGTCCAGTTCGGCTGTGCCGGCGGGCAAGGCTATCTGTTCGGCAAGCCCGTCGATGCCGACGCCACGCTCGGCTATCTCCGTGATTCCTTCCGCGGCGCCCTGCGCGCCAAGGCGATCTGACCGGCGATCCCCGTGATCCGCAATCCTGGTGCTGCCGCTGTGCGCATCCGGTGCGGCGCATTGTCGTTTTGTCTGACATAAGCCCAGAAATCCGGTCTTTCGCCCTTGCCCGCGCGCCTTGCGCGGCTAGGATGCGCGCCGGTCACCCTACAGAGCCGCGCGTCCTTTTGGACGCGCAAAGGACGCTGTAGCAATTTACATTTTGCGCATGATCCCTTTCCGAAAATCGATCCGATTTTCGGGGTCATGCGCTGGGAGACAGGAACGATGATGCCATCGGCGCATTTTGCCGACCTCGAAGGAGCCTCGGTGCTGATCACCGGCGGCGGTTCCGGAATAGGTGCTGCACTGACCGAGGGGTTTGTGCGCCAGGGCGCCAATGTCGCCTTCATCGACATCGCCGACGGCCCAAGCACGGCCCTCGCCGACCGCATCGAGAAGGCGTTCGGCAAGCGGCCGCTCTATCTCAAGACCGATTTGCGCGACGTCGAGGCTCTGCGTGCGTCCGCCGCGAAGGCCGCCGAGGCGCATGGCGATGTCACCGTGCTGGTCAACAATGCCGCCTGGGATGAACGCCACGCCGTCGAGGATGTGACGGTCGAGTTCTGGGACAACAACCAAGCCATCAATCTGCGGCCGCATTTCTTCACCGCGCAAGCGGTGGCGCCGGGCATGAAGCGGGCCGGCGGCGGTTCGATCATCAACTTCACCTCGACATCCTATCTCATCAACCACCCTGACATGCCATCCTACACGGCCGCCAAGGCCGGTATCCTCGGCCTGACCAAGGGGCTGGCCGGCAAGCTCGGTGTCGACGGCATCCGCGTCAACGCCATTGCGCCTGGCTGGGTGATCACCGAGCGGCAGAAGGAGCTCTGGGTGACCGAACAGGGGCTTGCCGCCCATGTCGCCAAGCAATGTATCAAGCAGGTGATGCAGCCCGACGACATCGTCGGCACCGTGCTGTTCCTCGCTTCGGATTCGTCGCGCATGCTGACCGCGCAGATGCTGGTCGTCGATGGAGGTTTCCTGTGAGCCAAGGGTTTGCCGGCAACGCACCGGCGGTCGCCGCCGTCGACTGGGGCACGACCCGCATGCGGGTTTGGCTGATCGACGGGCAAGGCAAGGTGCTTGCCGAACGCCGTGGCGATGATGGCCTGATCACGGCGCAGCAGAAGGGCTTTTCGACCATTCTCGAAGGACATCTGGCAGCCATGGGAGCGCCGCAAGCGTTGCCCGTCATCATCTGCGGCATGGCCGGATCCCGCCAGGGCTGGCTCGAAGCGCCCTATGTCACCGTGCCGGCGCCGCTTAGCGCCATCCTTGCTGGTGCCGCCAGCGTGCCCGGCCAGAGCCGCGACATCCGCATCGTTCCGGGTCTTGCCCAGCGGCTGACCGATACGCCCGACGTCATGCGCGGCGAGGAAACCCAGCTCGCCGGCGCCGGCCTGCCGGCCAGGGGGCGCCAGCTGGTCTGCATGCCCGGTACCCATTCGAAATGGGTGCTGATAGAGGATGGCGCGGTTGCCGGCTTCGGCACCTGGCCGACCGGTGAGCTGTTTTCCGTGCTTGCCGCGCATTCGATCCTGCGCCATTCGCTCGGCGAACATCCGAAGCCCGTCACATCGGACAATCCGTTCTTCCGCCGCTGGTGCGAAACCGCATTGGGTGAAGGCGGCGATGTCACCTCGCGGCTGTTTTCCATCCGCGCCGCCGGCCTGCTGCAGGACTTGAAAGCCGACGATGCCGCCGCCTGCCTGTCCGGCCTTCTGATCGGCGGCGAGATCGCCTCCGCCAGCCGCCGGCATGGCGCCGGCGCCGAACCCGTGGTGCTGATTGCGTCCGGCGCGCTGGAAACGCTGTACAGCGAGGCACTTGGCCTTGCCGGCCTCGAGGTTCGGGCCGTCGACGCCGACGAGGCTGTGCGTGCAGGTCTCGTCGAGGCGGCGCGTGAGAACGGCATGATCGCTAGAATTGGAGCAGCCCGATGAGCCAGACCGCACCGTTTCCAAAACTCAAGCGCGGGCTGGTCGCCATCCTTCGCGGGCTCAAGCCCACCGAGGCGATGGCCATGGGCCAGGCGCTGTTCGACGCCGGCATCGAGGCGATCGAAGTGCCGCTGAACTCACCGCAACCGTTCTCGTCGATCGCCCGCATCGTCCAAGTGCTGCCGAAAACGGCGCTGGTCGGCGCCGGCACAGTGCTGACGCCAGCCGATGTCGATGGTCTGCACAAGGCGGGCGGGCGGCTGCTGGTCAGTCCCAACATCGATGCCGAGGTCATGGCGCGCGCCATGCATTACGGCATGGTGACGATGCCCGGCGTGTTCACGCCGACCGAAGCCTTGCTGGCGATCAAGCTCGGCGCCTCAGCCCTGAAATTTTTCCCGGCGAGCGTGCTGGGTGCCGGCGGCATTTCAGCGATGCGCGCTGTGTTGCCGGCGCAGACGCTGGTCGGTGCCGTCGGCGGCGTCTCCGAAAAAGATTTTGCCGGCTACAAGGCGGCCGGCGTTACCGCCTTTGGACTGGGATCCAGCCTGTTCAAGCCGGGCATGAGCGTCGACGAGGTGGCCGCGCGGGCCGAGGCGGCGGTGACAGCCTGGGATGCGGCGTTCGGAGAAGCAGGATGAGCGAAGCGATCGTTTCGGTTTTTTCCGACCACGTCTGCCAGCTCGGCGAAGGGCCGAGCTACGATCCCGCCACCGATACGCTGTATTGGTTCGACATCGTCAACAGCCAGCTCCTGGAAAAGCGGCTGTCCGGCGGCGCGACCACCGTCCATGAGCTTGGCCAGATGGCGAGCGCCATCGCCGTCATCGACGACAAGCGCCAGCTTATCGCCGCCGAGACCGGCCTTTATGTGCGCGACGTCGCGACCGGCAAACTGACGCTGCACACGCCTGTCGAGGCCGGCAATCCGGTTACGCGCTCCAACGATTCCCGGGTCCACCCCTGCGGCGCCTTGTGGATGGGCACCATGGGCAAGGGCGAGGAAAAGGGTGCGGGTTCGATCTACTGGTTTTTCAGAGGCGAACTGCGCCGGCTGTTTTCGGACATCACCGTCTCCAATTCGATCTGTTTTACCGAGGATGGCGCAATCGCCTACTACACCGACACCTCGACCGGGCTGCTGATGCGCGTCGCCTGCGACCCGGCGACCGGCCTGCCTGCCGGTGAGCCAAAGCTGTTCGTCGATCACCGCTCGGCCAAGGGCTATATTGACGGATCCGTGCTCGACCGCGACGGCATCCTGTGGAACGCCGTCTGGGGCGGCAGCGTCATCGAAGCCTACGGACCCGACGGCAAGCTCGTCCGCACGGTCGCCATGCCGGTGACGCAACCGTCCTGCCCGGCCTTTGTCGGCGCCAAGGCCGACCGGCTGGCGGTCACCTCCGCCTGGTCGGGCAAGGATGAGAAGCAGCGTCTGCTGGATCTGCAGGGCGGCATGACCTTTCTGCTCGACATTCCCGTCAACGGCCGCTTCGAGCCGCGCGTGCTGATCGCCTGAGCGAACTGGATTCTGCGGTTGGACGGTGCGTTGTCACGCAACCGCCCGCGCCATGTCGGTTTCACGAGAGCCTGACGCCTTGACCATGCGATGGTAGGCAATCCTACTGCCGGGGATCGTCATCTCATGCCCAGCCGCAAGCCGAAACTGATCCTCGTCCATGAGCCGGAAAAGGCCTGCCTGGACCGTCTGGTCGCCGACGGTCATGCACCGCAGCGCGCCGGCGAAATCGCGTCCTATCTGGCGCAGTCGACCGACCTCGCCCCCGAATTCGACGTGCTTGGCCGTGCCTGCCAGGCACACGGCCTGTCGTTCAGGCCGGTGGCGCTGGACGAGGCCACCGGCGTGCTCGCCGGCGAGCATCCCAGCACAACGCTGGTCTGGACGCTGACCGACGGCATCGCCTATTTTCGCGGCGGCGCGGCGCCCGCTCTGGCGCGATTGGGCGGTTTCAAGACGATCGGCGCAGATGATGCGCTGTTCGCGCTCTGCCAGGACAAGTTCCGCTCCGGCGCCGTGCTCGGCGCACTCGGCCTGCCGGTGCCGCAGGCCGGGCTTGCGCGCGACGGCCAATGGCTGGTCGAGCCGCCGGCCTCGCCCGCCGGCTGGTTCGTCAAGCCCAACCGGCTCGGCGCCAAGATCGGCATCTGGCCGGATTCGCGCTGTTGCGATCTCGCCCACGCTTTGGAACTCAGCCGGCGCGTCTTTTCGGCCTATCGCGACGATGTCGTCGTCCAGCCCTATGTCGCCGGCCGCAACGTGCGCGCCAGTTTCCTCGGCCTGGTGCCAGGCGCCGGGGTCGAAGCGCTTGGCGTGGCTTTTGTCGATTCAGGCGCCGATTTCCAGACCATGGCGGACAGCCTGGCGCTCTACGGCGACACCGGCGAGGCAGCGAAGGCGGAGGGACATTACGCCGAACCGGAGCTCGTTGCGGTTGCCGACAGCCAGCCGGCCGCCGACGCCACGATACGTGCGATCGCCGGGCGGCTGATGAGCGGGCTCGGCCTGCGCGATGTGTTTTCCATCGATCTCAGGGTCGAGGCCGACGACACCGTCCACCTCATCGAGTTCGAGGTTTGCCCCGGCCTGCCCTGCTTCGATTTTCGCGCCTATTGCCGCCAGCAATGGGGCCTCGATCTGGCCGACGCCATGGCCGAAACTGCGGCCAGCCGGCTGACCGGTGTCGACCGATAGCTGTGCGCCTTGTGTCGGCGGGCTAACCAGCAGACGCTACCCGCCAGGCATTCGCTCGGCCGCCTGCAAGGACGGATCCATCTTGTCCCAGGCATGGCCGTGGCTCGTGTAGGTCACCATCTGCGGGCTGAACTGTTCCGGATCGTCGAGGCTGGCCGCGTGGACCGCTATGAATTCCGGCATGGCGACGGATATCAAAAAGACCGGCGTTCCGCAGGTTGGACAGAAGGTGTGGATTTTTTCATTGCCGCTGGCGCCCGCCACGCGCCAGGTGCTCACCTCCCCGGTAATTGCCATATCGGTGCGCTGGCCGAAGGTCAGGTAGGATCCGTGGCCGGTGCCTGAGCGCTTCTGGCAATCGCTGCACTGGCAGTGGTTCTGGAAGATCGGCTCGTCATTGGTTTCGTAACGGATCGCGCCGCATGCGCAGCCGCCGGTATAGCGTTTGGTCATCGTTATTCTCCCGCGGCGATCAGGGCTGATTTCGGCTTGGCGAAAATGTCGATGCCGCTGCCGGTTTCGAGGAAGGATTTCATGCTCGACAGCACCGCCGGCCAGCCCTGGCTGACGCCTTTCGCCATGCCGCTACCGGCTTCGAGTTCGTCATGGCTGACGGTCAGCCGCACCATGGTGTCGTATTCCTCGATGGCGAACGTCACCCGGCTCGTTTTTGACGGATCGTCGGCCTGCGAAGCGTTCGCCCAGGTGATGACGAGGCGGGTCGGCGGCGAAACCTCGACGACATTGCCGACGAGTTCGACGGTCCGTTCGTCATTGGCGCGGATATGCTCCCATTTCGAGCCCGGCGTCCATTCGGAGACGTTCTCGTGACCCCAGTAGCGCTTTGCGACATCGGGCTTGATTATGGCCTCGAACACCTTCTGCGGCGTCGAGCGGATATAGGTCACGTAGACAAAGCTGGTCGTTTCCCTGGTCATTGGTCTTCTCCTTCGAGTTCTTGCTTCAGGTCGTGCAGCAGGCTGAGCCGCTGCCGTTCGAATTTCCGTACCCAGCGCTCGTAGACTTCGTGCAAGGGCACGGGATTGATGAAATGCAGCTTTTCGCGGCCGCGCTTGACCGTGCTCACCAGATTGGCCGCCTCCAGCAGATCGAGGTGCTGGGTGGCGGATTGCCTGGCCATGTCCAGGTTTTCGCAAAGCTGACCGAGCGTCTGCCCGTTCTGCTGGCACAGAAGGTCAAGCAGCCTTCTGCGTGTCGGGTCGCCCAGCGCTTTGAAAACCTTGTCGGCGTCCATCTGCCTCACTCTGTTGTAAGGCATAATATGCAGGTAAATACCTGCATGTCAACCTACAGTTCGCCCCGCATCGCAAGACTGGATGCGGCTATTCGGACTCGGACGTTGATTGCGCGATGGGCCGCCCCGGCCATGTACCTGATGTCGGAGCCCTGCTTAGCGGCGCCAAACTGCGGACGTAAACCTGCAGGATTTCGTCTGAAGTCCTGCTACTAGCGCTGCAGCAGGGATTTGACAGGATGCCTATCGACGGCCGAGATTTCATCGTTCGTTGGTGGACCATCCTAAGCGTTCGAGATTGGCCGAAGCCTCCCAACTTCGTCATCCTAGGGCGAAGCAGGAGCGAAGCTCCGTCGCGGAGACTCTGGGATCCATGCCGCGACCTTGGCCGAAGAATGCAGCGGAGCAGAATTCTACACCGCTGCAACGCTTTGAAGTCGCGGCATGGATCCTCGGGTCTGCGCTGCGTCGCTACGCTCCTTGCTTCGCCCGTGGATGACGAAGGCGCTGGGCGTTTGCGGCAATCGCCAAGGTATGCCGTCCGTCACACCCGCGATTCGTCAAAACTGCTCGAGGCGGATTTTAGGCGCCCTCGACCAGAACGATCTCGCCGTCGGCGACCTTCTGACGGATGGCGACGGCGCGCTGGTATTCCGGCGAATGGTAGCAATCATGCGCGGCGGCGAGCGATTCGAACTCTATGATGACATTGCGTGCCCGGCCGGGGCCTTCGGCCTTTTCATGCTCTCCGCCGCGCGCCAGGAACTTCGCGCCGAAGCGCTCGAAGGCAGGCTTGGCGGCGGCGACGTAGTCCTTGTAGCCTTCCGCGTCGCGCACATCGACACGGGCGATCCAGTATCCCTTGGGCATTTTCTTGGTCTCCGAACTTGTTCTTGGAAATCTCAGGCCGAGCGCATCTCGTCGAGGATGGCTTCGGCCGCTTCCCGTTTGTTGGCCGCAGCAATGATAGGCCTGCCGACGACGAGATGGCTGGCGCCGTTGCGGATCGCCTGGCCCGGCGTCACCACGCGCTTCTGGTCGCCATGATCGCTGCCCGCCGGCCGGATGCCGGGCGTCACCACCGCCATGTCGGGGCCGACGATGCGGCGCACCGCTTCGGCTTCCGCGGCCGAGCAGACGATGCCCCCCATGCCGGCATGCAGCGCCTGTTCCGAGCGCCGCAGCACCAGCGTATGCGGGTCGTACTCATAGCCGACGTCGATCATGTCCTGCTCGTCCATCGAGGTCAGCACGCTGACGGCAAGCAGGCAAAGATTGCTGCCGCGCGCTGCTTCCACCGCCGCCGCCATCGCTTTGGGATAGGCGTGGATGGTCAGCATGGTCATGCCCATCTTGACGATGTTCTCGACGCCCTTGGCCACCGTGTGGTCGATGTCGAGCAGCTTCATGTCGAGGAAAACCTTGGTGCCGCCGCTGGCCAGTTCCCTGGCGAAATCGAGCCCGCCGGCGAAGGCAAGCTGGTAGCCGATCTTGTAGAAGGAGACGACGCTGTCGAGTTCGCGCACCGCCTGCTCGGCCTCCCTCACGGTCGGGACATCGAGGCCGACTATCAGTCTTTCCTGCATGGATCGTGCCTGTATGGATTGTGCCTGCATCGTCGTTGCGATCACGCCTCGATCCGGGTGGACAGCATGCGCGAGGTTTCGATCAGGGTGCGGCATAGGTGCTCCATCGATTTGTGCAGTCTTTCGTCACGGAAGTTTCCATCCTCGTCGAAGGCGCCGCCGCCGTCGGGCACCGAGCATTCCGGCGTCACCACCTCCATCTGGCAGCGCACCAGCACCGCGCGCAGATGGTTGATGCAGCGGATGCCGGCAAAGTGCCCGCTGGAGGACGAACAGAGGCCGGCGACCTTGCCGGCCAGCGGCCTCACCGGCCGGCCGCCATCCCTGCGCACCCGGCTCACCCAGTCGATCGTGTTCTTGAGCAGCGGCGGAATGGAGCCATTATATTCGGGCGTGGCGATCAGCAGCCCGTCATGGGCGATCACCAGACGGCCAAGTTTCTGGGCGTTTTCAGGAACGCCTTTTTCCTTTTCCAAATCCTCGTCCATGATCGGCAGGGGGTAGTCGGCAAGCGAGATGCGGGTCACCTCGGCGCCCTGCATGGCGAGTTCCTTCTGCGCCACGTCGGCGGTCCTGCCGCTATAGGCGCCGCTGCGAACCGAGCCGGCGAAGACGAGGATTTTCGGGATCACTGCCATTGGCCACCCTTGTTCCCGGACAGGTACAGCCAAGGATCGAGCAAATCAACGCCAACTTCGTCATCCTTGGGCGAAGCAGGAGCGAAGCTCCGTCGTGGAGACCCTGGAATCCATTCCGTGACAGCTATCCAGGAGTGCAGCGGAACAGAATTCTGCGCCGTAGCGGCGCTCGGAAGTCGCGGCATGGATCCTCGGGTCTGCGCTGCGTCGCTGCGCTCCTTGCTCCGCCCGTGGATGACGAAGCGAGGGACGTTCCCGCCATCGCCAAGGTATGCGGTGAGCACTGGCGATCCGCGAACAACCCTGCGCCGAGAAATTAATGCGCTTCGCGGCGGTAGATCCACAGCTGGGTCGGCGGGATGTTGCGGAGGATGAAATCGAAATGCTTGACCGTATAATTGCCACGGCCGGCCGGGATCGGCGACATCGGGCCGTAGGTCAGCTGCACGATCGGCCGTCCGGCCGGGATGCGGTCGAGCAGGCTTTCGATATAGGCAATGCGCTGGGCGACCGGGAAGTTGAGCAGCGGCACGCCGGAAACGACGGAATCGAAGATCATCCCGCTCTTGTCGCCAAGCGTGGCGTTGAGGTTGAAGGCGTCGCCCTCGATGACGTTGACGCCGGGATAGAGTCGCCGCAGGTGACGGACGAAATCCGTGGAATACTCGACCGCGTAGAGGTTCTCGGGCCGCACGCCCTGGGCGAGGATGGCGCGGGTGATGACGCCGGTACCGGGACCGACCTCGAGCACCGGCAGGCCGGATTTAGGATTGACGATCGACGCCATCTTGCGCGCGGTGACCGAACTGGTCGGCACGATCGAACCAACCGCCTTCGGCTTGTCGATCCAGCCCTTGAAGAATTTGAGTTCGTCGTCGAACTTTTCGACAAGCGCCTTCCGCAGTCCAGGGCCACGTGTCATGCAAGCTCTCCTCAGCGCTCCCCGCAAGTTACTTAGCACCTGAGCGGTGCTAGGCAAGGCGCGGCCGGACGCATGTCGTGGATAAGATAATTTTCGTCGCGTCTCAAGGGGTGACGAGATTCAAGGATTTACGCGTTGCAAATCGGCTTAGGCGGGCCAAAGTGCATCAACGTTCGCCGAACGACTCGAAGAAATCCTTCATGCGGGCGAAAAAGCCGCTCGATTGTGGCGAATTGTCCTGCGAGGAGAGCTGTTCGAACTCCTCCAGCAGTTCGCGCTGGCGGCGGGTGAGGTTCTGCGGCGTCTCGACCGCGGTCTGGATGTAGAGGTCGCCGATATTGGGCTGGCGCAGCACAGGCATGCCCTTGCCCTTGAGGCGGAACTGGCGCCCGTTCTGCGTGCCTTCGGTCACCTTGACCTTGGTCTGCGTCCCGTCCAGCGTCGTCACCTCGAAGGAGCCGCCAAGGGCGGCTGTGGTCATCGAGATCGGCACCTTGCAATACAGGTCGGCGCCGTCGCGTTGGAAGAACTCGTGCGGTTTGACCGCCAGGAAAATATAGAGATCGCCCGATGGCCCGCCGCGCAGGCCGGCTTCGCCCTCATTGGCAAGACGGATGCGGGTGCCGTCCTCGATGCCGGCCGGGATGTTGACCGACAGCGAACGCTCCTCGGTGACGCGGCCCTGGCCGGCGCATTTCGGGCACGGATCCTTGATCGTCTGGCCGCGCCCCTGGCATTGCGGGCAGGTCCGCTCGATCGAAAAGAACCCTTGCGTGGCGCGCACCTTGCCGTGGCCGTTGCACATCGAGCAGGTGACAGGCTGGGTGCCGGGCTTGGCGCCGCTGCCCGAACATTCAGAGCAGGAGATCGACGCCGGCACCCGGATCTGCGCGGTCTTGCCGGCAAAAGCCTCTTCCAGGGTGATTTCCATGTTATAACGCAGGTCGGCGCCGCGCTCGCGGCCGCCCGACGAGCGGCGCTGGCGCCCGCCCATCATGTCGCCGAAAATGTCCTCGAAGATATCGGCGAAACCGCCGGCGCCGAAACCTTGCGCGCCGCCATTCATTCCGCCCTGTTCGAAGGCGGCGTGGCCGAAGCGGTCATAGGCCGCGCGCTTCTGCGGGTCCTTCAGCGTCTCGTAGGCTTCGTTGATTTCCTTGAACTTGTGCTCGCAGGAATGATCGCCGGGGTTGCGGTCGGGATGGAACTGCATCGCGAGCTTGCGAAAAGCGCTCTTGAGCTCCTTCTCGTCGGCGCCTTTTTGGACGCCCAGCGTCTCGTAGAAATCAGCTTTCATTTTTTCCCGCTGTCCGGATACTCAACGTCTTGAAGCATTGTTGCGTCTCTTGCCGGCACTGACGCTTCGATTTAGGTGCGATGGAAGGGCGATGCCAGTGTCGACGCGGCCTTGCCTGCATTTTTTCAGCAAGGCCCGCTGTTTTTCTGCAAGGGGTTGCAAAAAAGCCCGGCCTTCGCCGGGCTTTTCGCTTTATCTTGCCGTCAAACGGTTCAGGCCGACTTCTTCTTGTCGTCGTCCTCGTCGATTTCCTCGAAATCGGCGTCGACAACGTCACTGTCCTTGGCGGCGTCCGCCTTGGCGTCGGCTTCCGCCGCTTCCTTCTGCGAAGCCTCGTACATGGCCTGGCCAAGCTTCATCGAAGCCTCGGCAAGCGCCTGGCTCTTGGCTTCGATGTCGGCCGGGTCGTCGCCTTCGGTCGCGGTCTTAAGCGCCGCGATCGCGTCGGAAATCGCCGTGCGCTCGCCTTCCGAAACCTTGTCGCCATATTCCTTCAGCGACTTCTCCGAGGAATGCAGCAGCGCTTCGGCCTGGTTGCGGGCCTCGACCAGCGCACGCCGCTTCTTGTCGGTCTCGGCATTGGCCTCGGCGTCCTTGACCATCTTCTCGATGTCGGCGTCCGAAAGACCGCCCGATGCCTGGATGCGGATCTGGTGCTCCTTGCCGGTGCCCTTGTCCTTGGCCGAAACGTTGACGATGCCGTTGGCGTCGATATCGAAGGTGACCTCGATCTGCGGCACGCCGCGGGGCGCCGGCGGAATGCCGACCAGGTCGAACTGGCCGAGCGCCTTGTTGTCGGCGGCCATTTCACGCTCACCCTGGAAGACCCGGATGGTCACGGCCGATTGACTATCCTCGGCCGTCGAGAACACCTGGCTCTTCTTGGTCGGGATCGTCGTGTTGCGCTCGATCAGGCGGGTGAACACGCCACCCAGCGTCTCGATGCCGAGCGACAGCGGCGTCACGTCGAGCAACAGCACGTCCTTGACGTCGCCTTGCAGCACGCCGGCCTGGATGGCGGCGCCGAGAGCAACGACTTCATCCGGATTGACGCCCTTGTGCGGCTCCTTGCCGAAGAACTGCTTCACGATCTCCTGGATCTTGGGCATGCGCGTCATGCCGCCGACCAGGACGACTTCGTCGATCTCGCCGGCCTTCAGGCCGGCATCCTTGAGCGCCGCCTTGCAAGGGGCAATCGTGCGCTGGACCAGGTCGTCGACCAGCTGCTCGAACTTGGCGCGCGTCAGCTTCAGCGTCAGGTGCTTCGGCCCGGTCGCGTCGGCGGTGATGAAGGGCAGGTTGATCTCGGTCTGGGTGGTCGACGACAGCTCGATCTTGGCCTTTTCAGCCGCCTCCTTGAGGCGCTGCAGGGCAAGCTTGTCGTTCTTCAGGTCGATACCCTGTTCCTTCTTGAACTCGGCCGCCAGGTATTCGACCAGGCGCATGTCGAAATCCTCGCCGCCGAGGAAGGTGTCGCCATTGGTCGACTTGACCTCGAACACGCCGTCGCCGATTTCGAGCACCGAAATATCGAACGTGCCGCCGCCAAGGTCATAGACGGCAATGGTCTTGCCTTCCTTCTTGTCGAGGCCATAGGCAAGCGCTGCCGCGGTCGGCTCGTTGATGATGCGCAGCACTTCGAGGCCGGCGATCTTGCCGGCGTCCTTGGTCGCCTGGCGCTGGGCGTCGTTGAAATAGGCTGGAACGGTGATGACCGCCTTCTCGACCTTTTCGCCGAGATAGGCTTCCGCCGTCTCCTTCATCTTCTGCAGGATCATGGCCGAAATCTGCGAGGGCGACTGCTTCCTGCCGCCGGCCTCGACCCAGGCATCGCCATTGTCGCCCTTGACGATCTTGTAGGGGACAAGCTTCTTGTCCTTCTCCGTCACCGGATCGTCATAGCGGCGGCCGATCAGGCGCTTGACCGCGAAGATGGTGTTTTCAGGATTGGTGACCGCCTGGCGCTTGGCCGGCTGGCCGACCAGACGTTCGTCGTCGCCCGAGATGGCGACGATGGAAGGCGTCGTGCGCGCGCCTTCCGCATTCTCGATTACCTTCGGCTCCTTGCCATCCATGATGGCGATGCAGGAGTTGGTGGTGCCGAGATCAATACCGATTACTTTTGCCATTTTTCTAGTCTCTCCGCTAAGCAGGCTCTCAGGACCCGTACAGGCGTTCCGACGAAAGCCCCTGTTCACAAGAAATCCCGTTCCGGCAACCGGCATTCCGGCGCCGAACGGCTTGGCGCGTATATAAGAACAGGCGGCATCGCGCGCAAGCATTCTGCGCAAGGCTTCCATGAACCTTTCCACTTCCGCCCGCGACTGATCTCCAGGTGCCGCATGGTGCGGCCCGGAAAGGAAGCCCCCATGACCAATAACCCAGAGGCTCTGCGGTCTCCGGGAACAACAGGAGCTCGGCGCGACCAACGCCTTCGGGACGAGGTCGATGCGCTGGGCTTCCCGCTGATTCCGTTGACCCTGCGTAAGAGCAGGCGTATCGTGATTTTGAGGAAAGCAGACAATTCGATCAGGGAAGAACGAGCCGGACCGCCGCGCCTTGCCCTGATTTGCGCGGCCAGACCCGACGTTCTCCCGTCGACTACGGGGGGTAGTGTCATGTCTCGCATCCGCGGCTCGTTCGTGTCGTCTCTTGATGGCGGCTTGCGCCGCGCTGTGCATCCAGGCGGGTTGCTGGCGCTGGCACTCGGCCTGTGGCTGGGCGCCGCGCAGGCGCAGGAAACCCGGATCATCTATCCCGGTTCGATGGCGGTGACCGGATTTTCCGGCACCATCATTCCCAATTTCGACCCTCCTGATTCCGAAAAAGGGGGCCTGCCGCCCGGCGTCGATCCGGTCGACGAAACCTTCATCGACACCACGCGCGCCACCTTGCGCGTGTTCGACGTCTCGCATCTGGGCGGCCCGGCCTCCGGGCAACTGGTCAACACCCCGCCGCCCCTCGAGGTGACGGCGGAGCAGATCGGCCAGGTGTTCGGCGTCACCTATGATGACGGCGTGCGCGACGGCGTTCCATCGGGCATTCCCAATCTCTATGCCGGCGCCACCTCGCTGCACGGCATCCGCATCGTCACCCTGGACGCCGACGATGACGGCCGCCCCGAGCGGCAGCGCCGCGGCGCGGCCGGCGCCACCTTCATGGACGGCCAGTTCGGCACCGAAAACGGTGGCGGGCCGGGCACCATCTGGAAGATCGACGGCATCACCGGCCAGGTCTCCAAATTCGCCGACATCGACACCAACAGCGGTCCCGGCATCGGCAATCTCACTTTCGACGCCACTCACCGCCAGTTCTTCGCCTCCGACCTCGATACCGGCCTGGTCCATCGCATCGACGCCATCGGCGCGCTGATCGACAGTTTCGACCACGGCGTTGCCGGGCGCCCGGCGCATGGGCTAGCTCCGATCGCCGACGATGGTTCGGTGATGGACATACAGGGTGCGGCTTTCGACAGCGAAGACCCCGACAGCTGGGGCTACACGCAGGACGAGCGCCGCATCTGGGCCGTCTCCTATCATGGCGGCCGGCTTTATTATTCGGTCGGTGAAAAGTCTGAAATCTGGTCGGTGGGCATTGCCCGCAACGGCAGTTTTGCCGGCGACCCGCGTTGGGAACTGACGGTCAAGGCCGACAAGGACTACGCCGTCACCGACATCGCCTTCGACAACAGCGGCTTCATGTACCTGGCCCAGCGCGGCCCGGTCGAGAACCGCTACGATTACAGCCAGTTCGCCGATTCCGGCAAGGGCGAGGTCATCCGCTACTTCAGAGAGAACCCGGACGATCCGGAAACGGAATCGGTCTGGGTCGAAGTGCCGCAGGAATATGCGGTCGGCTTCCCGCAGGGCAACCGGCAGTCGGCCGGCGGTCTCGACCTGCAGTATGGCTATGATTCCGACGGCACTCTCGACACATCGGTCTGCACGCAGACGCTGGTCAACACCGGCGACAAATTGCGCGACAATCCGGCTCTCGCCGAACAGCTCGCCGCCGGCGGGCCGCTCGCCGTGCACGGCGTGCAGATCACGCCGAAAGAGCTGGTCAAGCCGGCCAATGTGCCGCCCTCCGGCTCCTGGTTCGTCGACTTCGACGGCTATTTCGAAGACCCGGAGGTCGAGGGCCATGTCGGCGACGTCGCCGTCTGGCATCCTTGTGAAGGCCGCGCCGGCTATTATGAAGAAATCCCGGGCGGCTACCTGCCCCCCTTCTACCCGCCGGACTTCCCACCGCCCGGCAATCTGCCTCCGTGCATCGATGTCGAGGATATCAGGTATTACTGCACGCCTCGCGGCCTCCAGGCCGATCTCTATCTCCATGACCATGCCGGCTTCGGCGGCGATTCGATCAAGGCCCAACCTTCGAATGAGACAAAGTCCAGGACGCCAGGCGTCGGGGTGACGTCATCCCAGTCGCATGCGCCCGGCCAGCCTTACACGATCGACATTACCGGCCACTATCCGGGCGACAGAGTGGATGTTGGGCTTTGCTTCTACAGGAAGTCCGACAAGGACAAGGGTGGCTACTACCCTTGCTGCAAGATGACCTTGCCGCTCAGGACCCCAGCCGTCAGTTGCGAACGTTGAGGAGGGGAAGATGAAAAATCTCGAACTCTCCCCGCTCGCAACCAACACTCAAGAAACCGTCATGGAGACGATCATGAAACCCCTGTCATACGCCAGGCGCGGCGCGCGCTGGCTGATGGCGGCCGGTATCGCGGTCGCCATGCTAACCCCGGTGCAAGGCTTTGCGGAAGACGCTGCCCCGATCACCCCGGAGCTGAAGCTCGATCTCGACAGTTCGCGCGTCATCACTCCGAGGCCCGACCGGGTCGTGCCCTTCTTCACCAAGAAAGGCACTCAACGAGGCTGCGACTACGTCGTCTATTCGCTGAGCTTCGGCCTGCGCGGCGATCCGCAGGGCCTTGCCGACCCGAGCCTTGAGGCCAGGCTGAAGAAGGTCCGGGTCGACTTCAAGGACCAGCTTCCGCACGGCCTTGAGATCGTCAACGTCAATGTGTCCGGCGACGGCACGGATTCATCCGGCGGACCACTGCCGGGCGCGACGATCAGCACCTCGGCGGGTCCCAACGATACCGCTGTTGTTTCAGACTTCCGCATCTCCACTTCCGATCTCGACGGCGCCGGCGCTCCCAACGAGCGCGTCATCAACTTCAAGATCACGGCCAAGATCGATCATGCGGCATTTCCCGCGCCGACGATCGTCGACAACCAGGGGATGATCAAGGTGACCGCCGGACCGGGCACCGGGACCATCATCCCGTCGCAGGATCCGAGCAAGCCCGACGACGGCGACTTCAAGACCGGCGTGAAGACCTCGATCAAGATCGACGTCACCAAGTGCAACCCGCCGCCGCCACCTCCCGGCAAGGAATGCTTCAAGGTGGAGCGCGGCACCGTCGACTGCGTGCCCGGCGGCGGCGCCTTCATCTACCACATGCCGGTCGGACCGGAGATGGGCGGCAAGTGGGTGCAGGTGTCGACGACCACATCAGGCATCACCATCATTCCCGACACCCAATTGGTGCCGGCGGGCGGCGGTGTGCTCAACTGGAAGATCGTCGGCGCATCGCCCGGCGACGTCATCCACCTCATCGTCACCGGCATCGAAACCTATGCCGGTCCGAAGGAAGGCTGGGGCCTGTGCTGCACGCAGACCATCGACATCGTCATCCCGCGTGACCAGAGGTGCCCGCCCAAGGACAAGGAGCCAGACCTCAAGGTTGAGAAACGCGCCGACGTGACGCGTTGCACGATGGGCGGCGGCTGCGACTTCACCATCAGGGTCACCAATGTCGGCACCGGTGCCTACCACGGCAAGATCGTGCTCGACGAGGTGACGCTGCCGGCCGGCTCGACGCTCGATTCAGGGCCCAATCCGCCCTGGGTCTGCGTACCCGGCACCACCCCTATGATTTGCACCCATCCGGTGACCACGCTCAATCCGGGGGCCTCCGTCGACCTCAAGCTCGGCTTCAAGCCGGCCGGAGGCTGGCAAGGCGGTGCTTTACGCAACTGCGCCACCTATAATTATGGGGCCAGCGGCAAGCCGCTGTTCGGCAGCCAGTCGAACGACCGCGGCTGTGCCTCGATCCCGGTCTGCCGGCGTGGCGATCGTGACCGCGACTGCCGGCCGCCGGTCGAAAAGAAGGTTGACCTGATCCTGAAGAAGCGTGCCCGCGTCCCGGTCTGCACGGCCGACGGCATCTGCTATTTCGTGATCGACATCATCAACAACGGCACGTCGACCTATAACGGGCCGCTGACCGTGATAGACAGCTATCCGGCCGGCGCGCCAGCCTCCTCGACCTTCGGCCCGAGCCCGCCATGGACCTGCGTACCAACCGGCCCCGGGCTGTTCCGCTGCGACAATGCGGGCATCTCGCTGCCTCCGGGCGGCTCGACGCCGATCGTCGTCAAGGCGGTCATGCCAGCCGGCTACCAGTCGGACACTGTCGAGAATTGCGCGACGGTGAAGCCCATCCCCGGTGAAAACGATCTCACCAACAACAAGGCCTGCGCAAAGGAACGCTTCCGTCATCCCAATGGCGGCAAGCCGACCTTGCGCATCACCAAGGTGTGCAACGGCTCGCTCGCCGGCGCTGCGGTCATCTCTTGCCGCATCACCGTCATCAGCCTTGGCACCGCTGCCCCCACCGGCCCGGTGCGGGTCAACGATGCCGCCACGCTGGTTGCCGGCGGCGCGCCTGTCCAGATCCAAACCGTCACCCCTGACGGTGCGGAATGGGCGTGTGGACCGGTTCCGGCCAACGCGCTGTCGTGCCAGATTCCCGGTGCCGTCATGGTACCTGGAACCAGCCGCCACTTCGACGTGACGGTCTCGGCCAATGGCGCGTTCGAAAACTGCGCGCGCGGCTCCTATGGGCCGGCACCGGGCGACGACGTCGTCTATCCCTTTGGCCAGGCCTGCGCCAAGGGCGGCGGTTCTTCGACCATCCGTGTCGAAAAGACCGGCGACCGTGAATGCAGGCTCGGCCAACCCTGTTCGTTCGAGCTCACCATCACCAATGACGGAACGACCCCCTTCTCCGGGCCGGTCCGCATTGGCGATGCGATCGGCGTGGAGGGTCTCGGCAGGCTGGAAGGCGTTGAGATCACGTCGATCGATCCGCCCTTTGGCTGTTCGCCGGAACCGGCAATCTTGCCACTATCCTGCATTGCCAATTTGTCGCTCGGCGCCGGCGAAAGCCGGGTGCACCATGTCACCGTGGTCATTCCCGACGACGGTCGCCTGGCCAATCTGCAGGGCAATGTCAGCGGCCAGAACTGCGTCGGCGTGCTCTCTCCCGACACACGGGTGCAAGGCGGTGGCGACGTGCTTTCCGACGACCAGGCCAACATCGAGGGCGATCGCGGCAAGGCCTATGCCTGCCATCCCTTCACCATTGGCCAGGAGACGAAGAAGGAATGCTCGCAAGGCTTCGTCATGAACGATGCCGGCCGCTGCGTTTGCCCGGAAGGCACCACCTACCGCAACGGCCAGTGCTCGCCGGGCGGTGGTATCGTGCCGAAGCCGGAACAGCCGAAGCGCTGTGTGCTGCTCGAAGGCCAGATCCGCACCGAGGACGGCCGTTGCGTCTGCCCACGCGGAACCGGGCTCGAGAACGGCAGATGTGTCAGGACCGACAAGCCCGAGCAGTGCACCATCCGTGGCCAGGTCCACAATGCGGATGGCGATTGTGTCTGCCCCAGGGGAACCGAGATCAGGGGCAATGCCTGCCGCCCGATCCAGCCAAAGCCTGAGCAGTGCACGATCCGTGGTCAGGTTCACGACGCGGATGGAGACTGCGTCTGCCCGAGAGGGACCGAGGTGCGCAACGGCGCCTGTCGTCCGATCCGGCCAAAGCCTGACCAGTGCACCATCCGTGGTCAGGTCCACGACACCAACGGCAATTGTGTCTGCCCGAGGGGTACCGAGGTGCGGGGCAATGCCTGCCGGCGCAAGCAGCCGACGCAAGAGCAATGCGACATACGCGGCCAGGTCCACAACAAGCGTGGCGAGTGTGTCTGTCCGCGTGGGACGCAGGTGATCAACGGCGCATGCCGCAAGCCCAGACAGGAGGTGGAATGCGCACCGGGCTCGCAGATGATCAATGGCCAATGCCAGCCGATCATCAGGCGGCGCTGCCCGGAAGGCACGATCGGGCGCTATCCGAACTGCCGGCCCGTCCGCGGACAACCGTCGCTGGAGCTCAACCCCGGCCTGCTGCTGCAGCAGGTATTGCCACGGCGCAGGCCGCAGGTCGAACAGCAACAGGATCCGGTTCCAGACAGAATCCTGAAACTCCAGCAGCAATAACCACTGCTCGACACGAGACCAGAAACCCGCCGGAGCAATTCGGCGGGTTTTTCTTCGTAGCTGTGGGGGCAAGCGGGAATTGGCCGCACGTGATCGGGGATGCTGGCACGTCAGCCTGCGCGGTGCCCGCGCCTGCACCCTCGACAAGTCGGCTGTGGCACATTAGGCAGTCGATAGGGTGGCCGAACGAGAAGGACACTCGGAAAGGCCGCACCCATGAGCAGAAAGACCCTGATTGCACCATCGGTGCTGGCGTCGGATTTTTCCAAACTCGGCGATGAGGTCGAAGCGGTGGCGGCGGCCGGCGCCGACTGGATCCATCTTGATGTTATGGACGGGCATTTCGTGCCCAACATCACCTTTGGCCCGCCGGTGATCAAGGCGATCCGCAACCGCACCAAGGCCTTCTTCGACTGCCATCTGATGATTGCCCCGGCCGACCCCTATCTGGCCGCTTTTGCCGAGGCGGGCTGCGACGGTTTGACCGTCCATGCCGAGGCCGGCCCGCATCTTGACCGCTCGCTGCAGACCATCAGGAACCTTGGCAAGAAGGCCGGTGTGTCGCTCAATCCGGCGACGCCGGAAAGCGTGGTCGAATACGTGCTCGACCGGCTCGACCTGATCCTGATCATGACCGTCAATCCGGGCTTCGGCGGCCAGGCCTTCATCCCGGCGGTTGTCGACAAGGTGAAGCGGGTCAAGGCCCTGATCGGCGGCCGGCCGATCCGCATCGAGATCGACGGCGGTGTTTCAGCCGAAACCGCGCCGCTGGTCACCGCTGCCGGCGCCGACGTGCTGGTGGCGGGCGCCGCCATCTTCAAGGGCGGCAGCGTCGAGGCTTATCGTCAGAACATCCAGGCGATCAGGACGGCAGCCGACAACGCAGCCGGCTGACCGGCGGTGTTCCCGCGGTCGGCCCGACATGCCGGCTAAGGTTCTGGTCCCGGGCGGGGCTTGTGAAGATCTGATGCGCAACGGCATCGGGCTGAGCGGTTGCCTGATTCGGTCTCAAGGTCCGCCGGCCTATGCCCAAAGCAGACAGTTGATCTCGCGCGCATACAAAAGAACAGAAAGACAGATTCTCCTGCGTGCATACAAAACATGTTAAGTTTCCACAGGTTGTGAAAATGCGCGGAATTACAGCATTGAGCTCCGGAATGCCGCATATTCCTTCGTGCTAAAGTACAATAACGTGATCTTCTGCTTGAGCAGGCGAATGCTCGCACTGTATGGTACAAGTACGAGAAGGCGAATGCTTTCAGACTCGAATCGCCCAGGACAAGTCCTGGGGACAAGGAGTCGCTATGACATACGGAGCTGCCAATCTGAACGACGACGCTGCGGGACCGAAGAGCACGCTTGCCACTACGGTCTATCAGCAATTGCGGGACGATCTTCTCGGCGGTGTCCTTGAAACCGAGAGCAAACTGCGGGTCGAATGGGTGGTCTCCAAATATGGGGCCGGCGCCTCACCTGTCCGCGAGGCTCTCAATCGCCTCGCCTCGGAAGGACTTCTCGGTCGGCACGACCAGCGCGGCTTTTTCATCATGCCGGTCAGTGCGTCGGAACTCGAAGAGCTGACGCGCACCCGCTGCTGGCTCGAGGAGCGGGCGCTTCGCGAATCCATCGCCCACCGCACCGCCGAATGGGAAGAACAACTCGTGCTGGCGCTGCATCGCCTGGGCCGTGCGTCACGTTTTTCGCCGCAGAACCTCGTCTCGCTCAATCCCGATTGGGAGAGGCTGCATCGCATCTTTCACAGGATGCTGATTTCGGCCTGCCGGTCGCAATGGCTGGTGGGGTTTTGCGACCAGCTCTCCGATCACGCCTATCGCTACCGGCAAATGGCCAATGATGGCGAAGGCGTCCAGCGCGATGATTTCGGCGAGCATCGCCTGATCGCCGAATGTGCCTTGGACGGCAATGCCGACGGTGCCGTCGAGGCACTGCTCAACCACTACCGGTTGACTGCAGCCATGTGCATGAAACGCTTCGAGCAGGACGACGAAACGAAGGAACTCGCCGGCAAACGCGCTCGGCGATAGCAGTCGTTTCCTGGCGGGTCTCTTGCGCTCGACCTGCGTCGGCGCGGCTGGCGTGAACCGCTGCCGACGGACTTGACGGCGCGGCCAAGAACCGCGAACTCTCGCCGCCGAGGCATGCCGCGACAGGCGCATGCCCAGCGCCGCCGCACCCAGGGAAGTCTTCATGAGCAATCATCTGTTCGATGCGTTCCGGTCCCGGATGCCGGCGCCAGCGCGCTTGCTGATGGAAACCGATGATGGCCGCTTGCTCACCTATGGCGATATGCTGGCCCGCTCGGCGCAGCTTGCGCATGCGCTCTTGCAACTGGATGTCGAACCCGGTGACCGCATTGCCGTGCAGGTCGAGAAGAGCCCGGAAGCGGTCATGCTCTATCTCGCCTGCTTGCGAGCCGGCGCCGTCTTCCTGCCGCTCAACACCGCCTATACGCTGGCCGAGCTGGAGTATTTCTTCGGCGACGCGGAACCACGCCTGGTCGTCTGCGATCCGGCAAGAGCGGCCGATATCGGCGCGCTGGCGGAAAAGACGGGCGCCGTCACCGTCACGCTCGGCCGCGACGGCCGGGGATCGCTGACCGACCAGGCCTCGCGGCTGCCGACGGATTTTCATGACGTGGCGCGCGGGTCGGATGACCTCGCGGCAATCCTCTACACGTCGGGAACCACCGGCCGTTCGAAAGGCGCCATGCTCAGCCACGAGAACCTTGCTTCGAACGCGCGCGTGCTGGTCGAGCACTGGCGTTTCACTGGAGACGACGTGCTGATCCACGCATTGCCGATCTTCCACACGCACGGCCTGTTCGTCGCCACCAATGTCGTCCTGATGGCCGGCGCCTCGATGCTGTTCGAGCAGAAGTTCGATCCGGCCCGCATCGTCTCGCTGATGCCGCGTGCCACGGCCCTGATGGGCGTGCCGACCTTCTACGTGCGCCTGCTGCAGCAGGATGGGCTGGCCCATGAGGCGGCAAAAAACATCCGTGTGTTCATTTCCGGCTCGGCGCCGCTTTTGGCCGAGACGCACAAGGCCTGGCGCGAGCGCACCGGCCACGCGATCCTCGAACGCTACGGCATGACCGAGACCAACATGAACACCTCGAACCCCTATGAGGGCGAGCGGCGCGCCGGTACGGTCGGGTTCCCCTTGCCCGGCGTCACGCTTCGCATCGCCGATCCCGACAGCGGCGCAGCACTTGCGCAGGGTGAGGTCGGCATGATCGAGGTCAAAGGCCCCAACGTCTTCGGCGGCTATTGGCGTATGCCGGAGAAGACCAAGGCGGAATTCCGCGCCGACGGTTTTTTCATCACCGGCGATCTCGGTATGGTCGACGCCGACGGCTACGTCCACATTGTCGGCCGCGGCAAGGACCTGATCATATCGGGCGGCTACAATATCTATCCGAAGGAACTCGAAAGCGAGATCGACGCGCTCGACGGGGTTAGCGAAAGCGCCGTCATCGGCGTTGCCCATCCGGATTTCGGCGAAGGCGTCACCGCCGTCGTCGTGCGTGCGCCGTCATCGCCGATCACCGATGCCGAAATTCTCGGCGCCATCGCCGGGCGGGTGGCGAAATACAAGCACCCGAAGCGGGTGATCTTCGTCGATGAACTGCCGCGCAACACCATGGGCAAGGTACAGAAGAACCTGCTGCGCGATACCTACAAGGACATATACGCATCATAGTTGCGCTGGGGCAGGGGCGCCTTACTCCTTGCGCGGCCTTTCGGCCCGGCTGCCGGAACCCCACAAGGCGCGCTTCAGCAGGTTGCGCTTGCGTGGGGCGAGATTGATGTCGCTGACAAGCTTGGCGCCGCCCTCGCGCCGTTCGAGGGTGATCTTGCGGCTGTGGAAGGCTTCCAGCTCGGCCCGGTGCGCCACGCTGATGATGGTGACATCAGGCAATTCGCGGATCACCGTCGCCATCATGGTGTCCTGGCTCTTCTCGTCGAGCGCCGAGGTTGCTTCATCCAGCACGACGATATCGGGGCGGTGCAGCAGCAGGCGCGCGAAGGCGAGGCGCTGCTTTTCGCCGCCCGACAGCGTCTGGTCCCATGGCGCTTCTTCCTTGATCCTTTCGGCAAGATAGGCAAGGCCGACCTTGTCGAGGGCGGCCTTGATCTGTTTGATCGTCCACTTGTCCGCCGCCGCGGGATAGGCGACCGCGCGGCGAAGCGTGCCCGAGGGGATGTAAGGGCGTTGCGGCAGCATGAACAGACGCCTGCCGGCGTGGAAATTGACGCCGCCGCCGCCCCACGGCCATAGGCCCGCGACGGCCCGCACCAGCGTCGACTTGCCTGAGCCTGATTCGCCGGCCACCAGCACCCGCTCACCGGGTTCGATTGCAACCTCGGTCTCCTTGACCACGGCGGTGCCGTCGTCGAGCGTGACGGAGAGATTGTCGAGGCTGAGCATCGCACCGTCATCGGTTTCGCCGTGCTGGATGCGTCCGAGCGCGTCGCTTTGCTCCGCACGCTCGAGCCCGTCGAGCGACATCATCAGCGAAGCTATGCGCCGCGCGGAGGCGTTCCAGTCGGCAAGACGCGGGTAGTTGTCGACCAGCCATCCGAACGCGCCTTGCACGATACCAAAGGCAGACGCTGCCTGCATCACCTCGCCAAGCGTCATTGAGCCTTCGAGGAATTTTGGCGCGCACAGCAGGATCGGCACGACCGGCGCAAACAGGCTCGATCCCTGCGACACCGCCGCCGTGCGCATGTGCTGGCCTGTCAGCAGCGCCCATTGCCTCAGCACATGGCCGAAATTCCTGTCGATGCCGCTGCGCTCCTCCTCCTCGCCGCCCAGCAAGGCGATGCTCTCGCCGTTTTCGCGCACGCGCGTCAGCGTGTAGCGCAATTCGGCCTCCGCCTGGTTCTTCCGCTCGGAGAGCTGGACGAAATTGCGGCCGATGACCACCATCGAGGTCGAGGTGATGGCGGCATAGATCATCGCGGTGATGACCAGGAAGCCGGGAATGGTAATGCTCTCGCCGCCGATCGGCAGGGTGAGCGCGCCGCCGATGGTCCACAGCACGACGATGAAGGTCGAGGCCGACAGGAACGCGTTGAGAACGCCGGCGATGAAATCGACCGGCGACTCGGTGGCGATCCGCAAATCCTCGGTCATGCGGGCCTCGGGGTTCTGGTGGTCGCCGCCGACGAGGTTCAGTTGGTAGTAGCGACCGCTTGCCAGCCAGCGCGCAATGACCGCGGTGGTCAGCCAGGAACGCCAGCGGCGCTGGATCGTCATGCGCAGGTAGACCTGCGCGACGACAAGGCTGCCGCTGCAGATCACCAGCGGCACGAAGACGGCGCTGAGGAAATAGACGCTGCGGGCGTTGCGCTGCTCGAGGGCATCGAACATCGAGCGGTTCCAAACATTGATGCCATACTGGAAGCCGATATTGATGCAGATCAGCAGCAGCACCCCTATCGTCAATGGCCAAGCGAGCCGGTCGCCGCGCCGGCTCCAGTAACCGCGCGCGCTGATCCAGAAACGCCGCAGCAGATATTTCTTGCGCGCCTGCTCGGCCTCTTCGGGCGTCAGTTGCGGATCGGGCTCGACAGCCTCCGGCGGTGGCCCCGGCTGGCCGTCGACCTCCGGGGCAGCTTCGGCGGCCGACGGCTTTTTTTCGCGCAACTCCTCGTGGCGTGGCCTCTGGTCACGCGGCGCTTGCTGTCGCGGCTTCAAGGCATCGCGCGGTTTGATGCCGTCGGCCTGTTTCAATTTGGGTTTCGCCTCGGACATACGCTCCGACAACGACCTCAAAATCAAAAGGTTTCATGACGTCAGCCGACTTGAACCTGAAATCAACGCAGTGGCGGAACCGGCCGCAAAAACCTTTTCGCCGCCGATCCAGACGCCCTTCGTGTCGAGATCGTCCGACAGCGCGACCATGTCCGCGGCCGTGCCGTTGGCGAATCGGCCCAGCCGGTGCGACTGGCCGATTGCTTGCGCCGGATAGAGCGAGGCCATGCGCAAGGCCTCGGAAAGCTCGACCCCGACGACGCGGTGGATGAAACGAACGGCCGAGATCATATCGAGATCGGCGCCCGCCAGCGTTCCGTCGGCGAGCCTCAGGCTGCCATCCCTTCGATAGATGGTGCGGCCGTTGAGTGTGAACGACGTCATGTCGGTGCCGATTGTCGCCATGGCGTCGGTGACCAGCACGATTTTGCCGGGACCTTGCTTGGCGCGCAGCGCGATCTTGATCGTGGCCGGGTCGACATGGATGCCGTCGGCGATGAGACCGGCGGACAAGCTGCCGATGTCGATGGCAGCCCCCGCCAGTCCAGGTTCGCGATTGCCGATCTGGCTCATCGCGTTGAACAGATGGGTGACCATCGAGGCGCCGGCCTCTGCAAAGGCGCTGGCGGCGGCATAGCCGGTATCGGAATGGCCAAGGCTGACGATGATGCCGGCCTTGGCGAGTGCCGCGACGCGCGCCGGCTCGACGGATTCCGGGGCAATGGTGGTGAGCAGCACCGGTAGTTTTTGCCGCGCGGCGATCAGCATCGCCTGGTCGGCGTCCGTCATCGGCCGGATCAGCGCCGGATCATGTGCGCCCTTGCGGGCGACCGACAGATGCGGGCCTTCGAGATGCAGTCCGAGAAACCCAGGCACCTTCTGGCGCGCCGCTGCCTCGCCGGCGGCGACAGCGGCGGCGGTGATGTCTGATGTGTCGGTGATCAGAGTCGGCAGCAGCGCCGTCGTGCCGAAGGGCGCATGTGCGCGGCAGATGGTCTCGATCGAAGCGACATCGGGGTGGTCATTGAGCATGACGCCGCCACCGCCATTGACCTGCAGGTCGACGAAGCCCGGCGTCAGCACGCCGCCGCCGGTGTCGACGACGCGGATATCCGAGGCGATGGCGCCGGCGGGCAAAATGGCCTCGACGAGACCGTCGCGCACGACAAGTGCGTGGCCTTCATGCCAGTCGTCGCCGTCGAAAACCCGGGCGCCAGTCAGGGCAAAGCGATCGCTCATACTGTCTCCGTCACCTTGCGAAGATTGCGCGGCGTGTCCGGGTCGAGACCGCGATGGCGGGCAAAGGCCTCGACGAACATGTAGAAGGAGACGATCAGCGTCAGCGGATCGGTCAGCGGGTGGCCGGTGGCGACATGCGGCAGGCGCACAGCGCGTTTGCCAAGTGCGGAGGTGACGAACACCGGCGCGCCCTTGGCCGCCAGGCTGTCGGCGGCCTCGGCAATGGACGGTTCGGAGGCGTCGCGCGCAGCCAGCGCCAGCACCGGAAAATCGGGGCCGATCAGCGCCAGCGGGCCGTGCATGACTTCGGCGGCGCTGTAGGCTTCCGCATGCATGCCGCAGGTCTCCTTGAATTTCAGCGCCGCCTCATTGGCCATCGCCGCCGACGGTCCGCGGCCGAGGATGAACAGCGATTTCTGCTTCTCGATCGTCTCAGACAGCACGCTCATCCAGTCGCAGGCGATCGCCTTGCCGAAATGCTCCGGCAGGCGGGCAAGTGCGGCCAACAGCGCATCGTCACCGGTGGCGTGCGCCATCAGAGCGAGGCCGGCGACGGCCGAATTGATGAAGGTCTTGGTGGCCGCCACGCTGCGCTCGGGGCCGGCCAGGATATCGATCGCATAGTCCGATGCGCGCGCCAGCGGCGAATCAGCGGTGTTGGTGATGGCGATGGTCAGCGCGCCCCCCGCCCGCGCGGTTTCGGCCATAGCGACGATATCGGGGCTCTTGCCCGACTGCGAGATCGCCAGGCAGGCCGAGCCGGCGAGCCTGAGCTTGCGGCCGTAGATCGAGGCGATCGACGGGCCGACCGACGCGACGGCCAGGCCGGCGGTCAGTTCGACGGCATATTTCATGAAGGTGGCGGCATGGTCGGACGAGCCGCGCGCCACGGTGACGACAAACTGCGGGTCGCGTTCGCGGATGCCGCGCCCGGCCTCGGTCAACACGGCGCCGGAGCCGTCGAGCAGGCGGGCGACCGCTTGCGGGACCTCCTCGATCTCGCGCCGCATATGGGTCATTTCTGTCGTGCTCATGGTCGGCCCTCTTCGCTCGGCCCTGTCAGCCGCAGTTCGGCGACGAAATCATAGGCGTCGCCCCGGTAGATGGAGCGGGTGAATTCGATCACCTTGCCGCTCGCCAGATAGGAAATGCGTTCGATGTGCAGGCCGGCAATGCCTGGCGGCACTTCGAGCAGGCGCGCGTCGCTGTCGCCGAGATTGGCGGCGGAAATGCGCTGCACGGCGCGCACCGGCCGGTTGCCGGTCAATTCCAGCGCCGCATAGAGCGAGGAGCCTATATCGGCCGGGTCGGGCAACACGCTGGCCGACAGCGAGGCGCGCTCGATCGCCAGCGGTGTGTCGTTGGCGATGCGCAGGCGCGCCACGCGCGCCACGAGTTCGCTCGACGACAGGCCGAGCACCATCATCTCGTCGGGCGAAGGTGCGTAAAGGCCTCGGTCGAGCCATGCCGAACGCACAGCCATGCCGCGCCGCGCCATGTCTTCGGTGAACGAGGTCAGCCGCGACAGCGACTGTTCGACACGCTCCATGCGCGGCGCCACGAAAGTGCCGGAGCCGTGGCGCTGCACCAGGATGCCGCCCTTGACGAGGTCCTGCACCGCCTTGCGCACGGTGACCCGCGAAATATCGGCCTTGGTGGCGATGTCGCGCTCGGAAGGCAGCGCGTCGCCCGGCCCGATCAGGCCGCGATTGACCGCGTCCTCGATGCTCTTGCGAAGCTGCAGATAAAGCGGCGCGCCGCTTTGCGCCTGATGTTTGAGCGTGGCGAAGATCTGGTCGGCGGCCTCGCTCATCGAGTTGCCTCCGCGTGTCCGGCGAAAAGGCGAACCGCCATCTGCACCGCGCCGCCCAGCGCGTCGTCGAGCGGCGGCTTCAGCAGCGCCCGGTAGCGGGCAGACAGCCGCGGCGCGTAGAGCGGCGCCAGCCCGCCGAGCAGGCACAGCGGCGCGTCTTCTGAGAGGTCGAGCGCGCCGAGCGAGGCTTCGACATCGGCGACCACCCTGTCGAGGATCCAGTTGGCGACGCTGTCGCCCTTCCCGGCATGCTCGAACACCTTGGGTGCGAAGCCGCCGAAGTCACCCGGCTTGGCATTGGTGGTGAATTCGACGACGTCCTCCGGGTTGTTGCGGAACACGGCCAGCATGCTCTGCGTCAGCGGCGAACCTTCGCGGACGCCGTCATAGGCAAGCAGTGTCTGTTCGAGCAGGTCGCGGCCGATACGGGCGCCGCTGCCCTGGTCGCCAACCTGGAAGCCCCAGCCGCCGATGGCGCGCGATTTGCCTTGTCTGCGCGCCATATAGGCGGTGCCGGTGCCGAGGATCGCCATGGCGCCGTCGCCGGAGCCGACAGCGCCTTCCAGCGCGATCTCGGCGTCGGTCTCGACGCGGCTGATGCTGAATGGCAGGATCGCTTCAAGCTGCTGCCGGTAGGTGCCGACATTGGCGCCGGCAAGGCCGAGAATTGCGGGTGTTTGCGAGATCAGTTCCGGATCCTGCCCGGCGGCGAGGAACGCCTGCCTGGCGGCCTCGACGATGTTCGAGCGGGCGCCGGTCAGGTCGGTGCGTATGTTGGCGGCGCCGCTTTTGGCGCGGCCAACAACAGTGCCATCCGCTGTTGCCAGGGCAGCCCTGCAGCTGGTGCCGCCACCATCGATTCCGAGCACGAGATTCACGTGGTTTCTCCTCCATGCGGATAATACCAATAAAATACCAATAGCCAAGGGTTAATTTCCGTTTCAAAAAGATTAAGCCGTATTTTATTGAAAAACCTATGCATTTCGTCGGCTCAGCGATTTCTGGCCAGCGAATTCGTTAATGCGTGTGGACAAGTGGTATTTTTTTGGTATTGTTCTGGTATTGGAGGAACCGGGATGGCCGAAACGCGCACCGAAGCGCTTCACCAGAATGCCGAGGGGCTGGATATCCAAGCCCCGGACGCCATCCTTTCCTATTTGGCCGACGCGCAGATCGAAGCCGCAAAAGTTGTGCGCCATGCCATCCCGTCCATCGCCAGGGCAGCAGAAATCATCGCCGGTGGGTTGAAGAGTGGCGGCAAGCTTGCCTATGCGGCGGCCGGCAGCTCCGGCCTGATGGCGCTGGCCGATGCGCTTGAATTGCCCGGCACCTTCGGTATTCACCGCGACCGCATTGCTATCCTGATCGCCGGCGGCGACGACGCTTTCCGCACATTGGCCGGCGGGCCGGAAGACGATACCGAGGAGGCCGCGGCAGCGGTCGCCAAGGCCGGCCTCGGCAAGGGCGACTGCCTGATCGCCATTTCCGCCAGCGGCACGACGCCCTATGCCGTCAAGGCGATCGAGGAAGCCGCCCGTCGGGGCGCCGCCACCATCGGCATCGCCAACAACAGGGACTCTGCGCTGCTGCGCCAGGCACAAACCGCCATCCTGCTCGAAACACCGCCGGAACTGATCGCCGGCTCTACGCGCATGGGCGCCGGCACTGCCCAGAAGATCGCGCTCAACATGCTGTCGACGCTGACCGCCATCCATCTCGGCCATGTGCATGACGGCTACATGGTCAATCTCATGGCCGACAACATCAAGCTGCGCGACCGCGCGGCGCGCATCGTCGCCGCGATCAGCGGGCGCGGCACGGACGAAGCGGCCCGTCTGCTCGAGAAGAGCGGCGGCGCGGTCAAGACCGCCATTCTGCTCGCAGCAGGCGCCGACAGCACTGACGCGGCGCAGAAGATACTGGAAGAGGCCGGCCAGAAGCTGCGGCCGGCCCTTTCCGCTATAGAGGGGAGCAAGGGGCGCACTGCCTCCGTTCTCATCAAAACCGAACCTGAAAAAGGTCAACAGGGAGACTGAGCATGACAACGAAACTACTGACGGCACTGCTTCTGGGCACCAGCATTCTCGGCTCGGCCGGGGTTGCCTATGCCGACGACGTAACGCTCAACATCGAAAGCTGGCGCGGCGACGACCTTGCCATCTGGAAGGATAAGCTGATCCCGGCTTTCGAAGCCAAGAATCCGGGCATCAAGGTGGTGTTCGCGCCGTCGGCTCCGACCGAATATGACGCAGCGCTCGGCGCCAAGCTCGCCGCCGGCTCGGCGGGCGACCTGATCACCTGCCGCCCATTCGACAAGTCGCTCGAGCTGTTCAAGAAGGGCAACCTTGCCGATCTCTCGGCGCTGCCCGGCATGGAGAACTTCTCGCCCGTGGCAAAGTCCGCCTGGCAGACCGACGACGGCAAGGCGAGCTTCTGCGTGCCGATGGCCTCGGTCATTCACGGCTTCATCTACAACAAGGACGCCTTCGAAAAGCTCGGCATCAAGGTGCCGGAGACCCGCGACGAGTTCTTCGCCGCGCTCGAGAAGATCAAGGCCGACGGCACCTACATCCCGATGGCGATGGGCACCAAGGATCTCTGGGAAGCCGCGACCATGGGCTACCAGAACATCGGCCCGAACTACTGGAAGGGCGAGGACGGCCGCGCAGCGCTGATCAAGGGCGATCAGAAGCTGACCGACAAGGACTGGGTCGCGCCGTATGAGGAACTGGCCAAGTGGAAGCCTTATCTGGGTGACGGTTTCGAGGCGCAGACCTATCCGGACAGCCAGAACCTGTTCACGCTCGGCCGCGCCGCCATCTACCCGGCCGGCTCGTGGGAAATCGGCCTGTTCAACACCCAGGCCCAGTTCAAGATGGGCGCCTTCCCGCCGCCGGTCGAAAAGGCCGGCGACACCTGCTACATCTCCGACCATACCGATATCGGCATGGGCCTGAACGCCGCTTCGAAGAACGCCGATGCGGCCAAGACCTTCCTGTCCTGGGTCGCTTCGCCGGATTTCGCCACCATCTACGCCAACGCGCTGCCGGGCTTCTTCAGCCTGAACTCCTCGCCGGTGAAGATGGCAGACCCGCTGGCGCAGGAATTCGTCTCCTGGCGCGCCAAGTGCAAGCCGACGATCCGTTCGACCTACCAGATCCTGTCGCGCGGCACGCCGAACCTCGAGAACGAGACCTGGGTTGAATCGGCCAACGTCATCAACGGCACCGATACGCCGGAAGCCGCGGCCAAGAAGCTGCAGACCGGTCTCGACAGCTGGTACAAGCCGGCGAAGTAAGAGCTCAGGCAACGAGATCGGCCGGGCGTATGCCTGGCCGGTCTCGGACTATCCTGGTTTTTCAGATTGCGATTGTCGGCACCGCCTCTCGGCCTTACCCTCGCTGTTGTGGGGAAAGGCTAGCTGACCAGTCGCAGGCCTTTGTTCTTGCCGCATCGGGCAAGAACGGTCGGGCCGTGCATCGAGGCATCATCTAGATCGATACCCTTTGGAACCGAGAGACGGCGGGGACTGAACTCATGGCCGCAGAAACACGACCGAAAAGACCGTTCCGCTGGCACATCGGCATCTTCCTGGCGCCGGCGGTGCTCGTCTACACGGCGATCATGATCCTGCCGCTCGCCGGCACGCTGCAGCTGTCGCTGTTCCGCAACATCGAGCAGCATCAGGTCTTCGTCGGGCTGCAAAACTTCCGCACCCTGTTCGGCGACCCCAACTGGTCGGTGGGTTTCTGGAACGCGCTCAGGAACAACACCTGGTTCTTCATCATCCACATGCTGGTGCAGAACCCGATCGGCGTCATGCTGGCCGCGCTGCTGTCCAGCCCGAGACTGAGATTCGCGGCCTTCTACCGCACGGCGATCTTCGTTCCGACGATCCTGTCCTTCGTCATCGTCGGCTTCGCCTGGAAGCTGATCCTGTCGCCGCTGTGGGGCGTGGCGCCGCATCTGATGGATCTTGTCGGCCTGAAAAGCTTGTTCACGCCGTGGCTGGGCAAGGAGCAATATGCTCTGACGGCGCTTAGCCTGATCTCGGTGTGGCAGTTCGTCGGCATCCCGATGATGCTGATCTACGCAGCCCTGCTGTCGATTCCCGAAGAGGTGATCGAGGCGGCCGAATGCGACGGCATTACCGGCCTGTCGCAGTTCTGGAAGATCAAGCTGCCGCTGATCCTGCCATCGATCGGCATCATCTCGATCCTCACCTTCGTCGGCAATTTCAACGCCTTCGACCTGATCTACACCGCGCAAGGGGCGCTCGCCGGGCCAAACTATTCGACCGACATTCTCGGCACCTTCCTCTATCGCGCCTTCTTCGGTTTCCAGCTGCAGACCGGCGACCCCAATATGGGCGCGGCGATCGCCACGATGATGTTCCTGATCATCCTCGGCGGCGTCTGCGTCTACCTCTTCCTCGTCCAGACGCGCCTGCGTCGCTACCAGTTCTGAGGGGCGAGATGTCGAGCTTGAACACCCCCCTCTGGCCTGCCGGCCGTCTCCCCCGCAAGGGGGGAGATTGGCAGCGTTGGCCTTGCCGGCCATCTTGCTGCGTTGGTGATTGGCGAAAGCAGTCGCGACATCCGATCTCCCCCCTTGCGGGGGAGATGTCCGGCAGGACAGAGGGGGGTGCCTTGGCGCCATTCCTTGGAAGTGTGCGTCAGGAGACCTCCCAATGAGCACCGCCACCCGTTCCGTGCCCCGCACCATCGGCGCCCACGCGATCCTGTTGACCTACACGGCGATCGCGCTGTTTCCGGTGATCCTCGTCATCATGAACTCGTTCAAGTCGCGCGCGGGCATCTTCGGCGCGCCGCTGACGCCGCCGACGCCCAAAACCTTCGACCTGATCGGCTACACGACGGTGATCGGCCAGGGCGACTTCATCCACTATTTCCAGAACAGCCTCGTCGTCACCGTCGCCTCGCTGTTCTTCGTGCTGTTGTTCGGCGCCATGGCGGCGTTCGCGCTGTCGGAATACCGCTTCCGCGGCAACTCGCTGATGGGGCTTTATCTGGCGCTCGGCATTATGATCCCGATCCGGCTGGGCACCGTCGCCATCCTGCAATTGATGGTGGCGAGCGGGCTGGTCAACACGCTGACGGCGCTGATCCTGGTCTACACCGCGCAGGGCCTGCCGCTTGCCGTGTTCATCCTGTCGGAATTCATGAAGCAGGTGTCCGACGATCTGAAGAATGCCGGCCGCATCGACGGCCTGTCCGAATACACCATCTTCTTCCGCCTGGTGCTGCCGCTGGTCAGGCCCTCGATGGCAACCGTCGCCGTCTTCACCATGATCCCGATCTGGAACGATCTGTGGTTCCCGCTGATCCTGGCGCCGTCAGAAGAAACCAAGACGGTGACGCTCGGCGCCCAGCTCTTCCTCGGCCAGTTCGTCACCAACTGGAACGCCATCCTGGCCGCACTGTCGCTGGCGATCATGCCGGTGCTGATCCTCTACGTCATCTTCTCGCGGCAGCTGATCCGCGGCATCACGTCCGGAGCCGTCAAGTGAACTCTGAAACACCTCTTCGCGTCGTCGTTGCCGGCCTCGGCAATATGGGCCGCAGCCACGCGCTGGCCTACCATGCCAATCCAGGTTTTCAGATCGCAGCGCTGATCAACCGCTCCGACGTGCCGCTGCCGGACAGACTGTCGGGTTACGGCATAAGGCGCTCCTTCGATGAAGCCCTGCGTGACGAAAAGCCCGATGTCGCCTGCATCGCCACCTATTCCGACAGCCATGCCGACTATGCGGTGAGGGCGTTCGAGGCCGGTTGCCATGTCTTCGTCGAAAAGCCGCTGGCAACGACGGTGGCCGACGCCAAGCGCGTCGTCGCGGCGGCGAAGGCCAATGGCAGAAAACTGGTGATCGGCTATATCCTGCGCCATCACCCGTCCTGGATCAGGCTGATCGCCGAAGCGCGCAAGCTAAGCGGCCCCTACGTTTTCCGCATGAACCTCAATCAGCAATCCTCGGGCCACACCTGGGAGACGCACAAGCAGTTGATGCAGACGACGTCGCCGATCGTCGACTGCGGCGTGCACTATCTCGACGTCATGCTGCAGATCACCGATGCCAAACCGATCGAGGTGCGTGGCATGGGCGTGCGGCTGACCGAGGAGGTGGCACCCTCGATGTACAATTACGGCCATCTGCAGGTGCTGTTCGATGACGGGTCGGTCGGCTGGTATGAGGCCGGCTGGGGGCCGATGATTTCGGAAACGGCGTTCTTCGTGAAAGACGTGATCTCGCCCAAGGGCTGCGTATCGATCGTGATGAAGGAAGGCGTCAAGTCCGACGACATCGACACCCACACCAAGACCTCGACCATTCGCCTGCACAGCGCCGCGACCGGCGCGGACGGCAAGTTTCTCAAGGCCGACGAAATGCTGTCGATGGCAGGCGAACCCGGCCATCAGGACCTCTGCGACCTCGAACAGGCCTTCGTGCTGAAGGCGATCCGCGAGGATCTGGATCTCACCAAACATATGGACGACGCGGTCAAATCGCTCGCCGTCTGCCTTGCCGCAGACGAGAGCGTGCGCAGTGGAAAGGCGGTGCGATTGTGACCGCAGAATTGTCGTCACGGGTTGCATTCGCGCCCACATTCCAATCCGGAGGATCGCCGTGGGCTCGCTGAACATTGAGAACGTGAAAAAGGCCTTCGGGCCGGTCGAGGTGCTGAAGGGCATCAACCTCGAAGTGAACGACGGCGAATTCGTCGTCTTCGTCGGCCCGTCTGGCTGCGGCAAGTCGACCTTGCTCCGAGTCATTGCCGGACTGGAGGATTCGACCTCGGGCCGCGTCGTCATCGACGGCGCGGACGTCTCGGCCACGCCGCCGGCCAAGCGTGGCATCGCCATGGTGTTCCAGACCTATGCGCTCTACCCGCATCTGACGGTGAAGAACAATATGGGCCTTGGCCTCAAGCAGGCAGGAACGCCGGCGGCCGAAATCGAGCGCCGCATCGGCATCGCGTCATCGATGCTGTCGCTGGAGCCCTATCTCGAAAGACGGCCGGCCGAACTCTCCGGCGGCCAGCGCCAGCGCGTCGCCATCGGCCGCGCCGTGGTGCGCGAGCCAAAGCTTTTTCTCTTCGACGAGCCGCTTTCGAACCTCGATGCGGCACTGCGCGTCAACACGCGGCTGGAGATCGCGCAGCTGCATCGCCGGCTGAAGGCAACGATGATCTACGTCACCCACGACCAGGTCGAGGCGATGACGCTGGCCGACAAGATCGTCGTGCTCAATGCCGGCAGGATTGAGCAGATCGGCGGCCCGATGGAGCTCTACAATTCGCCGGCAAATGAGTTCGTCGCCGGCTTCATCGGCTCACCGAAGATGAATTTCGTCGACGGCGCCCGCCTCGGCGAAACCGCCAAGACCATCGGCGTGCGGCCGGAACATTTGACCGTCGATCCGAAATCCGGCGCCTGGAAGGGAACGGTGGTGCACGCCGAGCATCTCGGCGCCGACACCAATCTGTATCTCGACTGCGAGAAGGCCGGTCTGATCACCGTGCGGATCTTTGGTGTTTATGATGCCGAGCCGGGTGCCACGCTGTATGCGACGCCGGATCCGGCGAAGACGTATCGGTTTGGCGCTGATGGGAAGGTGTTGAAGTAGCTTGACACCCTCTTCCTTTCCCCTCCCTCCGGAGGGGGGAGAGGTGGCGCCGCGAAGCGGCGACGGAGTGGGGGAAGACCTGGACCCAAGCCAAAACCGCCATAGGATAGGGACTGACGTGTCAGTACAGTCGCTTCGACAGACGAGCGGATCGAGCCCCCACTCCGTCGAGCTTCGCTCGCCACCTCTCCCCCGATCGACGGGGTAGAGGAAAGGCGCGAAACCGCCCCTTCCTCTTCTCATTCCAGAGACACAAGGAGAGAACAGAGAAGCCTACACGTCAGCCTTGAACGTCTGCTTCTGCTGCCCCAAGCCTTCAATGCCGAGCTCCACCACATCGCCTGCCTTCAAAAACACCGGCGGCTTCATGCCGAGGCCAACGCCGGGCGGGGTGCCGGTGGAGATAATGTCGCCGGGGTGCAGCGACATGAACTGGCTGAGATAGGACACCAGATACTTTACGCCGTAGACCATGGTCTTGGTCGAGCCGTTCTGCATCGTCTTGCCGTTGACGGTCAGCCACATTTTGAGGTTCTGCGGATCGGCTACCTCGTCCTTGGTCACCAACCACGGGCCGGTCGGGCCGAACGTGTCGCAGGACTTGCCCTTGGTCCACTGGCCCTGGCGCTCGGCCTGGAAGGCGCGTTCGGAGACATCGTGGGCAACGCTATAGCCGGCGACATAGTCGAGCGCATCGGCCTCGCTGACATATTTGGCGGTTTTGCCGATGACCACGGCCAGTTCGACTTCCCAGTCGGTTTTCTCCGAGCCGCGCGGGATCAGCACGTCGTCATCCGGCCCGACAATGGCCGAGCTTGCCTTCATGAAAATGATCGGCTCCGGCGGCACGGTGGCGCCGGTCTCGGCGGCGTGGTCGGAATAGTTGAGGCCGATGCAGATGAACTTGCCGGTTCCGGTAACGCAGGCGCCGAGGCGCGGGCTGCCGGAAACCGCCGGTAGCGACTTGGGATCCAGCTTGGCCAGTGCAGCCAGCGATGCCGGGTCGAGCGTCTTGCCGCCGATATCGGTGACGTGAGCGGAGAGATCACGGATCGTTCCATCCGCATCGAGCAGGCCGGGACGTTCGCTTCCCACCTCGCCATAGCGCAGCAGTTTCATCTAAATCCTTCTCCTGATTGCGGCCTCGTGGCCCTTTGCAAACTTTCCGCCAAGGCGATGCTCCTTCAAGGAACCGGCGGACCGTACCCATCGACCTGACTACGGACAAGCGCGATCGCCATACAAGATAGCCGGCGCGCGGGATTTTCAGACTCTTCGATCCCCTGTTAAACGCCGGGAAAGGGCCAGATCGTCCTGCTCGCGTATGATTTCCGCAGTCAGATCGACCAGCCGCCGTCGATATTGTAGGCCTGCCCGGACGTGTAGGTGGCGCCGGCCAGATAGACGGCGAGATCGGCGATTTCCTCCGGCGTGCCGAGCCGGCCCATTGGCTGGCGGGCGATGAAGGCGGCGCGGGCGGCATCGTAGTCGCCTTGCGCGTGCATGCGGTCCTGCAGCGACGGGCTCTCGACCGTGCCGGGGCAAATGGCGTTGCAGCGTATGCCCTTGCCGACATAGTCGGCGGCGATCGCCTTGGTCAGGCCGATGACGGCGGCCTTGGTCAGGCCATAGACGAAGCGGTTGGGCACGCCCTTGGTCGAACTGGCCAGCGAGGCCATGTTGATGATCGATCCGTCGCCGCGTTCCAGCATGCCGGGCAGCACAGCCCGGCTGGTGCGGATCATGGCGCGAACATTGAGGTTCAGCGCGAAATCGAGGTCGCCGTCCTTCATCTCCAGGATCGAGCCCGAATGGACGAAACCGGCGCAGTTGAACAGCACGTCGACGACACCGATCTCGGCAAAGGCGGCGTTGACGGCTTCGTCGTTGAGCACGTCCAGCTTGCGGGTCTTGATCCCCGGCGTCTTGGCGAGTTCCGCCAGCAGGGCCTCGTTGATGTCGGTGGCGTAGACGATGGCGCCAGCTTTTGCGAAGGCCAGTGCGCTCGCCTTGCCGATGCCTTGCGCCGCTGCCGTGACGACAACGACCTTGCCTGCCAGATCCGCCATACTGTTCTCCTCGTCCACTGGGATAGTTCGGGTCTACCTGCGGCTGGCCAAGGCGTCATGTGCCAGTCACGCATGATCGTGCAGCCTGCGCCGTTGATCGTTCACTGATAAAGATGTTTTTTCTCGTTAAAGAACATCTGTCCGTGCGTCAACCCCGAACACGGTCTCGACAGCACCGGGGGGAGCTCAAAGCGCGCGACGCGCTTTGGCTCTTTGCCTTTATATATGTCGTTGCCCCAAAACCGCTGCGCACTTTTGGGCGACATACATTAATCGCCGTAAGGCACCCAGACATTCTTGACCTCGACGGCGCGGCGCAGGAAGGCGTCGCCGGCGGCTTCGTCGGATGCCCAGTCGAGGCCGCGGCCATTTCCGCTCCAGATGCGCTTGAGGTTGCCGATGGACTCGGCTTCCGCCTGGGCGCAGGTCTCAGCATCGGCGAACACCCAGAGCCCGTCGACGTCGTCATGCTTGGCCAGCACGCCGGCAAGTTCGGCGCTGCGACCGGTGACGATGTTGATGGCGCCTGAGGGAACGTCGGAATATTCGATGACCTGGTAGAGATCGGTGGCCAGCAGCGGATAGCGCTCCGAAGGCACCGCGACCACGGTGTTGCCCATGGCCAGCGCCGGTGCGACCAGCGAGATCAGGCCGAGCAGCGGCGAGCTGTCGGGGGCGACGATGCCGACGACGCCGACCGGTTCATGAAGCGCCAGCGTCACGGCACGCGCCGGCGGCTGGTGCACGCGGCCCTCGAACTTGTCGGCCAGACCGGCATAGAGGAAGAGGCGCTCTATGGACTGTTCTACTTCTTCCCGCGCGGCCTTGGCGCTGGCGCCGGTCAGCTCGGTGAGGCGGGCGGCAAACTCGGCGGCGCGGCCGGAGAGATTTTCGGCCAGATAGTAAAGCACCTGACTGCGGTTATAGGCGGTCGCCTCGGGCCAGCCCCTACAGGCGCGGGCTGCGGAGACAGCGTCGCGGATATCCTTGCGGCTGCCGAGACCAACCTCACCGGCCAGCTTGCCCTTGGCGGTGGCGACAGCCAGCGAATAATTGCCGTCCGGCCGTACCTGCTTGCCGCCGATGAATAGCTTTGCCGTGCGGTCGATTGCCGAGCCGTCGGCCTGCTCGACTGGCTGTGCGGAGGTCGTCGCCGGCTTGATGATCTGGCCGAGCGGCAGTTTCGCCGCGAGATATTCGAACATGCCCTCGCGCCCGCCGTCGCGACCGAAACCGCTCTCGCGGTAGCCGCCGAAGCCGCAGGCGGCGTCGAACATGTTGGTGCCGTTGACCCAGACCACGCCGGCCTTCAATTGCGGCGCGACGTGCAGGGCAAGGTTGACGTTCTCGCTCCACACCGAGGCGGCGAGGCCATAGCGCGTGTTGTTGGCGAGCTCGATCGCTTCCTCGGTATTGCGGAAGGTCATGGTCGCCAGAACAGGGCCGAACACCTCTTCTTGCGCCAATATGTTAGCCGGCGAAACACCTGTGGCGAGCGTCGGCAGATGGTAGTAGCCGGAAGACGGCAGCGCCGCATCCGGCTGCCAGCAGACGGCGCCCTGCCTGGCACCTTCGGCGACCAGGCCCTTGACGCGCTCGAGCTGTGTGGCGTCGACCAGCGGGCCGATATCGGTGTTCTTGTCGAGCGGGCTGCCGACGCGCAGCCGGCTCATCCGCGTCTTGACCTTGGCGATCAGGGCGTCGGCGATGCCTTCCTGGACCAGCAGTCGCGAACCGGCGCAGCATACCTGGCCCTGGTTGAACCAGATACCGTCGACCAGGCCTTCGACGGCGCTGTCGAGATCGGCATCCTCGAAGACGATGAAGGCCGACTTGCCGCCAAGTTCCAGCGACAGTTTCTTGCCCGAGCCGGCGGTGGCTTTCCGGATGATCTTGCCGACTTCGGAAGAACCGGTAAAGGCGATCTTCTGGATGCCGGGATGGTTGACGATGGCCCCGCCGGCCTCAGGACCGCCCTGCACGATGTTGACGACACCTTTCGGCACGCCGGCGCGCTCGCAGATCTCAGCAAACAGGATTGATGTCAGCGGCGTAAACTCGGCCGGCTTCAGCACCACGGTGCAGCCGGCGGCGAGGGCCGGCGCGATCTTCCAGGCCAGCATCAGCAGCGGAAAGTTCCACGGGATGATCTGGCCGACCACGCCGACACCCTTGTGGCCGGGGAAATCCTTGTCCAGCGCCTGCGCCCAACCGGCATGGTGTATGAAATGGCGGATCGCCAGCGGCACGTCGATGTCGCGGCTTTCGCGGATCGGCTTGCCGTTGTCGATGGTCTCAAGCACTGCGAACAGGCGCTGGTGGCGCTGCATGGCGCGGCCGATGGCATAAAGCACCTTGGCGCGCTGATAGCCCGAGGCTGCCGACCACTTCGGCAGCGCCTTGGTGGCCGCCGCAACCGCCGCGTCGATGTCGACGGCATTGGCGTCGGATATCTTGGCCAGCAGCTTGCCGGAAGACGGCTCGCTGGTTTCGAAAGTCTTGCCGCCGGACGCGGCTTTCCAGTCGCCGCCGATGAACAGCGCCTTGCCGAAATCGCGCGCGGCAAGCCATGCATCGGCCTCGTTGCGGGCTTCCGGCGCCGGGCCGTACTCCATGGCATGATAGCGATCGAGGATGTTCATCAGGTGCCTCCTTCACCCTCCCGCCTGGGAGGGTCGATCGGCAAAGCCGATCGGGTGTGGTGCGCTCAAGCCATCGCGTGGCGATGATTGGCCGAATAGTGCCCGGTCAGATGGTGCTCGAGCTGGCGCTCGATATCGGTCAAGAGGCTCGACGCGCCGAAGCGGAACAAGTCTGGCTCCAGCCATGGCCGGCCGAGCTCTTCCTTCATCAGCACCAGCCAGTCGAGCGAGGCCTTGGCCGTGGAAATGCCGCCGGCCGGCTTGAAGCCGATGAGGTAACCGGTTTCCTCGAAATAGGCCCTGATGGCGCGCACCATGGCGAGGCCGACGGGCAGCGTCGCATTGACGCTTTCCTTGCCGGTCGAGGTCTTGATGAAGTCGGCACCTGCCATCATCGCCACCATCGAGGCCAGCATGACATTGCGCAGCGTGGCGAGGTCGCCGGTGCCGAGAATGACCTTCAGATGCGCGTCACCGCAAGCGGCGCGCATCGAGACGATCTCATTGTAAAGCTCCCGCCAGTTGGCGCCGAACACCAGCCCGCGTGGAATGACCACGTCGATCTCGTCGGCGCCGTCGCGGACCGAGGCTTCGATTTCCTGCAGCCGGGTCGACAGGGGTGCCAGACCATGCGGGAAGGCGGTGGAGACGGCGGCGACGTGGATGCCGGTGCCGCGCACGGCGTCGACGGCGGTGGCGACGAAGGGATGGTAGACGCAGACGGCGGCCGGGCGGATGGTTTCACCTGATATGCCGAGGCCCTCGACAATGTCGCGGCGGAACGGGTTGATCGCCTTGGCGCAGAGCCGGCGCACGCGCTCCTCGGTGTCGTTGGAATTCAGCGTCGTCAGATCCATGCAGGAGACGGCCTTTAGCAGCCAGGCGGCCTGGTTGTCGGCCTTGATCGAGCGCCGCTTGGTCAGGCTGGCGACGCGCCGTTCCAGCGCCGAGCGGTTGACGCTGCGCACCGATTCCATGAAGCCGAGATCGAGCTTCATGCCGGGATTGCGCGCAATGCGATGGTCCGGTGGAACGGCTGTGTTGGCGGCGGCACGCGCCGGCAGCGGCGTCACCTTGGACGAGCCGATATCGGCTTCTCGGATTGTGCTGCTCATCTCCTGCCCTTTCATTCAGCGACGTGTGCCGAAGATAGCCCGCGAAGTCGTACTTCACGAGTCCTGCAGACGGTGATAGCCGAAAAAGGCGGCGAAAGCAGCAGTTTTTGACCGCGCGGTCAAAAACGCAGACTTCGAGATGTTAGGTGCGGCTCAGCCGACGAAAGCGCGCTCGACCACGAAGGTCGCCGGGTGGCTCAGCGAACCTTCCTCGAAGCCGAGGCTTTCGGCCAGTTCCTTGACGTCCTTCAGCATATGCATCGAGCCGCAGATCATGATGCGGTCGGTTTCCGGGCTGAGCTTGTCGATGCCGAGATCGCTGTAGAACTTGCCGGAGCCGATCAGCGCGGTGATGCGGCCCATGCGTGCCGACTCTTCGCGGGTCGTCGAATTGTAGAGCGTGACGCGCCCAGTGGTCAGTTCACCGATCAGCGGGTCGCTTTCCAACGCCGCGACCAGCTCCTGGCCGTAGGTGAGTTCCGCATTGTCGCGGCAGGTATGGGTCAGGACCAGCTGATCGAATTTGTCGTAGGTGTCAGGGTCGCGCAGCAGGCTGGCGAAAGGCGCGATGCCGGTGCCGGTCGAGATCATGAACAGCCGCTTGGCCGGGGTCAGCGCGTCGACCACCAGCGTGCCGGTCGACTTCTGGCGCATGATGACGGTGTCGCCGACCTGGATCTTCTGCAGCTCCGAGGTCAGCGGGCCGTCCGGCACCTTGATCGAGAAGAATTCCAGCTCTTCGTCCCAGGCCGGACTTGCCACCGAATAGGCGCGGTACACCGGCTTCTCGGCATTGGGCAGGCCGATCATGACGAACTCGCCGGAGCGGAAGCGCAGCGACTGCGGACGGGTGATGCGGAACGAGAACAGCCGATCGGTATAGTGCTTCACCGAGACGACGGTTTCGGCATAGACGTTGGCCGGAATCGGGAACTGCAGCGGTCGGGCGCCGACGGTGTTGAGAGCGGATGTGGTGTTCATCAAATCCAACCTTCTGGCCCAACCGTGGAGGCGGGCGCCAAACTTTCACCTGCACGCCCGGACCATTCAGATCCCGGCGGGCTGTTCGCACACTGCAAAGCGGCAAGCTCTTGTGTCCGGAATTTATTAGTATACAAACGATATTTGCGTCAAGATGCTCCCTTAAAACAGCTTTCCAAACTGGCGCATATCCGTAGTCCGCGCATTTCGGGTTTCGACGATGGAAGAGAATATTTCGGCGCAAGCGAGCAATTCCCGGGGAAATGTCGTCGCCGGTATCGATGTCGGTGGCACCTTCACCGACCTGCTCCTGATCGACGGAAGCGACGGCGGCCGGGTGTATCTGGCCAAGACGCCGACCACGGTGGACAACCAGGCTTTCGGTGTCGTTTCGGCACTCGGCGCCACCGGATTTGCCATCGATAGCATCGACCTCATCGTGCATGGCACGACCACCACCACCAATGCGGTGCTGGAACGCCGGCTGGCGAAAACCGGCATGATCACCACGCGCGGTTTTCGCGACGTGATCGAACTGGGTCGGCGCACGCGGCCGCAGGCCTATGGCATGACCGGCAGCTTCGTGCCGATCATTCCGCGCAATCTCAGGCTCGAAGTCTCGGAGCGCGTCGAAGCATCGGGCGCGGTGCGCACGCCGCTCGACGAGACCGAGATGCGCGACGCCGTGCAGACGCTGATCGCGGCCGGTTGCGAATCCCTCGTCATCCATTTCCTGCATTCCTACGCCAACCCGGCACATGAGCGGCGCGCCGCCGAAATCGCCGCCGAGCTCTGGCCGAACGGCTACATCACGGCAGGCCACGCGCTGCTGTCGGAGGCGCGCGAGTTCGAGCGCGGCGTCACCGCGTCGGTCAACGCCTCCGTGCAGCCGATCCTCGAGCGCTATGTCGAGCGGCTGCGCAAGGAATTGGGCGCAAAAGGCTATGCCCGCGACTTCCTGATCATGAACGGCAATGGCGGCATGATCTCGGCCCGCTTCGTCACACGTGAATCGGCCAAGACGGTCATGTCCGGCCCGGCCTCCGGCGTCATCGCCGCCGCCTATACCGGAAAACGCGCCGGCTTCGAAAACCTCGTCACCTATGACATGGGCGGCACCTCGACCGACGTGGCGCTGATCCGCAATGCCGAGCCGGCAGTCTCGAACGAGATCGAGATCGAATATGCGATGCCGATCCATGTGCCGATGGTGGCGGTGCACACGGTCGGCGCCGGCGGCGGCTCGATCGCCCGCGTCGATGCGGCCGGCCTGATCCAGATCGGTCCGGAAAGTGCCGGCGCCAATCCCGGCCCGATCTGCTACGGACGTGGCGGCCTCGAGCCAACCATTACCGACGCCAATCTGGTGCTCGGCCGGCTGGCGCCGAAGAAGCTGCTGGCGGTCCAAAATCCCGTCACATCAGAGCGCGTCACCAGCATTTTCGAGGACAAGATCGGCAAGGCGACCGGCCTGTCCGGCGTCGAGGCGGCGGGCGCGGTGCTGCGGCTCGGCAACATGAAGATGGCCGGCGCCATCCGCATGGTCTCGGTGTCGCGCGGCCATGACCCTCGTGATTTCGCGCTGTTCGCCTTTGGCGGCGCCGGCCCGCTGCATGCGACCGCCCTGGCGCGCGAACTCGGCCTGCCCAAGGTGCTGGTGCCGGCGCGTCCGGGCATCACCAACGCACTCGGCTGCGTCGTCGCCGACCTGCGCCATGACTTCGTCAACACCATCAACCAGCCGGTGGCGGTGCTCGACGAAAAACAGCTTCATACTGTATTGGAACGCCACCGAAACGAAGGTGAAGAGCTGATCGGCAAGGAAGCGGTGAAGCCGGAGACGATCCGCGTTACCCACTCCGCCGACATGCAGTTCGTCGGCCAGACCCACATCATCAACGTGCCGCTGCCGTCCTCATCGGTGACGCGGGCAACACTGCAGCAGCTTTTCGAAAAGGCGTATTTCGCCCGCTTCAAGGTCGAACTGCCGGAAATCCGCGCCAACCTCGTCAATCTCAACACGTCGGTGACCGGCGTGCGTCCGGCGATCGATCTGTCGCGGCTGATCGATCCGGCGGGGCGCGCAACAACGCTGGATGAGGCAAGGCGCGAAATCCGGCCGGTCTGGTATGGCGGGCGTTGGCACGATACGCCGGTATATGCACGCGAAAAACTGCCGCTTGACGCTGAAATCGAAGGGCCGGCGATCCTCGAACAGATGGACGCCACCACCGTGCTCGAGCCCGGCGACCGCGCACGCTGCGACGCCGACGGCAACATCATCATCGACATCGGCGAGGCCTGAGATGCCTGACATTGATATGGCAAAACTCGACGCCATCACCCTTTCGGTCCTCCAGGCGGCCCTGCAACAGGTCTGCGACGAGATGGACCTTACGTTCTCTCGCGCCGCTTTCTCGCCTGTCATCGCCGAAGCCAACGACCGCTCCGACGGCATCTATTCGGCTGTCGATGGTTCGCTGATCGCGCAGGGAAGCCAAGGCCTGCCGGTGTTCGTCGGCGTCATGCAATATTCGACCAGGACGGTGATCGAGATGATCGCCGACGGCCGTTGCCTGCCGCCGGAACCAGGCGACATCTACATCGTTAACGACCCCTATCTCGGCGGCACCCATCTGATGGATGTGCGCTTCGCCATGCCGGTCTACCGGGCGGGAAAAATCTTCTGCTGGCTGTCCAACACCGGCCACTGGCCAGACATTGGCGGCTCGGTGCCGGGCGGGTTTTCGGCCTCCGCGACCGCAGTCGAGCAGGAAGGTCTGCGGCTGCCGCCGGTAAAACTGTTCAAGAAGGGCGTGCTCGATCCGGAGATCTACGCCATCATCTGCTCCAACATCCGTGTCGCCGACCAGCGCATCGGCGACATCAGGGCCCAGGCCGCCGCACTGCTGATCGGCCAGGACCGGCTTAACGGAATCCTGGATCGTTACGGTGACGAAACCGTTGTCGAGGCGATCGCCGAACTGTGCCGCCGCGCGGCCGAGCAGATGCGCGCCAACATCTCAGCCATTCCCGACGGCACTTACCATTCCAAGGCGTTTGTCGATTCCGACGGGGTGGTCAACGAGCCGCTGACCATTGCGCTCGCCGTCGAGAAAAAAGGCAATACGCTGACCTTCGATTTCACCGGCTCGTCCAAGCCGTGCGCCGGGCCGATGAACAGCGTGCTGGCGACGACTTTGTCCTCGGTCTATCTCGCCATGCGCCACATTTTCCCTGATGTGCCGATCAGCGCCGGTGCCTTCGAACCGCTTGAAGTTAAGCGGCCGGAAGGCACTTTCCTCGACGCCAAATATCCACGCCCGGTCTCGGGTTGCGCGGCCGAAGTGTCGCAGCGCATCGCCGAGGCGGTGTTCGCGGCGATGGTGCAGGCGCTGCCCGACAAGGTGACGGCGGCGCCCGCCGGCTCCAGCGGCAATTTCGCGCTCGGCGGCAATGACCCGGCGCGCGGCCGCGATTACGTCATGTACCAGATCTCCGGCGGCGGTTACGGCGGAAATTCAGGCCATGACGGGCTGACCAATGGCTGCTCGACCATCGGCATTTCCAAATCGCCGCCGGTCGAGATCATGGAACAGGCATTCCCGGTGCTTTACCGCCACTACGCCTTGCGTGAAGGCTCCGGCGGCGCAGGCAAGCATCGCGGCGGTTTCGGCCTCGCCTATGAGGTTGAAATCCTGCGCGGCGACGCCCGTGCTTCTTTCGTCATGGATCACGGCCGTTTCGGCCCCCAAGGCGCACTCGGCGGCAAGGACGGCGCGGTCAACATGGTGACCGTCTTCCGCAATGGCGAGGAACATGTGCCGCTGCACCTTTCGAAGGAGCAGGACATTGCGCTCAAGGCCGGCGACCGCGTGCGCGTCGGCACGCCGGGCGGCGGCGGCTACGGCGATCCGCTGCAGCGCGATCCGGATCTGGTGCTGCGCGACGTGGCGCTGGGGTACTACACATCAGAGGAAGCCACCGAAAAGTTTGGCGTTGTCCTCTCGGCCGGGGAGTTGGCCATCGACCGGGCGGCGACCAACAAGCAGCGCGCCGGGTAACGCACCACCGATCGCCTGGCCTGGATCGCCCGCCGCGCCGCGATCGCCGCAGCGCATGTCGTTTCCGTCTCCGTCACACGCCTGGAAGACCGTAGACTTCCCGCTTTCAACGGGGAACTCGAACATGCGTCTTTCCGGTCGTTTCGTGCTTGCCGCTTCCGTCGCTCTCACCCTTGCCACGGGCGCCGCCTCCGCCCAGGACAAAAAACTCAGGATCGGTACCGAGGGCGCCTATCCGCCCTTCAATTACGCCAGTGCCGACGGCACGCTGGGTGGCTTCGACATCGACTTGGGGAAGGCGCTGTGCGCCGAGATGAAGGCCGAGTGTGAGTTCAGCGTGCAGGATTTCGATGGTTCCATACCGGCGCTGCAGGCCGGCAAGTTCGACGCCATCATCAACATCACCATCACGCCCGAGCGGGCCGAGAAGGTCGAGTTCACCCACAAATACTACCAGACACCGCCGGCCATCGCCGTACCGAAGGACTCAACCGTCGCGGGCACCTCGCCGGACGACCTGAAAGGCAAGGCGCTCGGCGTGCAGACCGCGACCATCCACCAGAAATTCGCCGAGCAGAAATATTCAGGCTCCACCGTCAAGGCCTATCCGACCGGCGACGACGCCCGCACCGACATGGCCAATGGCCGCCTCGACGCGATGATGGACGGCTCGATCATCTTGACCGAATGGCTGAAGAAGCCCGACGGCGCCTGCTGCAAGCTGCTCGGCACTCTGACGGCCGATCCGGCCATTCACGGCCCCGGCGTCGGCATCGCGCTGCAGAAGGGCAAAAAGGAACTGGCCGACAAGCTCAATACGGCCATCGACGCGCTGCGCGCCAACGGAAAATACAAGGAAATCAACGACAAATATTTCTCGTTCGACGTCTACGGCGGCTGATCCTGACGCAATCACCTTCGGCAGCGCCGCCTGGCGCTGCCGTTTTTCTTGGATGATGGAGACTTCCTTGGCTGAGCGGCGTTCCCCTTTCTACAGCAGCATCGTCGGGCTGGGCGCGACCATGGGTCGTGTCGGGGGCGATTTCATCTCGGCCAAAACTTATTCCGACATTGCCGACGAGCACCTGAACACCCGCAAAAATGTCGGCGTGCAGGATCTCAGCACGATGGGCAAGATGGACGTCAAGGGGCCGGACGCCGAGGCGCTGGTCAACCATGTCATCGTCAATGACGCCGCCGCGATGAAGCCGGGGCAGGTGCGCTATTCCACCGTCTGTCGCGACGATGGCGGCATCATGGACGACCTCACCGTGTTTCGGTTGGGCCCGGAGCACTTCATGCTGGTGACCGGCTCGGTCAACCGCCTGAAGATGCTGCCCTGGCTGCATCATCACGCCCAGGGCCGCAAGGCCTATGTCACCGACATCACGGCGGCCATCGCCTTCCCGACCATCCAGGGTCCGCGCTCGCGCGAACTGCTGAAAGCGTTGATTGCGGATGCCGATCTGGATGAACTGAAGCGCTGGTCGTTCACGTCGGGCCATATCAACGGCACGCGGGTGCTGATCTCGCGCACCGGCGTGACCGGCGAACTCGGCTTCGAATTGTTCGTGCCGGCCGACGAGGCGGCCTCGCTCTGGGACGCGCTGATGCGCACCGGCCGTGACTTTGGCCTGAAACCCTATGGCGTGCTGGCGATGTTCACGCTGGGCCTGGAAAAGGCCTACCCGGCGCACGGCATCGACATGGACGAGAGCCGCACCCCGTTCCATGTCGGCCTCGACCGCTGGATCAAGTTCGACAAGGGCGATTTCGTCGGCCGCGAGGCGCTTCTCAAGGTCCGCGACACCGGCCTCGACGAGCAATGGGTCGGACTGATCCTCGACGGCGACAAGCCGGCCGCGACCGATGCCAAGGTTCTGGCCGATGGCGAGGACGCCGGCATCGTCACCTACAGCGACCACGGCTATTCCCTCGGCAAGGTGCTGGCCACCGCGCATCTGCGGCTGCCCTTCACGGCTGTCGGCACCGAATTGAACATTGATATCGGTGGTCAGCCGACGCGTGCGGTCGTGGCGCCGATACCGTTCTTCGATCCGGAAGGGATGAGGTTGCGAGGTTAGCTGACCCCCATCGGGCGTTTCGGCCTTTCCAAGGTATGCGGTCCGTCAACCCGAGCGACCGTCGAAACTTCTGCGGTAGCCGGAACGATCAGCTTTCGCCATCGATCAGCGTCTCCAGCAAATCGAGCAACTGCTCGAGCTTTTCGTGGCCGAAGCGCTGTTCGATGTCGTCATAAATGACGCGACGCTCGGGCGACAGGGCGTCGATCAAGGCGGAACCCGCGGGCGCAATGGTTAGAACGACGCGGCGGCCGTCGCCTTCGGCCTTGTTGCGGGTGATGAATTTGCGTCCCTCGAGCGCCTTGATGATGCGCGTCAGGCTGGGCGGCAAAACCGAGGCGCGGTCGGCGAGTTCCGTCGCCTCGACCGGGCCGGCTTCGCTCAGCACGCGCAGCACGCGCCATTGCTGTTCGGTCACGTCATGCGCGGCAAGCATCGGCCGAAACCGCGCCATCACCGCTTCGCGGGCATGAAGCAGCGCCATCGGCAGAGAACGACGGGTATTTTCCGGCAGCAAGAAAAGAGCCTCCCACGCTTGCGATCGAAACAGGCCCTCCCTCGGCCGAATCCGCCTGCCAGGGCCCGTTCCCGCCTTCCCGTATCGTTGCGCCAAGGCCGATGCAAGGCTTGACTTCGCGCATGCTGCATGTAATTAACGCGTTAACTACAACAAGGCAATAACCCAGGGAACGAAACGCCGTGCCTCACTTCTCCATCGAGTATTCGGCCAATCTCGATGCCAAGGTCGATATGGGCGAATTGTGCGCTCTGGTGTTGCGCACAGTGCTGGACACCGGGCTGTTCGAAACCGGCGCCGTGCGGGTGCGGGCGTTTCGCGCCGAGGCCTACGCGATGGCCGACAGGCTGCCGGAAAACGCCTTTCTCGACATGTCGTTTCGCATCGGCACCGGCCGCAGCGCCGACGACAAGAAGCGGACTGGCGAGGCTGTCTTCGCGGCGGTGAGCGAATACCTTGGCACGCTGTTCGAGACCCCGCATTTCGCCCTGTCGCTCGAAATCCGGGAAATCGACCCGGTGCTCAGCTGGAAGAGAAACGCAATCCACCCGCGACTGCGCGGCAAGTGACGGAACCCGACATGTCCGACCTGCAAGGCAATCTGAATAAGGCCGAGGCCTATCTGGCCCGCTTCAAGCACGATGGCGTGTTGAACCAGATCGGCGGCGAGGCGGTGCCGGCGCTCGACGGCACGACGTTCGAAACGCTGTCGCCGGTCAACCTGAAGCCGCTGGCAAGCGTCGCGCGCGGCGGGGCTGCCGACATCGACCGCGCCGCCAGGGCGGCGAAGGCGGCTTTCCCGGCCTGGGCCGCCATGCCTGGCGAGGCACGCAAGAAGCTGCTGCACAGAATCGCCGACGCGATCGAGGCGCGTGCCGAGGAGATCGCCTTCGTCGAATGCATGGATACCGGCCAGGCGCTGAAATTTATGGCCAAGGCGGCGTTGCGGGGTGCCGAGAATTTCCGCTTCTTCGCCGACCGTGCGCCCGAAGCGCGCGACGGCGAAACGCTGCGGACCACGGGCCAGGTCAACCTCACCACGCGGGTGCCAATCGGCCCGGTAGGCATCATCACGCCGTGGAACACGCCGTTCATGCTGTCGACCTGGAAGATCGCGCCAGCGCTGGCGGCCGGTTGCACCGTGGTTCATAAGCCGGCTGAATTTTCGCCGCTGACCGCCCGCCTGCTCGTCGAGATCGCCGAGGAGGCTGGCCTGCCGAAGGGTGTCTGGAACCTGGTCAACGGCCTGGGTGAAGATGCCGGCAAGGCGTTGACCGAGCATCCCGACATCAAGGCGATCGGCTTTGTCGGCGAAAGCCGTACCGGCTCGATGATCATGAAACAAGGCGCCGACACGCTGAAGCGCGTGCATTTCGAGCTTGGCGGCAAGAACCCGGTGATCGTCTTTGCCGACGCCGATCTCGAACGCGCCGCCGACGCCGTCGTATTCATGATCTATTCGCTGAATGGCGAACGCTGCACCTCGTCGTCGCGGCTGCTGGTTGAAGCCTCGGTCTATGAGAGCTTCACCGCCAAAGTCGCGGAGAGGGCGAAGCGCATCGTCGTCGGCCACCCGCTCGATCCGAAAACGGTGGTCGGGCCGCTGATCCATCCGGTGCATGAAAAGAAGGTGCTGTCCTATATCGAGATCGGCAGGTCGGAGGGGGCCACGCTCGCCGTCGGCGGCGGCAAGGTCGATGGGCCGGGCGGCGGCTGTTATGTCGGCCCGACCCTGTTCACCAACGTCTCCAACGGCATGCGCATCGCGCAGGAGGAGATTTTCGGGCCGGTGCTGAGCGCTATTCCCTTCAAGGACGAGGCTGAAGCGCTCGCGCTGGCCAACGACACCCAATACGGTCTGACCGGTTATCTCTGGACGTCCGACGTCACCCGCGCCTTCCGCTTCACCGATGCGTTGGATGCCGGCATGATCTGGGTCAATTCCGAGAATGTGCGCCATTTGCCGACACCGTTCGGCGGCGTCAAGAGTTCCGGCATCGGCCGCGACGGCGGGGACCATTCCTTCGACTTCTACATGGAGACGAAGAACGTAGCCTTCGCGACGACCGCGCACGCGATCCAGAAACTCGGCGGCTGACCGGAGGAAATCAGATGTCCTTGCCCAAGCCCAATCTCTATCCCGCCTTCAACATTCTGCGCCTCAGCCATGTCGAGCTGGCCGTCACCGACCTCGCCAAATCCCGTGCGTTCTATGTCGATACGCTCGGCCTCCAAGTCACCGACGAGACTTCGGACACCATCTATCTCAGGGCGCTGGAGGAGCGCGGGCACCATTGTATCGTGCTGAAGAAGGGGGCCACGGCCGAAGCCCGCGACCTCGGCTTCAAGGTCTTCTCGGACGAGGATCTCGACAAAGCGGTGCATTTCTTCAAGGGAAAAGGCCTGCCGGTGGAATGGGTCGAGCGACCTTACCAGTCGCGAACCTTCCGCACCCGCGATCCGCACGGCATTCCGCTCGAATTCTACGCTGAGATGGAGCGGCTGCCGCCGATCCACCAGAAATACGTGCTCTATCACGGCGTGAAGCCGCTGCGCATCGACCACTTCAACTGCTTCTCGCCCAATGTCGACGAATCCGTCGCCTTCTACAACGAGCTCGGCTTCCGCGTCACCGAATACACCGAGGACGCCAGCAGCGGAAGACTGTGGGCGGCGTGGACGCACCGCAAGGGCGGCGTGCACGACATCGCCTTCACCAACGGCATCGGCCCGCGCCTGCACCACGTCGCCTTCTGGGTGCCGACGCCGCTCAACATCATCGACCTGCTCGACCTGATGGCGACGACGGGCTATCTGCCGAACATCGAACGCGGCCCTGGCCGGCACGGCATCTCCAACGCCTTCTTTCTCTATGTCCGCGATCCCGACAACCACCGCATCGAGATCTACTGTTCGGACTACCAGACGGTCGATCCGGACCTCGAGCCGATAAAATGGGACCTCAAGGACCCGCAGCGCCAGACGCTGTGGGGCGCGCCGGCGCCGAAAAGCTGGTTTGAGGAGGGTAGTGTGTTTGCCGGGGCGAAGGCACGCCAGCCGGATCTGACGGCGTCGCCGATCATTGCGCCGTGACGATGGACGAGGAGACCCGGATGACTGGACATGGGCGGCTCGCCACCTTCACCGTCGGCGGCAAGGCGCGCTATGGCGCGATCACGGGCAAGGGCGTCGTCGACCTGTCGGCGCGCCACAGAGAATGGCCGACGCTGCGCGAAGTGATCGAGGCCGGCGCCTTGCGCCGGCTGGCGGAAGGGGCTGAGGCCTTCGCCGCCGATTTCCCGCTCGGCGCCATCGCCTACGAAATCCCGATCCCGTCGCCGGAAAAGATCATCTGCGTTGGCGTCAACTATTCGGACCGCAACGAGGAGTACAAGGACGGCCAGGCTGCGCCCTCCAACCCGTCGCTGTTCATCCGCTTTCCCCGTTCATTCGTCGGCCATGGCGCGCCGCTGGTGCGGCCGCCGGAATCACCCCAGCTCGACTATGAGGGCGAAATCGTCATCGTCATCGGCAAGGCAGGCCGGCGCATCGCGGAAGCCGACGCGCTCGGCCATATTGCGGCGCTGTCGCTGTGCAACGAGGGCACCATCCGCGACTGGGTGCGCCATGCCAAGTTCAACGTGACGCAAGGTAAGAATTTCGACCGCACGGGTTCGATCGGCCCCTGGCTGGTGCCGTTCACCGACGAGGCGCAGATTGCCGACATTGCGCTGACCACCCGCGTCAATGGCGAGCTGCGCCAGCAGGACCGCACCAGCCGGATGATCTTCTCGTTTCGCAAGATCATCAACTACGTCTCGACCTTCACCACGCTGGTGCCGGGCGATATCATCGTCACCGGCACGCCGACGGGCGCCGGCGCCCGCTCCGAGCCGCCGATCTGGCTGAAGCCCGGCGACGTGATCGAGGTGGAGGCCGAAGGCATCGGCGTGCTCAGAAACGGTGTCGTTGACGAGGCAGCGCAATGACCCCGGAGCAAGTGGAAGACGCCGCGGCACGGCTGTTCGAGGCCGAGCGGTCGCGCCGTCAGATCCGTCTGCTCAGCCTCGATTTTCCCGAGGCAACGATGGAGGACGCCTATCGCGTGCAGGCGGCGCTGGTGACGCGCAAGATCGATGCCGGGCTGAAGCCGAAGGGCTGGAAGATCGGGCTGACCTCGAAGGCGATGCAATATGCGCTCGCCATCGACACGCCGGATTCGGGCATGCTGTTCGACGACATGTTCTTCCATGACGGCGCGACGGTGCCGGCCGACCGCTTCATCCAGCCGCGCGTCGAGGCCGAGATCGCCTTCGTCATGAAGGCGCCGCTGAAAGGTCCCGGCGTGACCATCTCCGACGTGCTCAACGCCACCGACTACATCACGCCGGCGCTGGAAATCCTCGACACCCGCATCGAGCGCGTCAATGCCGAGACGAAGAAGGCGCGCACCTTCTTCGACACGATTTCCGACAACGCCGCCAATGCCGGCATCGTCATCGGCGGCCGGCCGCAACGTCCTGATGAGGCCGACATGCGCTGGATCGGCGCCATCGTTTCGCGCAACGCCGAGGTCGAGGAAACCGGGCTCGGTGCCGGCGTGCTCAACCATCCGGCGATGGGCATCGCCTGGCTGGCGGACAGGCTCGCCCGCTACGGCATGTCGATCGCGGCAGGTGAGGTGGTGCTCTCGGGATCGTTCGTGCGCCCGGTCGAGGCGCGGCCCGGCGACATGATCGTTGCCGATTTCGGCAGCTCGGGCACGGTCAGCATCCATTTCGCGAAGGGCTGATGACCCGCCAGTTCTTATCGATCGGGCCCTATTCCCCACGCAGATAGGCAATCACCACATCGGCCGCGATGGCCGACATGCGCAGGCCGACCTCCCTGGTGATGTCGCCTTCGACGCGGCTCTGCACCCAGCCAAGAAAGGCGAAGGCGCGCAAGGCGGAAAAAAGCGGCAACGCGGCGATGTCCTGCGCCGTCAGCTCGCGCTCCTGCCGGTAGCCGTCGAGCAGAGCGGCCTCGATCAACGGATAGATCGCCTCCTCGCGGTTCTGGTATAGCGCGACGGCAAGGTCGTACATGTGCCAGCCATGGCCGCAATCGTCGAAGTCGATGATGCGGATCGCGCCGTCATGGACGAGCACATTCTCGCGCACCAGGTCGGCGTGGATGATGCCGAAATTGCGGGCGCTGCGTTCATGCTCCGACAGCGCCTCCACGGCCTTTTCCCGCGCCTGGAAAACCAGCTCGCGACGAGGGCCGTCGAGGAAGGGCGAGGTCTCGAAACGGCCCCAAATCGGGTTCGCACCGAAGAAGCCGTCGAAATCCCAGGCATGGCGGGCAAAGCCGGCGGGCGGCGTCCAGGCAGACGTGACATTGTGCATGTGGGCGATGGTTCGGCCCATCGCGGTAAAGACCTGTCTTGCCTGCTCGGGCGTAAAATCCAGCGGCACGCCTCGCGCGCCGACGGCGCGGCCTTCCAGCCAGCTCAAGCAATCGACTTGACGGGGTTGCACTGAGGCGTTGGCGCTGACAAGCACGAACAGATCGCCGGCCGGCGTGGCGACCGGCGAGGGTGTGGCGATGCCGGCCGATTGCAGAAAGCCCATCCATTGCAGTTCCGAGCGCAGGGCGGCGTCCGTGTGATAGCCAAGCCGATGAATGCGCATGGCGGCCGGCTGGCCTGTTGGCAAGATGACGCGAAACACCGCGTTCTCGCGGAATTTCAGCAGCTCCGGCTCACCCTCACGAATGCCCCAATGTTCGAGCGCGCGCCTGGCGAGCGCCGTGACGTCCGCTGCCGTCTCGGGCTCGGATTGCGTGGAAACAGCGTTCACGCCTTCACTCCGCCGACTTCACCAAGCACCTCGTCGAGCACGCCGATCAGGACGTCGGCATTGTCGCGCGAAAAAGGCATCGGCGGGCGGATTTTCAGCACATTGCCATGGATGCCGGTCTTGCCCATCAGCACGCCACGGTGGCGCATGCGGTTGGCGACCTGCTCGGCAATGTCGGGCGCCGGCTCGCGGCTCTCGCGGTCATGAACCAACTCGGCGCCGAAGAACAGCCCGGCGCCCCTGACCTCGCCGATGCATTCATGGCGCTCGGCCAGCGGGCGCAGCAGGCCGAGCGCATAGGCGCCGACATCGCGCGCGTTGGCGACAAGATTTTCCTGCTCGATGACGTCGAGGACGGCATTCGCCACCGCGCAGGAGACCGGGTTGCCGCCAAAGGTGTTGAAGTAGCGGAAAGCGTTGCGGAAGGTCGCCAGGATCTCCCTCGAGGTGACCACGGCGGCGACCGGATGGCCGTTGCCCATCGGCTTGCCCATGGTGACGATGTCGGGAACGAAGCCGGCGCGCTGATGACCCCAGAAATGGCTGCCGGTGCGCCCGAAACCCGGCTGCACCTCATCGGCGATGACCAGCCCTCCCGCTTCGCGCACCGCCGCCAAGGCGTCGTCGAAGAAGCCGGCAGGAAGCGCCGGAAAGCCTTCATTGGCAAGCAGCGGACACAGGATCATGCCGGACAGGCCGATGCCGTCCTTTGCCAGCGAGGCGATGGCTTCACGCACCGCATCGCCAAAAGCCTTGCCGTTCTCCATCGCATCCGGGTGGCGAAAACTGTCGGGCGCCGGCACCAGCCTGACATTGCGAGCGCGGCCGCCGACCGGCGGCATGCGGGTGCTGAGCTGCGAAACCGCCGTGGTGTTGCCGTGATAGGTGGCGTCGGTGGCGATGATGCCCATCTGCCCCGATGCCGCCTGCGCCATGCGCAGCGCAATGTCGTTGGCCTCGCTGCCGGTGCAGGTCAGGATGGCTGTGGAGAGGCTCGCATCGAACGTCGCCGTCAGCCGTTCGACATAATCGAGGATGGCGGTGTGCAGATAGCGCGTGTGGGTGTTGAGCAGGCTCGCCTGCCGGCACAGCGCCTCGACCACATGCGGATGGCAGTGACCGACATGGGCGACATTGTTGTAGGCATCGAGATATTTGCGGCCATCGGCATCGTAGAGCCAGACGCCTTCGCCGCGCACCAGATGTACGGGCTCGTCATAGAACAATTGCGATTTCGCGCCGAGCAGGCGGGAGCGCCGGCTAACCAGCGCCTCTTGCGATTGACTCATTGTGTCTCGAAACTCCGTTCCATTCACTAAACCGTCAGACCTTCGACAGGCCGGCATCCAGCGCCTCACCGATCTTCGTCACGTCGGCGGCGGTGATGATGAGCGGCGGCGACAGGATGATGGCGTTGCCGGAGACACGCAGCATGACGCCAGCCTCATAGGCCGCCTCCGAAACCACCGCCATGGTCTTCTTGTCGGTAGGCTTCTTGGTGGTCCGATCCGAGACCAGTTCTAGCGCCGCCATCAGGCCCTTGTACCTGACATCACCGACGATCGCATGCCTGGCTTTCAGCTCTTCCAGCACGGCTGCGAGTTCGATACCACGCGCGGCGGCGTTCTCGTTCAGACGAAGGCGCCTGGTTTCGGCAAGCGCCGCCAGCCCCGCCGCGCAGCCGACCGGGTGGCCGGAATAGGTATAGCCGTGACCGATCGCGCCGAAGCTGGTTTTATCCGCCTCGAAGATCTCGGCCACCTTGGCGCCGATCAAGGTCGCGCCGAGCGGGAAATAGCCTGAGGTGATCGCCTTGGCGATGGTCATGAAATCCGGCTTCACGCCGGACAGCCGCGAGCCCGACCAGGCGCCGGTGCGGCCAAAGCCCGTCACCACCTCGTCGGCGATCAGCAGGATTTCGTGGCGGTCGCAGATCTCGCGCACCAGCGGCATGAAACTCTCATGCGGAACGATGACGCCGCCGGCGCCGAGGACCGGCTCCATGATGAAAGCGGCGATGGTGTCGCCACCCTGGAAGGCGATCTCATCCTCCAGCGCCTTGGCGCAGAGTTTTGCCAGCCGCACCGGGTCGGTCTCGTCGAACGGGTTGCGGAAGGTCCAGGGTGCCGGAATGTGGAAGACGCCGGGCAGCAGTGGCTCGTAGTTACGGCGGAAATTGGCGTTACCGTTGACCGACGCGCCGCCGAAATGTGTGCCGTGATAGCCCTTCTTCAGGGCGAGGAATTTGGTGCGGTCGGCCTGGCCGCGGATCTTCCAGTATTGCCGGGCCAGCCGAAGCGCTGTTTCGACCGAATCCGAACCGCCCGAGGTGAAGAAGGTCCGCACCATGCCTTCCGGCTCGAACCATTCGCAGAGTTCGTAGGCGAGCTCGATCGACGGTCCGGTCGAGGTGCCGCGAAAACCGGAATAATAGGGCAGCGCACCGAGCTGGTCGGCGATCGCCTTCTTGATCGGGTCGCAGCTGTAGCCGAGATTGACGTTCCACAGGCCGCCGACGGCATCGAGCACGGTGTTGCCGGCGATGTCGGTGACCATCACCCCCTCGCCCTTCATGATGACTTTCGGCGGGTTGGCCCGCATCTCGGCCGGATGCGCCATCGGGTGCCAGATCGGCTTGGCGTTTGTCTCGGTGAGGAAATTGATGTCGCGCATGGCAGGCTCCGCAAATGGTCTCAGGCAACAGGAACGAGGTCGAAATGGCCGAGTGCTTCGGCATAGGATTGGGCCGGGCGGGCGACGTCGAAATGAACCGTGCGCATGCCGGCGGCGATGCCGCCATCGACATTGCGCTGCTGGTCATCGACGAAGACGCAAGCCCCGGCAGGCAGGCCGAGCGCCTCGGTGACGAAGGCATAGGCGCGCGGATCGGGCTTGAGGATGCCGGTATATGTCGCGTCGACGATCACGTCGAACAGGCCGAGCAACGGCAGCCGCCGGCGAAAGTCGGCGCCGTAGAAAAGGTCGAGTTCGTTGGACAGGATCGCCAATCGAAATCCGGCCGCATAAACGGCACGGATGGCGCTGTCGGCTTCGGGCCGCACCACCTTTTCCGGCTCGGCGCCACGCGCACGCTGGACGAAGGTTTCCATCGCCTGCCAGTCTTCGCCGACCAGACGGCCAACCTCGCTTGTGCGGGTGCGCCAATAGTCGCGCTCGCTGATCTCATCGGCCTGCATCGCGCGCCACAGCGGATCGCTGTCCGGATCGAACGGCCCGCGCCATTGCAGCGTTCCAGGCGCAAGGCCGAGCGCCTGTTCGGTCAAAGCATGCGTTTCGAACAGGGTCCGGGTGACGACGCCGCCGAAATCAAGGACAAGCGCCTGGGCGGGAACAGCACTCACGCGGCCACTCCCTTGGCCGGCTTGCCGCGCGGGACGATGCCTTCCTCGACCCAGCGGTCGAAGATCTCGAGCGCCTTGCCGACGAAGTCGTCGCTGTTGATGTGGGCGTCGATCTCATGGAACTCCACGCTGGCGGGCATGGCCTTGCGCATTTCATCGGCGAAGGCGGCCAGGGCTTCGGGCTCATAGAGTGGCTCACCCTGCGTATCCCACTCCTGGATGCCGCTGGTAGGCAGGATGAAGGCGGAGCGGCCTTTCGCGGCGCCGAGCTTGGCGGCGATGGCCCTGGCAACCTGGCGGCGGTCGTCGGCATCGACGGTGACCGAACCGATCAACCGGTTGTGGGCGTGAAACGGCCGCCCCAAGAATTTAGCCGGCAAATCCTGCCAGGTCGGCAGATCGACCATGTCGACGGCGCCGGGCGCTGCGATCTGGGGAATGCCGCGGGCGCCGGCATTCTCCAGCCGGTCGGCGCCGGAGCTGACGACGGAGCCGGCCAGATGATTGGTGATTTCCTGCAGGCTGAAATCGAACACCGCGCAGAAATGCCCCTGTCCGGCGATCGATTCGAAGGCGCGACCGCCCATTCCGGTGGTGTGGAAGACGGCAACGTCATAGCCGCGCTGTTCCAGCGCCGGCTTCAGCGTCTTCATGTAGCGCAGGCAGCTGCTGCCGAGCGAGGTCATGCCGATGGTCGGCCCCGGTGCCTGCGCCGACGCGCGAGACGCCAGTACGATTTTAGCCGCGCCGACGACCGCACCGCAGGCCTGCGACAGCACCAGCCTGCAGATGTTGTTGAGGCCGTACAGTCCGCCCGCCCACAGGATCATCATCAGGTCGGGGGCGACGCGCTCGGGCGGGATGAGATGCGAATAGGCGATGGTCGAGACGACGAATTTCGGCACGCCGAGCGGCAGGCAAAGCGCCACGTCGAGCGCCAGATCGGTTCCCATGGAGCCGCCTATGGCAATGAAGGCGTCGATCTCGCCACTTTGATGGAGCTTGCGCACCAGCTGCACGGCGCCGCCGGCCATCAGCGTCATGGCGGTGTTCTCATCACCGCTCGAAACGATCTCGGCGATCGTCACATCTACAGCCCGGGCCACGGCGTGCTTGTCGTGGTCCGGGCTGTAGGGCGGGTCGCCCAGCACGCTGACATCCATCATCACGGCGCTGCCGCCCGACGCATCGATGCACTGTTTCATGAACAGCAGCTCTTCGGCCTTTGTGTCGCCGGTGCCGATGACCAGGATGCGGGGCGCTGTCTCCAAGGGCATCAGGCCTGCCTCCTCAAGATTTGCAGGTTTTCGCCGTTGAGGCGCATGGAAATCTCCCGTGCCGCCTCCCTCACGGCAAGTCCCCGTTCGGCGATCGCGGCTGCCGTCGTTCTGGCCTTTGGCGCCGCCACCGCGATGGTGCCGAGCGCAAAGCCATCCGGCCCGCGGATTGCCGCCGCGACGCTGATCACACCTTCCTCATAGCCCTGGTCGCAGATCGAATAGCCGCGCTCGCGCGCCTCGCTCATGGATCTTGAGATTGCGGCCGGCTCGATCAGCGTATGGGCCGTGAAAGCGTCGAGCGAACCCGTCAGGCACGCCTTGACGGTCTCGTCGCGTGCAAAGGCCAGATAGGCGATGCCCGACGCGGTCGAATGCAGGGGCAGCAACTGACCGATGTCGATGTTGACCCGGTTCGCCCATGCCGGATGCTCGACATGGACGGTGACCAGCCTGTCGACGCCGAATTCCGACAAATGCACGGTCTCGGCCGTCGATGCCGCCAGATCCCGCACCAGCGGAACAGCTGTCTGCAGGAAGGGAAAGCGCGCCTCGCGGATGCGAGCCAGCCGCGACAGGCCGGCGCCGAGGCGATAGTGCCGCGTGCCCGCATCCTGCTCGACAAAACCATGGCCGGCCAGCGCAACCAGCAGCCGCCTTGTCGTCGCCTTGTCGAAGCCCGAGCGGCGCGCCAGATCGGACAGGCCGAGCTCGGGCTCGTCGACGCTGAACAGCTCCAGAAGCGAGATCGCTTTTCCGACCGTACTCAAATTTGCCTCCCGGTTCGGGACAATCATTTAACGTGTGAATTAACTTGACAGGCATCGGCATTGTTTGCAAGTCTATATTCAAAATAACGGTTCGAATAATGAACCGACCACCAGAGTGCATGGGACAGGCCATTCGGCCGGCGAGCCTGAGGGTTTGCAAACAGGAGGGATCAATGACGGCAGTTGCAGAACAGGCGCCGGCCAACAGGCTGCGCAAGAACAGTCTTGGCGTCGGCGCCATCACCTTCATGGTGATTTCGGCGGCCGCCCCGCTCACGGCCGTCGCCGGCGGCACGCCGCTCGGCATGCTGATGGGCAATGGCGCCGGCTTTGCCGGCACCTATCTGATCGTGACGGTGCTGCTGCTTTTGTTCGCGGTTGGCTATGTCGCCATGTCACGCCATGTCGGCAATGCCGGCGCCTTCTATGCCTATGCCGCGCGCGGCCTCGGCAGCATGGCCGGCGGCGCCACGGCGCTGATCGCCATCCTGTCCTACAATGCCATGCAGATCGGGGTCATGGGCCTGCTCGGTGCCGCGACATCAGGCCTGTTCGCCGGCTGGGGCATCAATTTGCCCTGGTGGGTGTGGAGCTTCATCGCCATCGCGCTGGTGGCCGTGCTCGGCTACCGACAGGTCGACCTCTCCGCCAAGATCCTGACGGTGCTGGTGCTGTGCGAATATCTTGTGGTGCTGGTCCTCGACATCGCCATCCTCAAGACCGGCGGCGACAGCGGCCTGTCGGCGGCGCCATTCAGCTGGAGCCAGATCGTCAGCGGCTCGCCGGCCATCGCCATCCTGTTCTGCTTTGCCGCCTTCATCGGTTTCGAGGCGACGACGATCTATGCCGAGGAGGCACGCGATCCAAAGATCACCATTCCGCGCGCCACCTATTTTTCGGTCGTGCTGATCGGTGTCTTCTACATGCTCACGGCATGGCTGATGGCGGTCGGCGCCGGTGTCGACAAGCTGCTGCCGACGCTGCAGGGGCTGCAGGATCCGACGACCTTCCTGTTCGGCCTGTCGGATCGTTACGCCGGCACGATGCTGTCGCAGGCGATGAGCATCCTGTTCGTGTCGAGCCTGTTTGCCGGCGTGCTGGCGTTCCACAATGCGGTTGCGCGCTATATCTATGTCTCGGGCCGCGAAAAACTGTTGCCGCAGACGATCGGCGTGACGCATGCGGTGCACCAGAGCCCGCATGTCGCCTCGGTCATCCAGAGCGTGCTCGCCGCGGTCGTCGTCGGCCTCTTCGCCGTGCTCGGCCTCGATCCGGTGCTGGCGCTGTTTTCGTGGCTGACCAATGTCGCGACGCTCGGCGTCATCGTCATGATGGCGGTGGCCTCGCTTGCCGTGGTGATGTTCTTCCGCGCCAATCCATCGACGCAGGAGAACGCGATGAAGACCACCATCCTGCCCGGGCTGACCTTCATCGCCTTCGTCATCATCATCTACCTGATCGTCATCAATTTCGGCAGCCTGTCCGGGGCCGGCGGTTTCCTTGGCGTGTTCCTGCCGGGGCTGGTGCTGATCGCCGCGATCGTCGGCCTGCTGCTGGCCAGCGCGCTGAAGAGCCGCGATCCGGTCGCGTTCAAAAACCTCGGCCAGCCGCTGAAAGATTGAGGAAAGCAAAGGGGCGGCGTGCCACGCCGCCCCTTACACCACAAAGGGAGTGGCGGATTTGAGCTTTGCCGAAAATATCACCGTCGAGGCATTGGAAGCAGATCCCTACCCGATCTATGCAGAGCTCAGGCGCAGTGCGCCGGTCACCTTCGTGCCGGCGGTCAATCTGTGGTTCGTCACCCGCTGGAAGGATGTCGAGAGCGTCGCCAAGTCTCCCGACATCTTCTCCGCCGTCGTCGGCTCATCGCCGGTCGAGCGCTCCTTCGGCAAGCCGACCATCCTGACCACCGATGGCGAGACGCACAAGCAACTGCGCCAGGGCGTAGACCCGAAATACCGGCCGCGCACCGTCGCTTCCTATGCCGGCGACCTCGTGCGGTCGATCGCCGAACCTTTTCTCGACCAAATTGCGGAGCGCGGCTCGGCCGAGCTGATGGCCGACTATTTCGAGCCGGTGTCGACGCTCAGCCTGGCGCGCTCGCTCGGCCTTGCCGACATCGACATGCCGACGCTGCGCCGCTGGTTCTACGGCCTTGCCCAGGGCGCCATCAATTTCGAGAACGACGCGAAGCGGCAGCAAATAGCCGACGCGATCAGCGCCGAGGTCGGCGACGCCATCCTGCCGACGCTGGAGAGGCTTGCGCGTGCGCCTGACGACTCCGCGCTGTCGCATATGCTGCATGACGGCATGCCGGACGGCACGACACGGCCGATCGACTTCCTGATGCCGAGCATCAAGGTCATCCTGCTCGGCGGCATGCAGGAGCCCGGACATGGCGCCGGCTCGATCGTCGCCGGCCTGCTGGCCCATCCCGAACAGATGCGGCAGGTGCTCGCCGATCCCGAGACCTTCGTGCCCAAAGCGGTTGACGAGGGCTTGCGCTGGGTCGCGCCGATCGGCACCCAGACACGGCAGACGACGCGGGCGGTCGAGCTTGGCGGCGTGACGATCCCGGCCGGTGCAGCGGTGGCCGCCCTCGTCTCTTCGGCAAGCCGCGACGAGAGCCGCTTTGCCGATCCCGACCGCTTCGACATCAACCGCAACGAAGGCAACCATGCCGCCTTCGGCTTCGGCCATCATTTCTGCTCGGGCCGGTTTTTCGCACGCGAGCAGATGTGCCTTGCGGTAAGGCTGTTGCTCCAACGCTTCCCCGATCTCAGCCTTGTGCAGGGCAAGGAACCGGTGTTTCGCGGCTGGGAATTCCGCGCGCCAACCACATTGCATGTTTCCCTTGGAGTCCGTCACCCATGATCAGTCAGAGTGCCATCGACACGCTGCGCAGGACGGAGATCGGCGCGCGGGGCCTGTTCATCGATGGCGTGCAGATCGAGGCAACAAGCGGCGCAAGCCTGCCGGTGACGTCGCCGATCGACGGCCGACCTTTCGCCAGCATCGCCGACGGCAACGCCGCCGATATCGACCGCGCCGTGAAGTCGGCGCGCAAGGCGTTCGAGAAGGGCTCGTGGTCGCGATCAGCGCCGGCCTTTCGCAAGAAGGTGCTGACGAAATTCGCCGAGCTGGTCGAAAAGCATGCCGACGAGCTCGCCGTGCTCGGCGTGCGCGACAATGGCACCGAGATCGGCATGGCCTACAAGGCCGAACCGCTCTCGGCGGCAGGCACCCTCCGCTACTATGCCGAGGCGATCGACAAGGTCTATGGCGAGATCGCGCCGACCGCCGACAATGTGCTGGGACTGATCCACAAGGAGCCGCTCGGCGTCGTCGGCGTTATCGTGCCGTGGAACTTTCCGCTGATGATCGGCGCCTGGAAAATCGCGCCGGCGCTGGCCGCCGGCAATTGCGTGGTGGTCAAGCCGCCGGAAATCGCTTCGCTCACGCTGCTGCGGCTGGCCGAACTGGCAAGCGAGGCCGGACTTCCCGCCGGTGTGCTCAATGTCGTCACCGGCCGTGGTTCGGTTACCGGCGAGGCGCTCGGCCTGCATATGGATGTCGACGCCATCGCCTTCACCGGTTCCGGCCCGGTCGGCCGGCGGCTGCTCGAATATTCCGCTCGCTCCAACCTGAAACGCGTCTTCCTCGAACTCGGCGGCAAGTCGCCCAACATCGTCTTTGCCGATGCTCCCGACCTAAAACAGGCGGCGGGCGTCTCGGCCAACGGCATTTTTCGCAATTCCGGCCAGGTCTGCGTCGCCGGCTCGCGCCTGCTCGTCCAGGCGTCGGTCTATGACCGTTTCATGGACGAGCTTCTCTTGGCAACGACCCGGCTGAAAGTCGGCGACCCGCTCGATCTCTCCAGCGACATCGGTGCGGTGTCGAGCGCCGAACAGCTGGACAAGAACCTCGGTTTCGTCGCCAGGGCCACGGAAGAAGGTGCCCGTCTCGTCACCGGCGGCGAACGGATCCTGACCGAGACCGGCGGCAGCTACATGGCGCCGACGATCTTCGAGAACGTCACGCAAGACATGCAGCTTGCGCGTGAGGAGGTGTTCGGGCCCGTACTCGGCGTCATGCGCTTCGAAACCGAGGAGGAGGCGGTTCGGCTTGCCAATTCGACCGTCTACGGGCTTGCCTCCGCGGTGTGGACCGCCAACCTCTCCACCGCGCATCGCATGGTGCGCGCCATCAATGCCGGCGTCGTCCACGTCAACACCTATGGCGGCGCCGACATCACCGTGCCGCTCGGCGGCGTCAAGCAGTCGGGCTTCGGCCGCGACAAGTCGCTGCACGCGCTGGAGAAATATCTGGAACTCAAGACCGCGTGGATCGCGCTTTGAGACCAACCGTGGCGCTGGCCTGCCTCCGAATCTGACCTTCCCACGGAGATGCCCAGGATCGCCTTAGATCCGGCGGCGGTCGGCCGAGCGCCATCTTGTTCTCTCTTCGTTGGAATTTTTGAGAGAATATTCCTGGCTTTGGCGAGAACGGCGAAACGCGTTCTTTGATTAAATCAATAGAATTCCTGACGATGTGATCAAGGCTAGGCAGTCCGCTTGGCCGCATGACTTCACAACCGCAGAGATCAATCATGTCCGACTTTAAAAACACTTTGCCATCTTCCTCAGGGTCAACCATCAACCGGCGCAGCGGCCTGGCTCTGCTGTTCGCATCGGCCGTCGCGGTCGGCAGCCTGATGGCACCGCATGCATCGTTCGCCGAGGACAAGAAGGCGATCAAGGTCGGCATCATCAGCGGCGAGGACGAGGATGTCTGGCGCGTCGTCGTCGCCCAGGCGGCCGAAAAGGGCCTCGCCATCGAGACCGTGGTGTTCAACGACTACACCCAGCCCAACGAGGCGCTGGAGCGCGGCGAGATCGACGCCAACGCCTTCCAGCACCAGCCCTATCTCGACAACCAGATCAAGACACAGGGCTACCACATCGTGCGTGTCGGCTATACCGGCGTCTGGCCGATCGGCCTCTACTCGAAGAAGTACAAAGCAGTCGCCGACCTGCCCGAGGGCGCGGTCGTCGGCGTGCCGAACGACCCATCCAACGAAGGCCGGGCGCTGCGCGTGCTGCAGAACGAGGGCGTGATCAAGCTGAAAGACGGCACCGGCATTCTGGCCACCACCGCCGACATCGCCGAGAATGCGAAGAAGGTGGTGATCAAGGAACTCGACGCCGGCATCGTCGGCCGCTCGGTCGAGGATCTCGACGCGGCCGTGGTCAACACCGACTGGGCGCTGAAAAGCGGCCTGACGCCGGAAAACCGCATCGCGCAGGAGCCCATCGCCGACAATCCCTACCGCAACTTCATCGCGGTGAAGGCCGGCAACGAGAACGAGGCCTGGGTGAAGACGCTGGTGGCCTCCTATCAGAACGAGGCGGTGAAGGCCGAGTTCGACAAGGTCTACAAGGGCACCGGCCTCAGCGCCTATTGATCCGATCGTCGACCGGAAACCCGGTTCGAGAGCAACAGCGGTCCGCGCTCAGGCGCGGGCCGCGATTGCGTTTTCGGAGAACAGGAACATTCATGAACCAGCATATCACGGCATCCGGAGAAACCGCCGATCCGACGCATGCCCGGCCCGACGCGTCTCAGGACGTCGTGCGCCTCGTCGACCTGAAGCGCCGCTTCGGTGTGACAGCGGCGCTCGACGGCATCTCGCTGACCGTGCGCAAGGGCGAGATCCTCGGCATCATCGGTCGCAGCGGCGCCGGCAAATCGACGTTGATCCGCTGCCTGAACGGGTTGGAACGGCCTGACTCCGGCGAGGTGTTCATCGAGGGCCGCGAGATCAGCCGGCTAGGCGAGCGCGACCTGCAGCCGTTGCGGCGACGCATCGGCATGATCTTCCAGCATTTCAACCTGCTGTGGGCCAAGACCGTCGAGGACAATGTGGCGCTACCGCTCAAGATCGAGGGGCGCCCGAAGGCCGAGAGGCTGAAGCGCGCCGCCGAACTGCTCGATCTCGTCGGCCTGTCGGAGAAAGCAAAAGCCTATCCGGCGTCGCTGTCGGGTGGCCAGAAGCAGCGCGTCGGCATCGCCAGGGCGCTGGCAGCACGGCCGGCGCTGCTTTTGTCGGATGAAGCCACTTCGGCGCTCGATCCGGAGACGACGCGCTCGATCCTTGCGCTGCTCAGGGATATCAACCGGCAGCTCGGCCTGACCATCCTGCTGATCACCCATGAGATGGAGGTGATCCGCTCGATCGCCGACCGCGTGACGGTGATCGATGCCGGGCGCATCGTCGAGCAAGGCCCGGTCTGGTCGGTATTCGCCGACCCGCGCTCGGACATCACCAGGAGCCTGCTCGGCGCCATCCGGCCGCAGCTGCCAGCCGAACTGGCGGCCCGGCTGCTGCCGGGGGCCAGCGCGGAGACGATCCTGCGCGTGGATGTGGCCGGCGAAGCGGCAAGCGGGCCATTGCTGTCCGACCTTGCCACGGCTGTTCCAGGCACCTTCCGCCTCGTCCATGGCGGCATCGACCATATCCAGCAGCAGCCGGTCGGCACGCTGTTCCTTTCGGTTCCCGGCAGCGATGCAAATCATCTCGCTGACATCATCACATTCCTGAAGGCCCGCCAGGCGCGGGTGGAGGTGCTTGGCCATGTCGCCGATCCTGTTTGAACTTCTGCTGCGTTCGATCTGGGAGACGGTGCTGATGACGGCCGCCTCCGGCCTCATCTCGCTGGTCTTCGGCCTGCCGCTCGGCCTGGCCTTGATCGCCACCGAACGCGGCGGGATTGCCGAAAGCCTGTGGGTGAACCGGTCGCTTGGCGCCGTCATCAACGGCTTCCGTTCGGTGCCCTTCATCATTCTTCTGGTCGCGCTCATCCCGGTGACGCGGCTGATCGTCGGCACCTCGATCGGCACATGGGCGGCCATCGTGCCGCTGTCGATCGCCGCCACGCCCTACTATGCGCGCATCGCCGAAGTGTCGCTGCGCGAAGTCGATCGCGGGCTGATCGAGGCGGCGCGCGCCATGGGCGGCAACCGCTGGACGATCATCCGCGAGGTGCTGGTGCCGGAAGCCCTGCCCGGCATTGTCGCCGGCTTCACGGTGACGCTGGTGACGCTGATCGGTGCCTCGGCCATGGCCGGCGCCATCGGTGCCGGCGGCCTCGGCGACCTCGCCATCCGCTACGGCTATCAACGATTTGAGACGTCCATCATGATCGCGGTGGTCCTCGTGCTGATCGTCCTGGTCTGCGGCATCCAGTGGGCGGGGGACCGGCTGGTGGCGAGGCTGGATCGGCGGGGGTGAAAGACTGGCTGGTGGCACGGCCGCGTACGGGATAGGCGGAGGCATCCCCGCCACCAAACCGTCTGACACCCGGCTTCACCCGCCAAAGCTGCCAAGCCGCGTCGGCTGCGTGTAGTTGCGGTCGACATAGAGCAGGGCCGAACCGCCGCTGCCGTGCCGGACATCGATGACGCGGCCGATCATGACATTGTGCGTGCCGACGATATGCACAGTCTCGATCTCGCAATCGAAATTGACGATCGCATCCGACAGCGCCGGCGTACCGGAGGTCAGCGTCTGCCAGCGTGCGGCGGAGTAGCGCGCTTCCATGTCCCTGGTCGCGCCGGCGAACTTTCCCGCCAGATGCATGTGGTCATGCGTCAGCACGTTGACGCAGAAGCGCTGGTTGGACAGGAACATGGCGGCCTGCGTCGAGCGCCCGTTCATGCACACCAGCAGCGTCGGCGGCTCGTCGGAGACGCTGCACATGGCGGTGGCGGTGAAGCCGCCGCGCCCTGCCGGGCCATCGGTGGTGACGATGTTGACCGGCGCGCAGACCCTCGCCATGGCGTCGCGGAAATCGGTTTTCGAAATCTGCGTGGCCATCTGGTTTCACTCGGCCGTTGAGACAAGCGGATTGAACCAGGTATCGCCCGTCCAGCCATTCTCGTCATAGTCGGCCATGCAGGTGTCGACGAGCTCTTCCATCGCCTTCAGCCGCCCGCCGCGTTCAGCTCCTTTCAGCACCTGCAGCCGCACCTCTTCCGGCGCGCCGGCATAGTTGAGCTCGTAGAGCGCGTGACGGCCGCCGAACTCGGTGCCGGTCGCGTCCCACAAAAGCTTCATGATCTTGATGCGCTCGATGTGGCCCATGTCGTTGGAGCCGCGCACATATTGCGCCAGATACTTGTCGATCTCGGGGTTGTTGAAGTCGCGCACCGACGACGGCAGGTAGATCAGCCCGGACGCGATCACCCGGCGCACGGTGTCGATGACGCGCGGATAGGCTTCCGACATGAAGGTGCGGTAGGCGAGCGCGGCTTCCAGATTGGGCAGCACCGCACCATTCGCCCACGGGATCGGGTTGTAGGCCATGGCGTTGGAAAAGCTCCAGAACATGTGCCGCAGTGCAATGACCTCGCCCAGTGCCGCCTGGTTGCCGCGGAAAGCATCGCCGCCCGTGGCGCGCAGCGCCTTGGCCAGCAGGCCGGCGAGGAAATCGAGCTTGACGGCGAAACGCGTGCAGCCCTGGAAGCAGTAGCCATGCATGAAGCCGGACGCCGGGTGGAAGGACAGGATCTTCTGCGCATCGCGCAGCACCAGCACGTCCTCCCAGGGGATGAAGACATTGTCGAGCACCAGGATCGCGTCGTTCTCGTCGAAGCGTGACGACAGCGGATAGTCGAACGGCGCCGCCACCGTGTTGGCCGTCTGCTCGTAGGAGACGCGGCAGAACATCTTTATCCCCGGCGCATTCATCGGCACGATGAACATCACCGACAGCGACGGATCCTCGGTGACCGTCGCCGATCCCTGCGCCAGGAAGTTATAGTGCGTCAGCGCCGAGGACGTCGCCACCACCTTGGCGCCGGAGACGTAGATGCCGGCATCCGTCTCCTTGGTGATGTGGACGAAGACGTCCTTCACCTGTTCGGCCGGCTTGTGGCGGTCAATCGGCGGGTTGACGATGGCATGGTTCATGAACAGCACGGCTTCCTGGGCACGCCTGTGCCAGGACAGGGCATTGTCCCTGAACGGCCCGTACCAGTCTGCGTTGGCGCCGAGCGTATTCATCAGCGCCGCCTTGTAGTCGGGCGTGCGCCCCATCCAGCCATAGGACATGCGTGACCACTCGGCGATCGCCGTCTGCTGGGCGGCGAGTTCGCCAGAGGATTTGGCGACGCGGAAATATTTGTGGGTGTAGCCGCCCGAGCCGGTGTCGGTCGGCGAAGTCAGCGTGTCCCGTCGCAGGGGATCATGCAGCGCATCGTAGAGGCGCGCCAGCGACCGCGCCGAATTGCGCATCGACGGGTGCGTGGTGACATCGGCAATGCGTTCGCCATTGATATAGACCTCGCGGCCGTCGCGCAGGCTCTCCAGATACTCGGCCCCGGTGAACGGCCGTGCCTTGTCGGCGCGGAAGTCTTCTGATCGCATGATGGTCCTCCTCTTGAGTCGCAACACTAGCGCCTTGGGCATGCATCGGTTATGGACGGAACGGCAAAACCGATTGGACTTTTTCAGGCGCCATGAGCCAGAATTCCATCCCCGACTTCTTCGTCTATGGCGAGCCTGTGCGGCCGCTCGATGTCGGGTTCCTGCATGTCGAGACGGTGCTTGCGCGCAGCAATATCCATCTTGGTCAGGTTGCGGCGCACAAGCATCCGCAGATGGGCCAGATCACCTACTGGACCAGCGGCTCCGGCACCTACCGTATCGAAGACCGATCCTGGGACTTTTCGGCGCCTGCCGTCAGCTTCGTGCCGAGCGCTGTCGTGCATGGCTTCTCGATCGGACCCGGCACCGATGCCATCGTCGTCTCGGTCGCCGACGGCGCGCTCGCGGCCATCGCCGCTCACAGCCTGCTGCCGCTGGACAGGCCGGTCTTTGCCGACGGTCTGCCACGACACGCAGCGTGGGCGAGACTGGCGGCGGTGCTGGAGATGATCGCCGCCGAATATGCCGAGGCGCAAGCCGGCAATGACAGGGTCCTGCCGGCGCTGATCGCCGTCGCACTCTCCCACATTGCGCGCCTCAGCCCCGGCGTGACCGCCTCCGCCGCCTCTTCCGATGCTTCGCTGGCGCGGGGCCTGCGTCGGCTCGCCGACACGCATTTCCGCGACAACTGGCCGGTCGATCGCTACGTCGAGGCGCTGGCCACCACGCCGCATCTTCTCGACAAGGCTGCCCATGCGGTTCTGGGCGCCGGCGTCAAGCGGGTCGTCAGCGAAAGGCGGCTGCTGGAGGCCAAGCGCCTGCTGCTGTTCACCGTACGCACGGTGGAGGACATCGCCTACGAGATCGGCTTCGACGACCCGGCGTATTTTTCACGGTTCTTTCGCGCGCGAGTCGGCGAAGCGCCCGCCGCCTGGCGCCGGAAGCACTTGCAGGGCCATTGATCCTGCGTGAAATGCAGACCCCGTGACGCGCAATCCTCGATGTTGCAGCCACAGCCACTTTTTCGTGAAGCTGAACGGGTTGATCCCTTCGCCTGCCTGCCTAGGTAGAAAGGAGCGGCGGGTGCCACGCAAATCTGACATCGGACCAATCTGACGGTCGGCATGATATTTTCCTGCATTCAAAAGCTTGCCCTTCCTATTCTCTTCGTTGGCATCCAGTCTTCCTGCGTCGTTCCCGACGATACGTCGCGCGTGGCCAAGGTTGACCCCACCGCGGCGGCGGCTCGCAAGGAGATGGTCGGCCTCAGCGAAGCCGACGTCCGCATGTGCGCGGGGTTTCCGACCGCCACCGCGGACGCCGGCCGATCGGGCCAGATCTGGTCCTATAAGCGCGTCGTTCAGCGCGGCAATCTCAGCATCGTCGTCCCAACCATGGCATTGGGCGCGATCCCGGCGGTCGGTGGCTCCGTCAATGTCGCTCCCGGCGGTTATTGCGATACGCAAATTCGCATGGTCGACGGTCGCGTCGCCGAAGTTGCCTACGCCGGCGACAACAATATGCCGAACAGGCGCGACGCGCTTTGTGTCAGCACGGTGGACGCCTGCGTGACCTATGCGCGTCAACACGGTCAGAGGCCAGTGGCAGCGAAACGGCGATGACGGTCACGCAAATATCGTTGAGGGCTTGACTGACCCGCCGGACAGAATACGCTAGCGCAAAATACCGGCTCTGATCGCCGGGCGGCAAGAATGCCTCGTATGCCTCGCCCTCCCGGCGCTGGCTGCGAGGCATTGTCATTTTGGGGATCTGTTTGAAACGGCGTATCGAGATCGGCATCCTATATTCCCGCTCGGGGAGCTATCAGCTCGTCTCCGATGCGTGCCGCATCGGCGCCATGCGCGCCATCGCCGACATCAACGCCGATCGCAGCTCAGGTATCGAACTGGTGCCGGTCGAGCGCGATCCGCAAAGCAATGCCGACCGCTACGCAACGCTGTGCGAGGATATTTTCAGGACCAGCAGCGCGCGCCATGTCGTCGGGTGCGTCACCTCGTGGAGCCGCAAGGAAACCATTCCGGTGCTCGAGAAGGCGGGCGGCATGCTGTGGTACGCCTGCCCCTATGAGGGCTTCGAGGCCAACGAGCACGTCGTCTACATGCACGCCTGCCCCAACCAGCATCTGGTGCCGTTGATGGCGCATGTCGTGCCGCGTTTCGGCGCCAACGGTTTCCTGCTTGGCTCGAACTATATCTGGGGCTGGGAGATGAACCGCGTCGCCCGCGACCTGATCGCCGATGCCGGCGGCAAGGTTCTGGGCGAACGCTATCTGCGCATCGGCGAGACCGACGTGTCGCGTCTGATCGCGGAAATCCGCGCCACGCGGCCGAACTTCATCCTCAACAACCTGATCGGCACCTCGTCCTACGCCTTCCTCGCGGCCTATCGCGACCTAGGTCACGAGGATGCCGCCTTCAGTCCCGAGACTTGTCCCGTCATCTCCTGCAACCTCACCGAAGGTGAGCTGCCGGCGATCGGTGAATCCGGCAAGGGACATCTATCGGTCGGGCCGTACTTCGCGCCGCGGCCGGCCGCCTTCGCCTCGTCTTTCGAGGCCTCCGCCTATGCCTCCGTGCAGGTGATGGCCGACGTGCTCTCCAGCAATCCCGAAGCCGGTCCGGCGGAATTTTCCAGAGCCTTCGCAGAACGCCGCTTCTCCACCCGGCTCGGGCCGATCGCCATCGACGCGCACTCGCAGCACGCCACATTGCCGGTGATCATCGGGCGGATCGCGGACGGCTTCTTCGAGGTCGTCAGCCGCGAAGACGAAGTCGCGCCGGATCCCTATCTGTCGCGCTACGACCCGGCAAAAACATTCGGCCGCCCACGCCTGAGGGTGGTGTCGTGACGAGAGCCCCACGCATCCCCAATCTCGGCGGCGCCAAGGCGTTTATCCTGCATCGCCCGCATCCGACGGTGCAGGCGATCACCAGGCAATTGTCGGCCATCGGCCTGATCACGCTGGACTGCTGGCCGGAACTGCCGCCCGAGGCGCTGGCGGCCGATTTCGTGTTCTTCGACGCCGATCTCGGTTTCGACGAGCAGTTCCCCTGGAAGCCGGGCGAGGCGCCGATGCCGCTGGTGGCGCTGATCGGCTCCGAGGCGCCGGGCCGCATCGAATGGGCGCTGTCGCACAAGGCCGATGCCCAGCTCCTGAAGCCGGTCGGCAATGCCGGCGTCTACAGCGCGCTGCTGATCGCGCGCCAGAGTTTCGAGGCGCGAAAACACCTGGCCAGTGAGATTGCCTCGCTTCGCCAGCGCGTCGCCGAGCGCCAGACCATCGTGCGCGCGGTCACCGCACTGGCGAAAGGCACCGATGACGGCCGCGCCTATGCGCAGCTTCGCTCGCTGGCTATGAGCTGGCAGATCAGCGTCGAGGATGCCGCGCGGCGGATCGTGGCAATGACAAGTGAAGAAGCAACAGGGGAAGAAGGCGGCGATGACCAGTCCCATCGCGCCTGATCTCACCGCGCCAGGGCGCATGCCGGTCAAACCACGCGCCGGCGTCTGGCGCCGGCTGGTCAGGCGCCGTCTCGCACTGCTTGGGCTGATGATCGTCGCCATTGTCGTTGCCGGCGCCGTGCTGGCGCCATGGCTGACTGGCTATGATCCCAACGAGCAGATGTTCGACGGCCTGACCATCGAGGGCTCGCCCTTGCCGCCGGATGCAAAATTCTGGCTGGGCACCGACCTGCTCGGCCGTGACCTGTTGACCCGCATCCTCTACGGCGCCCGCACCTCGCTGATCATCGGCATCGTCGCCAATGGCGTGGCGCTGTTCATCGGCACGCTGGTCGGTGTTGTCGCCGGCTATTTCCGTGGCTGGATCGGCAGCGCGCTGATGCGCTTCACGGATTTGATGATGGCGTTTCCGGCACTGCTGCTCGCCATTTGCCTGGCGGCGGTGTTCGAGCCCAGCCTGTGGATCGTCGCCATGGTCATCGCGCTGGTCAACTGGGTGCAGACCGCCCGCGTCATCTACACCGAAACCTCTTCGCTGGCCGAGCGCGAATTCATCGACGCCGAACGCACCATAGGGGCGAGTGCACCGCGCATCCTGTTTCGCCATATCCTGCCGCATCTGCTGCCGACCATCATCGTCTGGGGCACGCTCGGCATCTCGACCACGGTGCTGCTCGAGGCGACACTCTCCTTCCTCGGCATCGGCGTGCAGCCGCCGACGGCGTCGTGGGGCAACATCATCTTCGAGAACCAGACCTATTTCCAGGCCGCACCCTGGCTGGTGTTCTTCCCCGGTGCCGCGATCCTGGCGCTGGCGCTGGCCTTCAACCTGATCGGCGACGCACTGCGCGACATCCTCGATCCGACACAGAGGGGCCGGGCATGATCGCCTATCTCGGCCGCCGCCTGATCCAGTCGCTGCTGATCCTGCTCGGCGTCTCGCTGATCACTTTCGCGCTGCTCTATCTCCTGCCCGCCGATCCGGTGCGCCAGATCGCCGGTCGCAGCGCCACGCCGCAGACGGTCGAGAACATCCGCCAGCAGCTCGGCCTCGACCAGCCCTTCATCGTCCAGTACTGGCGCTATCTCACGAAGCTCATCAGCGGCGATCTCGGCCGCTCCTACATCCAGCGCTCCGAAGTCACCGAGCTGATCGTCTCACGGCTGCCGGCCAGCTTGTTGCTGATGGTCGGCGCCATCCTGTGCGAGCTGCTGCTCGGCCTGAGCATGGGCCTGATCGCTGCCGTCAAGCGCGGTACCGCCACCGACCAGACGCTGATGGTCGCCTCCTTCGTCGGCGTTTCGGCGCCGCAATTCGTCGTCGGCCTGCTGCTGCTCTACGTCTTTGCCGTGCGGCTCAGCTGGTTCCCGATCGGCGGCTATGGCACCTGGCGTCATCTCGTGCTGCCGTCGCTGACCATGGGCATACTCGGCGCCGGCTGGTACGCCCGCATGATGCGCTCGTCGATGATCGATGTTCTGCGCCAGGATTATGTCCGCACCGCCCGCGCCAAGGGCCTGGCGCGGCGAGCCATCCTGTTCCGCCATGCACTGCCCAACGCCATCCTGCCGGTCATCGCCATGATCGGCATCGACATCGGCATCTTCATGGGTGGCATTGTCGTCGTCGAAAGCGTGTTCGGCTGGCCTGGCATTGGCCAGCTGGCGTGGCAGGCCATCCAGCGCGTGGACATCCCGATCATTATGGGCGTCACCCTGATCTCGGCCTTCGCCATCGTGCTCGGTAATCTGCTGGCCGACGTCATCGCGCCCTTCATCGACCCCCGCATCAAGCTCAGATGAAAATGAAAACCAGACAGAGAAAGGGAACATAAAAATGAAAAAGTTTCTCGCATCCACGGTAGCGGTATCGGCGCTGGCGCTGATGCTCGGCATGACAAGTGTTCGCGCCGAAGACGCCGTCGACCCGAACGCCAAGCAGGGCGGCGCCATCACCATCACCTACAAGGACGATGTCGCCACGCTCGATCCGGCGATCGGTTATGACTGGCAGAACTGGTCGATGATCAAGAGCCTGTTCGACGGGCTGATGGACTACGAGCCGGGCACCACCAATTTGAAACCCGACCTCGCCGAAAGCTACGAGATCTCGCCCGACGGCAAGACCTTCACCTTCAAGCTGCGCCATGGCGTGAAATTTCACAATGGCTGCGAAATGACCGCCGACGACGTGAAATATTCGCTCGACCGCGTCACCAATCCAAAGACCCAGAGCCCCGGCGCCGGCTTTTTCGGCTCGATCAAGGGCTATGACGATGTCGCCGCCGGCAAGGCCGAGAGCCTCTCCGGCGTCACCGTCGTCGACCCCTACACGGTCAAGTTCGAACTGACCCGCCCCGACGCAACCTTCCTGCATGTCATGGCCATCAACTTCTCGCATGTCGTGCCGAAGGAAGAGGTCGAGAAATACGGCGCCGATTTCGGCAAGCATCCGGTCGGCACCGGCGCCTTCAAGCTCGCCGAGTGGACACTCGGCCAGCGCATCGTCTTCGAGCGCAATGCGGACTATTGGCACAAGGGCCTGCCGCATCTGGACAAGATCACCTTCGAGATCGGCCAGGAGCCGATCGTTGCGCTGCTGCGCCTGCAGAAGGGCGAGATCGACGTGCCCGGCGACGGCATTCCGCCGGCAAAATTCCAGGAGGTGATGGCTGATCCCGAGCAGAAGGCGCGCGTCGTCGAAGGCGGCCAGCTGCACACCGGCTATGTCACCATGAACACCACCATGGCGCCGTTCGATAATGTGAAGGTGCGCCAGGCGGTCAACATGGCGATCAACAAGGCGCGCGTGATCCAGATCATCAACGGCCGCGCCGTGCCGGCCAATCAGCCGCTGCCGCCGTCGATGCCGGGCTACGACAAGGAATACAAGGGCTATCCCTATGACGTCGCCAAGGCCAAGGCCCTGCTTGCCGAGGCCGGCCATCCCGATGGTTTCGAGACGCAATTGTTCGCCATGAACACCGATCCCAACCCGCGCATCGCCCAGGCGATCCAGCAGGACCTGGCGGCCATTGGCATCAAGGCCAGCATCCAGTCGCTGGCGCAGGCCAATGTCATTGCCGCCGGCGGCGACAAGGCCGGCGCACCGATGATCTGGTCCGGCGGCATGGCCTGGATCGCCGACTTCCCCGATCCGTCGAACTTCTACGGCCCGATCCTCGGCTGCGCCGGTGCGGTGCCGGGCGGCTGGAACTGGTCGTGGTACTGCAACAAGGATCTCGACGCCAAGGCGGCCGAGGCCGACTCGGTGGTCGATCCCGCCAAGGCTGGCGAACGCGACAAGATGTGGAGCGCCATCTACGACAAGGTGATGGAGGACGCGCCTTGGGCGCCGGTCTTCAACGAGCAGCGCTTCACCATGAAATCGGCGCGCATGGGCGGCGCCGACAACCTCTATGTCGACCCGGTCCATATCCCGATCAACTACGACAATGTGTACGTAAAAGATGTGCAATAACTGCGACTACACCATCCACGGGCGCCAACATCATTTCGGCTGGGACAATTCGTTTGCCCCGGCCGAGCGGGTGGCGCCCGGCTCGACCATCGAGTTCCAGTGCCTGGATTCCTCTGGTGGCCAGTTGAAGGCCGACAGCACGGTCGCCGACGTCGCCAAGCTCGACTTCGCCACCGTCAATCCGGTGACCGGGCCGATCTTCGTCGAGGGCGCCGAGCCGGGTGACGCACTGAAGGTGACGATCGAGATGTTCAAACCGTCCGGCTTCGGCTGGACGGCCAACATTCCGGGCTTCGGGCTGCTCGCCGACGACTTCAAGGAGCCGGCGCTGAACATCTGGAAGTACGACGCTGCCTCGCTCGAGCCGGCGCTGTTCGGCAAAAATGCGAGGGTGCCGCTGAAACCCTTCGCCGGCACCATCGGCAACGCCCTGGCGGAAAAGGGTCACCACTCGGTGGTCCCGCCAAGACGCGTCGGCGGCAATCTCGACATTCGCGATCTCGCCGCCGGCACCACGCTGTACCTGCCGGTGGAAGTGGCGGGCGCGCTGTTTTCGGTCGGCGACACCCATGCCGCGCAAGGCGACGGCGAGGTCTGCGGCACGGCAATAGAGAGCCCGATGGACGTCGTGCTCAAGCTCGACCTGGTCAAGGATGCCAGGCTGAAGACGCCGCGCTTCACCACGCCAGGCCCGGTGACGCGCCATCTCGACGCCAAGGGCTATGAGGTGACGACGGGAGTTGGGCCGGACCTGATGACGGGTGCAAAGGAGGCGGTTGCCCAGATGGTCGACCTGCTTTCCACCCGCTACAGAATAGACCCCGTCGAGGCCTACATGCTGGCCTCGGTCTGCGGCGATCTCCGCATCAGCGAGATCGTCGACATGCCGAACTGGGTGGTGTCGTTCTACTTCCCGCGCTGCGTGTTTGAATGAGGTTGGGCCGGCGCTGCACCCCCCTCTGTCCTGCCGGACATCTCCCCCGCAAGGGGGGAGATCGGATGTCACGACGGGCTTCGCCACTTTTCAACGGTGACGAATGGACGCCGCGGCAAAGCCGCCAATCTCCCCCCTTGCGGGGGAGATGTCCGGCAGGACAGAGGGGGGTGTGCCGGAGTAAATCCCCCTCCGGGTCACACGCGCAATGATCGCCGCCAGCAAACCCATCCTCCACATCGCCAACCTCTGCGTCAGCGTGCGCGGCGAAGATGGCGAGCGCGAGGTCGTCTCCGACCTGTCGCTGACTTTGGCGCGTGGCGAGACGCTCTGCATTGCCGGTGAATCCGGCTCCGGCAAATCGATGACCGCACTGGCCATCATGCAATTGCTGCCGCAGCCCGCAGCCCGCATATCGTCTGGGAAAATCCATCTCGGCGATACAGATCTGACAACTCTGGACGAGCGCCGGATGCGGCGCATCCGCGGCGACCGCATCGCCATGATCTTCCAGGAGCCGATGACCTCGCTCAACCCCGTGCTGTCGATAGGCCGGCAGCTCACCGAATCCATCGAGGCACACACCAGCCTGTCGCAGGGCGAAGTCCGCCGGCGCGCCATCGAGGCTCTGAAAGCGGTGCGCATTTCGGAAGCCGAAAGCCGGCTAAAGCAGTTTCCGCACGAACTGTCCGGCGGCATGCGCCAGCGGGTGATGATCGCCATGGCGCTGGCGCTCGAGCCGGACGTGCTGATCGCCGACGAGCCGACGACGGCACTTGACGTCACCGTGCAAGGCGAGGTGCTGGAGCTGCTGCGCGACCTGCAGCGCCAGCACGGCACCAGTGTCATCCTGATCACCCACGACATGGGCGTCGTCGCCGAAATGGCCGACCGCGTCATCATCATGCGGCATGGCCGCATGGTCGAAGAGGGAAAAACCGCTGACATTTTTGCCAGGCCCCAAGCCGACTATACGCGCGAGCTGCTGGCCGCCGTGCCGCGCATTGGCAGCGGTGTCGGGCGCCAGAAATCCAGGAATGCCGAGACGGCAAGGCCGGCCAATATCGCCGAGGTCAACGACCTGCATGTCCGCTTCGACCAGCATGGCGGCTTCTTCGGCCGGGTCACCCGTCGCGTCCACGCCGTCGAAGGCGTTAGCTTTTCGATCGCGCCCAACGAGACGCTGGCGCTGGTCGGCGAATCCGGTTGCGGCAAGTCGACCACCGCCAAGGCGCTGGCCGGACTGGTGCCCTACAGCGGAGGCGTCGTCATCGGCGGCCGCAATTTGTCTGGCCTTGGCCGCGACGAGCGTAAGGCGGTGCGCCGCGACGTGCAGATGATTTTTCAGGATCCCTACGCCTCGCTCGACCCGCGCATGCGCGTCGGCGAACTCGTCGCCGAGCCGCTGCTGATCCATGGCATCGCCTCGAAGCAAGAGCGCAGCGACCGTGTGGCCGCGCTGTTCGAGCGCGTCGGCCTGTCGGCCGATCAGATGGAACTCTATCCGCATGAATTCTCCGGCGGCCAGCGCCAGCGCGTCTGTATTGCGCGTGCCCTTGCGCTGCGGCCGAAGCTGATCATCGCCGACGAAAGCGTCTCGGCGCTCGACGTCTCGGTGCAGGCGCGCGTGCTCGATCTGTTGAAGGAATTGCAGCGCGAATTCGGCGTCGCCTATCTCTTCATCTCGCATGACATGGCTGTGGTCGAGAACATCTCCGACCGCGTCGCCGTCATGTATCTCGGCCAGATCGTCGAGATGGGCACGCGCGACCAGGTCTTTTCCAACCCGCGTCATCCCTACACCAGGCGGCTGATCGAAGCCGTGCCCGTGCCCGATCCGGCTAAGCGGCGAAGCCGCTTCGCCCGCCTCGACCAGGAGATCCCGAGCGCCACCCGCAGGATCGGCGAGGCGCCGTTGAAACTGGCGCTGAGGGATGTCGGCAACGGCCACCTCGTCGCCGCCGAGGGCTGAGGCAAGTACCGCCGCGGGTCGCGGTTCACGTGTTTGTGTTTCTATCCCGGGCTCAACGCCGGCATTCTGTCCCCAAAGCGCATCGCTTCGAACACGAAATCCGGGACGGCCTCTTGCCCTCTGTCCCTATCTTCCTCATGTTCAATACCATTGCGATGATCGATCGTAGGAGGGTCGGTCGGATTCATCGCTTTGGGAGGAAGTCAACCATGAAGGTAAGCCTTTTCGTTTCCGCAGCACTTCTCGCCGCATCCGCGATCCCCGCCTCGGCCGCCGAAATTTCGGACGGCAAGGTCAAGATCGGCATCCTCAACGACCAGTCGGGCGTCTATGCCGATTTCGGCGGCAAGTGGTCGGTCGAGGCGGCCAAGATGGCGGTCGAGGATTTCGGCGGCAAGGTGCAGGGAGCGCCGATAGAAATCATCAGCGCCGACCACCAGAACAAGCCGGACATCGCCTCCAACATCGCCCGGAAGTGGTATGACACCGAACAGGTCGATGCCATCATGGAACTGACGACCTCTTCGGTGGCGCTCGCCGTCCAGGGGATTTCCAAGGAAAAGAAGAAGATCGACATCGTCACCGGCGCGGCAACCACCGAGCTGACCGGCAAACAATGCTCGCCCTATGGCTTCCACTGGGCCTATGACACTCATTCGCAAGCGGTGGGCACCGGCGGCTCTCTCGTGCAGCAGGGCGGCGACAGCTGGTTCTTCGTCACCGTCGACTATGCATTCGGCTATTCGCTGAAGGATCAGACCACCAAGTTCGTCGAGAGCCATGGCGGCAAGGTGCTGGGCGAGGTGCGTTATCCCCTGGGATCGACCGATTATTCGTCCTTCCTGCTGCAGGCGCAATCGTCGGGCGCCAAGGTCATCGGCTTGGCCAATGCCGGCCTCGATACCTCCAACTCGATCAAGCAGGCGGCCGAATTCGGCATCGTGCAGGGCGGTCAGCGTCTTGCCGCACTCCTGTTCACGCTGGCCGAGGTGCATGGGCTTGGCCTTCAAGCGGCGCAGGGCGTTGTGCTGACCGAAGGCTATTATTGGGATCGCGACGACAAGAGCCGCGAATTCGGGCAGCGCTTTTTCAAGCGCACCAACCGCATGCCGAACATGATCCAGGCCTCGACCTATTCGGCGGTGACGCAGTACCTGAAAGCGATCGACAAGGCCGGCACGGACGAGACCGAAGCGGTCGCCAAGCAACTGCATTCGATGCCCGTGGACGACGCCGCGATAACCAACGGCAAAGTGCAGGCGGACGGCAACATGGTCCATGACATGTACCTCTATCAGGTCAAGTCGCCAGCCGAGAGCACCCAGGAGTGGGACTACTACAAATATCTCGCCACCATTCCTGGCAACGAGGCCTTCCTTAGCGAAAAGGAAAGCGGCTGTCCGACGGCCGGCCAGTGATCGGCGCGGCCGATGGCGCCGACTGACCTGAGCGCGAACGAGCCGCCTGTGGTGCTTTCCGCCCGCGGGTTGCGGCGCGACTTTGCCGGCTTCATCGCCGTCAAAAACGTCGATCTCGATGTCCGCCATGGCAACATCCATGCCCTGATCGGACCCAACGGCGCCGGCAAGACGACCGTCTTCAACCTGCTCACCAAGTTCCTGGCGCCGACCAGCGGCAGGATCGAGCTGCTCGGCCACGACATCACCCGCACCTCGCCGGCCAGGGTCGCGCGGATGGGCCTGGTGCGCTCGTTCCAGATATCGGCGATTTTTCCGCACCTCAGCGTGCTCGACAATGTGCGCGTCGCGCTGCAGCGGCCGGGCGGGCTCAGCGTTCAGTTCTGGCGCTCGCTGGCGGCGCTCGACCGGCTGACGCCGCGCGCCGAGGAATTGCTGCGCTCGGTCGGTCTCGACGACGCCAGGAACAGGCTCGCCGGCGACCTTTCCTATGGCAGGAAACGCGTGCTCGAGATCGCTACGACCCTGGCGCTCGATCCGAAAGTGCTGCTGCTGGACGAGCCGATGGCCGGCATGGGGCATGAGGACGTGGCCACGGTTTCCAGCCTCATCCGTTCGGTGGCCAGGGATCGCGCCGTGCTGATGGTCGAGCACAATCTGACCGTCGTGGCCGACCTTTGCGACTGGATAACGGTCATGCAGCGCGGCGAGGTGCTGGCCGCCGGCGACTACGCCACCGTCAGCCGCGACGAGCGCGTCAAGATCGCCTATATGGGCACCGCCGATGACTAGTGCCGCACCTCTGCTTGCAGTCAGCGGCCTCAACGCCTGGTATGGCGAGGGCCATGCGTTGCACGGCGTCGATCTGGAGGTGTTTGCCGGCGAGACGGTCACGCTGCTCGGCCGCAACGGCGTCGGCAAGACGACGACGCTGCGCGCCATCATGGGGCTGATCCGCAAGCGAACCGGCCGGATCGCTTTCGACGGCCAGGATCTGATGCGGCTGCCGCTGCACCGGACCGCGCATCAAGGCATCGGCTTCGTGCCGGAGGAGCGCGGTATCTTCGCGACGCTGACCGTCGACGAGAACCTGGTTCTGCCGCCGGTCGTCGCGCAGGGCGGCATGAGCGTCGAGGAGATTTTCGACCTGTTCCCCAATCTGAAGGAGCGGCGCAACAGTCCAGGCACGAGGCTGTCGGGCGGCGAACAGCAGATGCTGGCGATCGCGCGCATGTTGAGAACCGGTGTGAAAATGCTGCTTCTCGACGAGCCGACGGAGGGTTTGGCCCCCGTCATCGTGCAGCGCATTGGCGCGTTGCTGGCGACGTTGAAAAAGCGCGGCATGACGATCCTACTGGTGGAGCAGAACTTCCGCTTCGCCAGCCGTGTCGCCGATCGTTTCTATCTGATGGAGCACGGCAAGGTGGTGGCGGGGTTTCCGGTCGGCGAGCTGCCGGACCGCATGACGCAGCTCCACGAAGTCCTGGGTGTATGATGGCGCCATGACGATGATCTTCGGCATCCCCGTTCAGGCTTTCCTCGGCCAGTTGCTGGTCGGCCTGATCAACGGCTCGTTCTACGCCATGCTGAGCCTGGGCCTGGCTGTCATATTCGGCCTGCTGCGGGTCATCAATTTCGCCCATGGCGCCCAATATATGCTCGGCGCCTTCGTCGGTTATCTGCTTCTCACCTATCTCGGCATCGGCTACTGGCCCGCCTTGATCCTTGCGCCGCTGATCGTCGGTGCCTTCGGCATCGTGGTCGAGCGCCTTGCGCTGTCGAGACTGTACGATCTCGATCCGCTCTACGGCCTGCTCTTCACCTTCGGCCTCGCGCTCGTGCTCGAAGGCATCTTCCGCTACTATTACGGCGTCTCGGGAAACCCCTACGCCGTGCCGCCGCTGCTTTCGGGAGGCACCAATCTCGGCTTCATGTTCCTGCCCAACTATCGCGGCTGGGTCGTCGTCGCCTCGCTGATCGTCTGCTTCGGAACCTGGGCGCTGATCGAGAAGACCAGGCTCGGTTCCTACCTGCGCGCCGCGACGGAGAATCCCCGCCTCGTCCAGGCTTTCGGCGTCAACGTGCCCTTGCTGCTGACCCTGACCTACGGCCTCGGCTCCGCGCTGGCCGGGCTTGCCGGGATTCTGGCAGCGCCGATCTATCAGGTGAGCCCGCTTATGGGGTCGGATCTCATCATCGTCGTCTTCGCCGTCGTCGTGGTCGGCGGCATGGGATCGATCCTTGGCGCCATCGTCACCGGCTACATGCTTGGCCTTGCCGAAGGCCTGACCAAGGTCTTCTACCCCGAGGCCTCCAACCTCGTGGTCTTCGTCATCATGGCGATTGTGCTTCTGGTCCGGCCGGCCGGCCTGTTCGGAAGGGACGCCTGACATGTCGGAACTGACGCTTCGCGAGACATCGGCCAAAACCTCGGCACGGCTTGAATGGACGCTGGTCGGGCTCGGCATCCTGGCGCTGCTGGTGGCGCCTTTCCTGGTCTATCCGATCTTCCTGATGAAGATGCTGTGCTTCGCGCTGTTTGCCTGCGGGTTCAATCTTCTGCTTGGTTACACCGGGCTGCTGTCATTCGGCCACGCAACCTTCTTTGGCGGCGCCGCCTACTTCACCGCGCATGCCGTCAAGGTCTGGGGCTGGCCGCCGGAAGCCGGCATTCTGCTCGGCATGGCGGGTGCGGCCTTGCTCGGCCTCGTCATGGGCTTCTTCGCCATTCGCCGGCAAGGCATCTATTTCGCCATGATCACGCTGGCACTGTCGCAGATGTTCTTCTTCTTCTGCGTGCAAGCGCCGTTCACGCAAGGCGAGGACGGCATTCAGGGCATACCGCGCGGCATGCTGCTAGGCGTCCTCGACCTGAACGTCTCGCTGAACATGTATTATTTCGTGCTGGCGGTGTTCCTGATCGGCGTCTTCGCCATCTGGCGCATCGTCAATTCGCCATTCGGCATGATCCTGCGCTCGATCCGGGAAAACGAGAATCGCGCCATTTCGCTGGGCTATTCCGTCGCCAACTACAAGCTCGGCGCCTTCGTCATGTCGGCGGCACTGGCCGGGCTGGCAGGCTCGCTCAAGGCCATCGTCTTCCAGTTCGCCACGCTCACCGACGTCACTTGGCAGATGTCGGGCGAGGTGATCCTGATGACGCTTCTGGGCGGCATCGGCACCATGGTCGGGCCGATCATCGGCGCCAGCCTTGTCATCGGCCTGGAAAACACGCTTGCCACTTCCGGCTTTCCGGTGACCATCGCCACCGGCCTGATCTTCATGGTGTGCGTGCTGATCTTCCGGCGCGGCATCGTCGGCGAATTTTACGCGCGGATTTTCGGGCGGGCGGGAAAGGACTGATCAGCTGCAGGTTGGTGGGACGCAGTTTGCGCGTGGTGACATGCGTCACCACAATGAGCACCTGTCCGGATTCTTCAGAAAACTATAGACCTCGATCACCTGGGGCAATCGCGACCCCATCGGAACGGGTGAGCACTGCTGTGGACAAATCGTGATGCGCGCATTCTTTCGATTGGTTGTGGTTATGACCGTGGTGGTGTCCGGCGTGACCGGTTGCACCAGCATTTCCTACTACGCGCAATCCATGAAGGGTCATCTGCAGATCATGACCGCACGCCAGGATGTCGGAAAACTGATCGAGGATCCTTCGACGCCGAAGGCGTTGCGCGCCCGAATGGCATCGGCGAGCGCCATACGACAGTTTGCGACAGATGAACTGGCGTTGCCCGACAACAACAGCTACCGCAGCTATGTCGACATTGGTCGGGACTCGGTGACATGGGCTGTCTTCGCCGCGCCGGCATTTTCGCTGACGCCGCGAACATGGTGTTTTCCTGTTTTCGGCTGTGTTCCCTACCGGGGGTATTTCTCCAGGAAGTCCGCGACTGAAACCGCTGTCGAACTTCAAGAACAGGGCATGGACGTCTATGTGACGGGCATCACTGCATATTCCACGCTCGGCTGGTCAAGTGACCCGCTGCTAAGCACGATGTTCGGCGAGGATAAAACCTATCTTGCAGGGCTGATTTTCCATGAGCTGGCCCACCAGCGCGTCTATGTGCACGACGATTCCGCTTTCAACGAGGCGTTCGCTGTCGCCGTCGAAACAACCGGCGTGAAAAAATGGCTGCGCGCGACTGGCGATACCGCCGCATTGCGCCGTTACGAAGCCGCCCGGGGACGCAAGGCTGAATTTCTTTCGCTGGTGTCGCGGACCCGGGACGAGTTGGCGCAAGTCTATTCCAACTCCGGCACCTCGGAGCAAAAGCTGGCCGCAAAGACGGCCGCGATTGAACGGCTGCGGATGCGCTACCGACACATGCGCGACAGGCGCTGGGACCGATACCGGGGATACGATGCCTGGTTCGCTTCCCCGATCAACAATGCAAAGCTCGCCGCGACTTCCGTCTATAGCGATCGGGTGACCGCGTTTCTCCGCCTGTTCGACTTGTGTTCGGGCGACTATGTCAGGTTCTATGCATCGGTCCGGCGGATTGGCGCACTGGACGAAGCTCACCGCGTCGAAGCACTTGCGGCGGCAGATCGCTGTTATTGAGTCAGCCCGAGAGTCGCGCACGAAACAACGTGCAGCCGTCCGTCAGGCGCGACCTGGAGATATCGCGGAATCCAGCCTCGGTCATCCACGCGCGATACTGACCCTCAGTGTACGATTGGCCGTTGCGATAGAGGTTCAGGAAGGTGAGATTGAGAAAGACACCCTCAGGCGGGCCGAGGCGGTCGTCATCGACGACACCCCACCCCGCAATTGCGATCTCGCCGCCACGTGTAAGGCAACGCGCGGCGTTCAGGATCGAACTGCGCGCCTTGTCCGGCGGAAGCACCTGGACGACGGCCTTCAGGATCGCCAGATCGTGCCGACCTATCGATGGCGCGGCGGTTATATCTCCCTCTTCGACAACCACGTCGTCGGCACCGTATTCCGACAGGATAGCTGGCGCGACCGCTGCGACCGTTGGCAGTTCCATCAGCGTCGCCGCAATGTGCGGCCACCGCTCGCGAAGCCCGACCAGTATGGTCCCGGCGCCTCCGCCGATGTCGATCACCGAACCGACCGCCGAGAGGTCCATCTCCTGCGCCAGATGTCGGCCGAAAATCACCCCGCCCGGCGCGAGCATGCGGCTGAAGGCGGCCGCGGCCTCAGGTCCCGCTTCGGAAAAGTCGTGCAGCGCAGCCGGCCGGTTCTGCCGCAGCGACTCGGCGGTTAGTAGGTCGGCTCCCCAGAGCTCGCGCAGGAGCGCATGATCGCCGCCGCGATAGGTTGGCTTGGACGCATCGAGGAAGGCCGACGCTTCGGCTCCGTTGCGAAATTGACCATCCTCGACTTCAAGGAGGCCGATGCTGGCGAGCGCGTAGAGGAGCCGGGACAGACGATCGGGTTCGACTTTGAGCGTGGCCCCGAGGCTGTCAGCAGTCACCGCGCTTTCACTGAGCCGGGTGAAGATGCCAAGGTCCAATCCGGCGCGAAGCGCCAAGGCGGGGGGCACCGCTGCGATCAACTTGTCGATCCGATCAAAATCCACCATGTCACATCCTCTCCGCGATCCAGGATCGGCCTTGAAACAACTCCCATGGATTAGAACTTACAGTCCCGACGTCCGGATGGCGACGGACCGGCCGAGAACTCCCAGTGGCGCGGTTGGGAGAGCGCGCGGTTCTACTGGTCCGAGAACCGCACGCTCACGCCGCGCTGCCGAAAATAAGCCTGCATCAACTTGCGGCCCGAGCGGTTGTTCTGCGCCAGCTTGGTCGGATCGAACACCGCCTGTTTGATCCCCTCTCGCGTCAGCGCCGCCTTAAGCGCCGCGATATGTGCGTCGATGTCGGCATTGTCCGCCCGGAGCGAGGCATAGATGCTCTCGGTCGCCTCGGCCACGGTCAGTTCGCTCATTGGTGTCGTCCTTTGGTTGGTTGGGCGGCGCTTAGCACAGATTCGCGGTCCGCCGATACCGAGACCGTCAGTACACAGCGCCCGTCGCGAAAGCGAACCGTTCCCTATGGGGCTTCGTAGAGTTCCAGCGGCAATCCATCCGGGTCCCTGAAAAAGGTAAACCGTTGGTCTGTGTATGGGTCGATCCGGATTGGCTCAACGGCAACGCCTGCAGCTTCCAGGCGGATAATTACGGGCTCAAGGTTAGCCACAGCAAATGCCAGATGTCTCAGGCCTGTAGCCTCTGGGTGGGGCGGCCGCATCGCCGGTGCAGGGAAGGAGAACAATTCCAGTTGGGCCGACCCGATCCGCAGATCCGCCTTCCATGACTGCCGCTCCTCCCGATAAACCTCCCGGATCAGATCGAGGCCGAGGAGTTCGACGTAGAACCGTCGCGACCGGTCATAGTCGGTGCAGATGAGCGCGACGTGGTGAATGGCGTTCAGCATGCTGCTAACTCCAGTCAAGCTGGGATGTGAGGCCAAGGTGCTTCAAGGCCTGGATCGTCGCGCGCCATGGCTCCGATTTGCCCTGTCCTTCCACCTCACCCATAACACCCGCGTTCCACCGCCAGCCGCCGCACCAGCGCCAGCACGGCATCGATGGTCGGGGTCGGCTTGTCCGTTAGCCGGCCAAGTTCCTGCACCGCGCTCACCAGCGCGCCGATCTCCATCGGCCGGCCGCGCTCCAGGTCCTGCAGCATCGAGGTCTTGTGTTCGCCGACATCGCCGGCGCCCTTGATGCGCCGGTCGACCGCTATGGGAAAACGCACGCCGAGGCTTTCGCCGATCGCCTGCGCTTCCAGCATCATGGTGCGGGCGAGCGCGCGGGTGCCATCGTCGGCGACAATCGCGGCCAGCGTGCTGCCGGTCAGCGCCGAGATCGGGTTGAAGGAGAGATTGCCCCACAGTTTTACCCAGATTTCGCTGCGGATGTCCTCGCGCACCGGCGCTTGCAAGCCGGCTTTGACCATCTCCTCGGCCAGAAGCGTGACCCGTTCGCTGCGCTCGCCGGAGGGTTCGCCGAGCGAGAAACGTTTGCCCTCGACATGGCGGATGAGGCCCGGCGCATCGACTTCGACGGCGGGATAGACGACCGAGCCGATGACGCGGTCCGGTCCGATCTGCTGCCAGATCGCGCCGCCGGGGTCGACCGCGTTCAGCCTGGTGCCTTCGCGCGGCCCGCCAACGCCGTGGAAGTACCACCACGGCACGCCGTTCTGCATGGTGACGACGGCGGTGTCTTGCCCGAGTAGTGGTGCGATCTGGTCAAGGGCCGAGGTGAGGGAATGGGCTTTTAGCGCCAGAACCACATAATCCTGGACGCCAAGTTCCTCGGCTTTCGCGGCGGCCCGGACGGGGACGGACGTCTCCTGGCCGTCCTCGATCAGGCGCAGGCCATCTGCCTTGATCGCTTCCAGATGGGCGCCGCGCGCCACGATCGAGAGACCGGTACGGCCGGCGGCGGCAAGCTTGGCAGCGAGATAGCCGCCGATCGCACCGGCGCCGAAGATGGTGATCTTCATCGTCAAAGTCCGAGTTTGGCGGCAAGGCCGATGCGCTGCAATTTGCCGGTCGCGCCCTTGGGGATCTCATCCAGGATCAGGATCTTGCGCGGCACCTTGAAGTCGGCAAGCCGCGTTGCGGCATAGGTGCGAATGTCGCCCTCGGTGGCGCTGATGCCTTCACGCAGCACAACCGCCGCCGCCACCTCCTCGCCAAGCTTGTCATGCCGCATGGCGAAGGTGACGACCTGCGCCACCGCCGGATGGTCCATCAGCACGTCGTCGACCTCGAGCGGCGAGATCTTTTCGCCGCCGCGGTTGATGATCTCCTTGAGCCGACCGGTAACCCTGAGATAGCCGTCCTCGTCGAGCACGCCCTGGTCGCCGGTGTGGAACCAGCCATGCGCGAAAGCCGTGGCATTGGCATCCGGGTTCTTTTCGTATCCCGCCGTGACATTGGGTCCGCGAATGACGATCTCGCCTGTCTCGCCGGCTGTGAGCAGCCGCCCGTCGGGTGCCATCACAGCCACGTCCGGACCGCCGGAGGCACCGACGCTGCCGGGCTTGCGCTGGCCCGGCGGCAGCCGGTTCGACGCCATCTGGTGCGCGGCCTCGGTCATCCCGTAGGATTCGATCACCGGGCAGCCGAAGGTCGCCTCGAGCTCAGCCATCACTTGTGCCGGCAGCGACGCCGAGGACGAGCGGATGAAGCGCAGACGCGCCGCCGCCAGCGCCTCGGTGTTGCGTGCCGCGCGGGGCAGGATCGCCTGATGCATGGTCGGCACCGCCGTGTACCAGCTCGGCTGCGCCTCGCTCAGCCACTGGAAGAAGCGCAGCGCGTTGAAGCCGGGCGTGCAATAGATGCTGCCACCGGCAGCCAGCGACGACAGCACGGCCGCGATCAGGCCGTGAATGTGGAACAGCGGCATGATGTTGAGGCAACGATCATTGGCTGTCAGGCCAAGCGTGCCGCCGATATGGGCAGCCGAGGCTGCGATGTTGGCATGGCTGAGCGGCACCAGTTTTGGCCGCGACGTCGTGCCGGAGGTGTGCAGCAAAAGCGCGATGTCGCCGTCTTGCGCCATGTCGGGTGATGCCGGGGGTCCGATCGCCGCGCCCTCGATCGCAAAACTGCCGGCGGGTGTGGCGGGCTGCACGACAAGCCGCAGCACGCCGATGCCGAGGCGTTCGGCCACCGTCACCGCCGGTCCGGTCTCGCCCTCCGCGACAAGGATCGCCTTGGCGCCGATGTCGGTCAGGTAGAAATCGAGCTCGTCGGCCCGGTAGGCGGGGTTGAGCGGAGCCGTCGAGGCGACGGCCGCCACGGCGACGAAGGCGGTGGCCATCTCAGGCCCGTTCGGCAGCACGATCGCCACCCTGTCGCCCCGGCCGATGCCGCGCGCATGCAGCTGTTTTGCCGTGTCGGCGATCAGGCTGCGCAATCCGCCATGGCTGAGCGTGGTTCTTTCAGGTGCCGAAATCGCCGGCGCGTTGTCGGCGCCGGCGGCGAGACGGCGGGAGAGATCTGCGTGGGTTTCGGCTTGGGTCATGATCACCGGCTGGATTTCGAACGACTATTGGCGGGAGCCCCGCTGACGGGCTTGCCTCGATACGGATACGCCATTGGACAACGGATCACCTCAATATCCAAGCGCCAAACCATCCTTGCGCGGATCGGAGGCACCAGTCAGCGTGCCCTTCTCCCAGTCGATCAGCACCACCTGTCCGCCGCCAAGCGGGTGATGCGGTTCGGCGATGCGGTGGCCGCGCCGGCGCAGGCCCTTGATCGCCTCGGCGGGAACGCCACGCTCGGCCTCCACGGTGTCGTCATTGTAAAACACCCTCGGCGCATCCAGCGCCTGCTGCGGGTCCATGCCGAAGTCGATCATGTTGGTCAGCAGATGGACATGGCCGAACGGCTGGTAGCCGCCGCCCATGACGCCGAACGGCATCACGACGCGGCCGTTCTTCGTCGCCATGCCCGGCATGATCGTGTGCATCGGCCGCTTGCCCGGCGCGATCGCGTTCGGATGTGCCGGGTCGAGGCGGAAGCTCGAACCGCGGTTCTGCAGCACGACACCGGTCTTCGGGCCGACGACGCCGCTGCCGAACGAATAATAGGTCGAGTTGATGAAGGAAACCGCGTTGCGGTCGCGGTCGACGATGGAGATGTAGACCGTGTCGCTGCCGGGCAGCTCCACGCGCGGCAGATGCGTCATGGCGCGGTCGCGGTCGATCTCGGCGCGCAGCCGGTCGGCATAGGCGCCGGACAGGAGCTGTTTGACCGGCACCGGGACATGGTCCTGGTCGCCGACATAGCGGTCGCGGTCGCGATAGGCCAGGCGCCCGGCCTCGATCTCCAGATGCAGGCGCTCGGCGCCATTGGGGTCAAGTCCGCCGTGCTTGAAGCCCGACAGCAAATTCAGCATCAAAAGCGCCGTCAGCCCCTGATTGTTGGGCGGCATCTGGTGGATGTCGTGGCCGCCATAAGAGGTGCTGACCGGCGTCACATAATCGCCTCGGGTCGCGGCGAAATCCTCGGCCGAATGAAGTCCGCCCAATTCGTTGAGCCGGCTAACCATATCGTCGGCGACAGCGCCTTCATAGAAACCGGCGCGGCCGTGTTTGGCGATGATGCGCAACGTCGCCGCCAGTTCCGGCTGCCTGTGGATGTCACCCGCCTTCGGTGCCTTGCCGCCCGGCAGGAAGATGCGCGCGGCATGCTCGTCCGCCGAAAGGTCGGTTTCCGGTTCGGCCCAGTCGAAGGCGACGCGGTCGTGCACGACATAGCCGTTCTCGGCATAATGGATGGCTGGCGCCAGCGCCTCGGCAAGGCCCTTGCGGCCATGGTCTTCGAGCAGGCGGCTCCAGGCATCGACGGCGCCCGGCACGGTGACCGCGTGCGGTCCCTGCAGCGGGATGCGGTCGAAGCCTTTTTCGCGATACCAGTCGACCGTCGCCTTGGCTGGCGCTCGGCCTGAACCATTGAAGGCCAGCACATTGCCTTGCCCTGCCGGGCTATAGAGCACGAAGCAGTCGCCGCCGATGCCCGTCGATTGCGGCTCGACGACGCCCTGCACGGCGGCGGCGCAGACGGCGGCATCCATGGCATTGCCGCCGGAGCGCAGCATGTCGATGGCCGCAAGGGTTGCAAGCGGATGCGAGGTCGCGGCAACCGCCTCGGTGGCACGAACCGGCGAGCGGCCGGGAAACTGGAAATCACGCATTCTGTCTGGATATCCCCTGGTCACGTCTGCAAGTTGGTCACTTCTGCGAATTGGTCTGGTGAAATCAATGCCGCCGGCCGAAGATCTGCGCAACCGACAACAGCACGACCGAGAGCACGATCAGGCAGGTCGAGATGGCAGCGATCGTCGGGTCGATTTGGTCGCGCAGCGCATTGAACATGCGGCGCGTCAATGTCGTGGTCTCGCCGCCCGATATGAACAGCGAAACCACCACTTCGTCGAAGGAGGTGATGAAGGCAAACAGCGCGCCCGAGACGATCGAGAAGCGGATCTGCGGCATCGTCACCTGCCAGAACGCGGCGACACGTCCGGCGCCGAGGCTGCGCGCCACGCGCTCCTGGTTCATGTCGTAGGAGCGCAAGCCCGACAGCACCGTCAGCACCACCAGCGGCAAGGCCTGCACCGTATGCGCGATGACCAGCCCGGTCAGCGTGTTGTTGAGCCCGATGCGGGCATAGAGGAAGAAGGTGCCGATGCCGATCAGGATCACCGGAACGATCAGCGACGCCGTCAGCAGCGCGTTGATGGTGCCGTTGAGGCGCAGCGTGCCCCTGTTGATGGCATAGGCTGCAGCGGTGCCGAGCGGTGTCGCGACGAGCACGGTCATAACAGCCACCTTGACCGAGACGATCGTGGCGTCGCGCCATTCCAGTGAGCCAAAATAGGTCTGGTACCAGCGCAGCGACCATTGCTGCGGCGGGAATTGCAGCAGCGTCGAATCCGAAAACGACATGATGACGATGATGATCGACGGCGCGATCAGGAACAACAGCACGAGGCCGCCGAGGCCGTAGAGCCACAGACGTTGCCGGTGCGAGATCGGCAGGCCGACGTCTTCGCTCATCGTGAACTCCACACACCTGTGGCGCGCGCGCCGAGCAGCCACTGGAACAGTCCGAGAAGCGCCAGCGTGACCACCAGCAGCACCACGCCAAGCGCCGCCCCCGCACCCCAGTTGGAATAGAGGCTGGTGGTCTGTTCCATGCGCATCGCCCACATGATCACCTTGCCGCCGCCCATCAGCGCAGGCGTGACGAAGAAGCCCAGGCACAGCACGAAGACGATGACCACGCCCGAGGCGAGGCCGGGCAGCGACAGCGGAAAGAAGATCTGCCGGAAGGTAGCGGCCGGGCCGGCACCGAGATTCATGCCGGCGCGCAGGCAGTCGGTGTCGATTGTCTTCATCGAGGCGTAAAGCGGCAGCACCAGGAACGGCAGCAGGATATGCGTCATGCCGATGACGACGCCCGAAAAATTGTTGGCGAGCGACAGCGGCTGGCTGATCACGCCGAGGTCGATCAGCCAGCTGTTGATCAGGCCCTTGCGCTGCAGGATCACCAGCCAGGCATAGGTGCGCACCAGAACCGATGTCCAGAACGGCAGGATGACGAAGATCAGGCAGATCGACGCCGCCCGGCGCGGCAGTTGCGACAGCATGTAGGCCAAGGGATAGCCGAGCAGCACGCAGGCGCCGGTGACGATGAAGGCGACCTTGAAGGTGGTGATAAAGGTCTTGATGTAGGAGGCCTGTTCGAAGAAGCGCGCATAATTGGCGGGACTGAAGGCGCCGGCTTCGTCGAACAGCGACAGCCAGAACAGCCAGCCGATGGGCACGATGATGATGGCGAAGACCAGCAACAGGCTCGGCGACAGCAGCGCCAGCAGCCGCAACGACTCGCGCCGAGCGTCCATATGCAGCGCCTGCGTGTTCAGATCCGGGCCCGAGCGGCCGGCTTTCTCCTGCATGAGGGCGGTCTGCGCGCTCATCAGTCTGCCGCCACCAGGATCGTGTCCTGCGCATCGAGACCGAACGAGACTGGCTGGCCGGGTGCGGGCATTTTCGCCAGCACATCGCTGCGGCAATAGTCGCGCAAAGTCAGCTGCCGGCCGTCGCGCAGCACGGCATAGCAGACGAAGCTGTCGCCCTGATAGATGATGTCGCTGAGCGTCGCGTTGAGCACGTTGACGCCGCTCGTCGGTTCGGCGTTTGCCAAGAGCCGCAGCTTTTCCGGCCGCACCACCATCAGGTACTGGCCTGCCGCCGGCGTCGCCGCCGCCGTATGGATTCTTCGCTCCTCGTACCAGACGGAGCCGTTGCGGCACTCGACCGGAATGAAATTCGATTCGCCGATGAAGCCGGCTACAAATTGCGTTTGCGGCCTGGCGTAGAGACTTTCGGGCTTGTCGAGCTGTTCGATGCGCCCGGCGTTCATCACCGCGATGCGGTCCGACATGGTGATGGCTTCACGCTGGTCGTGCGTGACATAGACCGTGGTCATGCCAAGCCGCCGGTGCAGGCTGCGCAGTTCGATCTGCATATGCTCGCGCAGGCCCTTGTCGAGCGCCGACAGGGGCTCGTCCATCAAAACGATGCGCGGCTCGAAGACGATGGCGCGCGCTAGCGCCACGCGCTGGCGCTGGCCGCCGGAGAGCTGGTCGACCCGGCGCTCGCCCAGCCCCTGCAATTTCACCAGATCGAGCGCCTTCTCGACACGCTCGGCCGTCTCGGCGGCGGCGACGCCGCGCTGCTTCAGCGGAAAGGCGATGTTGTGAAAGACGTCCATATGCGGAAACAGCGCGTAGTTCTGGAACACCATGCCGATGTTGCGCTTGTGCGGCGGCGTGGTGATGATCTCGTCGCCGCCGACCCTGATCGAGCCGGCATTGGCCCGCACGAAACCGGCCAGGATCATCAGCAGCGTCGTCTTGCCGGAACCGGAAGGCCCCAGCAGCGTCAGGAATTCACCAGCCTCGACGTCGAGGTTGAGGTCGCGCAGCACAGGCACGCTGCCAAATCGTTTCTCGATCCCGCGCATGCCGATCGGCAACGCGGATGGCGCAATGGACAAGATTTTTCTCTCCCAGGGGCTGAGGCGGCGAAAGCAGGGCGAGGCGTCGCCCTGCCGTGGTTTGGATTGCGGCCGCAGCCTATTGCTGGATCAGATTGTTGAACTTTTCCGTCGCCTCGACCAAATTGTCGCGCCAGAATTCTGCATCCTGCAACACCTGCTTCTTGACGTTTTCGGGCGCCGAATTGATATCCTTGATCCTGTCCTGCGGGATCTTGCCGGTCTCGAAAGCCTTCTCATTGACCGGGCCATTGTCGACATAGAGCGGCAGATTGGCCTGCAATTGCGGGCTGACGAACATCGCCAGCGCCTTCATCGCGGCTTCCTTGTTCTTGGAGCCCTTGGGGATGACCATGCAGTCGGCGGTCAGCACGCCCTGGTCGAAGGAGAAGCTGACCGGCGCGCCTTCCTTCTTCAAGGTGCCGGCACGGCCGTTCCAGATGCTCGCCATGTCGACTTCACCGTCCTTCACCAGCTGCATGGCCTGCGCGCCGGAGGTCCACCAGGCGTCGATATGGCCACGGATCTTGTCGACGGATTTCAACGCGCCGTCGATATTGACCGGATAGACCTTGTCGATCGGAATGCCTTCGGCCAGTGCCGCGACGCTCAGCGTTTCGGTCGCCTGGCTGCCGCTCAGCGCGCGCCGTCCCGGAAACTTTTCCGCGTTCCAGAAGTCGGCCCAGGTCTTCGGGCCTTTGTCGCCGAACACGTCGGTCCGGTAGATCAGCACGACGGATGTGTAGGAAATGCCGACCCAGTCGTCGTGGACCAGCTTCGGGTTGATGCCGCTCTTGTCGATGATGCCGTAGTCGAGCTTCTCGAACAGCCCTTCCTTCGAGCCGCGCGCACATTCGTCGGCGCCAAGTTCGGTGATGTCCCACTTCACCGCATTGCCGGTCACCTGCAGCCGGACGTCGTCGAGGCCGTTGGTGGTGTCTTCCTTGATGGTGATGCCGAGCGCGTCGGCGGTAGGCTTGAAAAACGCCTTGGTCTGCGCCTCCTGGTAGGTGCCGCCCCATGAGGCGACGGTGATGGTGTCGCCCGCTATGGCGGGGGCCGCGAGCGAAGCCATGAGGCCCGCCATCGCAACGATACTAACGCTTCTGGTCCTGTTCATTTTTTCGGCTCTCCAACCGGTGTTCCCATTGTTTTTGACTTGGCATGCTGTTTTGTATACAATTTTGAGTGTAGCCTAGCGATCGATGTTGTCAACACCGCCGGCTCGATCGAATTCACGGGTTTCGAGCCGGACAAGGTGGCGAGGAGCGGCGTCGCCGGGGGCGTGGCAAATTATGCCGACTGCGGCTACAGCTATGCGTGTTCCGGCTGAAAGGCCGGAGAAGTGGGAAGGGAAGCTTGGCCAAGAAAACCAAAAATACGTTGCGCGACTCGGTCTACTCCGCGCTCAAGGCGATGATCGTGACCGGCCAGATTCCGCCGGGCTCGCGCGTCACCGAAAACGACATCGCGGCGAAGCTGACTGTCAGCCGCACCCCGGTGCGCGAGGCCTTCAACCGTCTCGAGCGCGACGGGCTGGTCACCGGCCGGCCGCGCCAGGGCTATGTCGTCACCGAGTTCGACATCAACATGTTCCGCGAGGCCTTCGAGATCCGCGAGCTGCTCGACGGCCACGCGACGGAACTGGCGGCAGCGGCGGCGACGGACCAGGACAAGGCACGGCTGCGCGCCATGCTGGCCGAATGCGAGCGGCTGGCCGCCATTCCGGAGCGCACCAACAGGGAAAAATTCCAGGAGCTTGAGGTCGGCATTGACCTGCACCGCGTCATCGCCGAAATCAGCGGCAATGTGATGCTGCACGGCATGCTGTGCGGCATCCTCGACAAGTGCCAGCACTATGTCTGGACCGAACTTTTGTGGCTGGACGAATGGAAGATCGCCCGCGACGAGCATGCCGAAATCGTCGATGCCATCTGCGCTGGCGACGCCGCCAGAGCCGGCACGCTGGCGCGCGCCCATGTGCGGGGCTCGCGCGACAATGTGCTGCGCCTGCTGCAGGCCAAGTCGGATTATCGGAACTTTCTGGCCAAGGCGTCTTGAGGGGTGAGGAACTTGGGCGAGGCCTGCCCGCCGACCGACCCTGACGACAAGCGCCTTTGAGCTTAGCCCTTGCGCTCCTGAAGGCGGTTGCCGCCGTCGACCACCAGCAGGGCGCCATTGACATAGCTGGCACCTTCCGAGGCCAGGAACACCACCGCTGCGGCCACCTCATCCGGCCGCCCGGCCCGCGCCGGCGGCGTATGCAGGGCGGCTTGCCGCTCCATCTCGCTCGACGAACCCGTTTCGATCCAGCCGGGCGCCACGGCATTGACTGTTACGCCGCTTTTCGCCACTTCCAGCGCCAGCGTGCGCGTCAGGCCGACCATGCCGGCCTTGGCGGCGGAATAGGCTGATGTGCCTTCGAAGGATACCAGCGGTCCGGTGACGGACGCCACATTGACGATGCGCCCGTAGCCCGCTTCGACCATCGCCGGCAGAAAGGCCTTCGTGACGAGGAATGCGGTCTTCAGGCTGACGTCGATCCCCTGGTCCCAGTCGGCCTCGGTCATGGCGAGAAACGCCTTGTCGACCGAGGGCGATGCCAGCGAGCCCATGCCGGCATTGTTGACCAGGATACCGACCGCCCCGACATCGGCCCGCAGCCGCGCGACATCGGCAGCGATGGTGAGATCGGCGACCACGGCTTTGGCATCGATGCCTTCGCGGCAAAGCTCGGCGGCGCGATCGAGCACGCGCGTACTGGCTCCCGTGAGGAAGACCGCATGGCCGGCACGGCCGAGCTGCCGGGCAATGGCAAAGCCGATCCCGTCGGCCGCACCGGCCCCGGTGATAAGTGCGCGCTTGGTGTTGGTAGAGGAGATGGTCAAATCAGGCTCCGCTGGTTTCCGCTCCCGGTCTTACCACGCGCTTTGGGCAACAGCCCGCGAGGATTTGGCTTTGCAACATTCCACGCCGCTTTGAGTTCTCTGAAAATCCGAAAGTCGAACCGAACGAAGCGTGCAGCTTGGCGATCGCGTGGGCGTGGAGGAAAGGACGTGCCGGAGATCCAGAAAATATCCTTGTCCTCTGGCGGCGAGGTGGCCGTCCGGACGGCCGGCGATGTTTCCAAGCCCGCGCTAGTCCTGTTGCACGGCTTCCCCAATTCCTCTCGGATGTTCAGCGACGTGACCGCCAGGCTCTCCGGCACCGTCTATGTCGTTGCGCCTGACCTTCCGGGCTTCGGCGCATCCGATCTCCCATCCGAGCCATCGTTCGACATGCTGGCCAACGCGATTGAAGAGCTGCTTGCGAGTCTCAACGTGGGCCGCAGGTTACTCTATTTGCATGATTTCGGCGCTCCGGTGGCTTTTCAGCTCGCCATGCGCGCTCCGGAACTTGTCGAAGGCCTCATCATTCAGAATGCCAATGCCCACCGCTCCGGCTTTGGTCCGCAGTGGGCAGCCACATTGGACTTCTGGGCTGCGCCGAATGCCGGCAACGAGGAGGCCGCCACCGCCCATTTGACCCTTGAGGGAACCCGCGACCAGTACGTCGCCGGCCTGCCACCCGAGATCGCGGCGCGGATCGATGCAGAGCGTTGGATTGAGGACTGGCGGGTCATGTGTCTACCGGGACGGCTTGATCTGCAGAAGGCGCTGCTGGCCGACTACGGCCGATATGTCGACCGGTTTGGGGAGGTGGCTGACTATCTGGCGAAGCATCAACCTCGAGCCATGCTTCTTTGGGGTCGCCACGATGTCTTTTTCGACATTGCGGAGGTTCAGTCCTGGCTCATCGACCTTCCTCGGATGGAGGCTCACATCTTCGACGCAGGCCATCTCCTTCTGGAGACGCAGGGGCCCAGGGCTGCAGAGCTGATACGGGAGTTCGTCGATGCGGGCTCGCCCTGAGCCGTATACTTGCGTAGGTCCGGGCAAGTCGCGAAAGCAATGCGACGACGTAAACCGCTGTTGATGTGAGCCTTCACATGGCCCAGGAAATTTCGGGCCGAAGCCGCACGCCTCGCGGCCTTGGGCGAGACAAGACCCATTATCTGAACTTAAAAGCGCGCGCGGCCCACATCAGCCGCATCGCCTGTTCGGCGGCGTTCGCCAGCAGCATGTCGGCGTCACGGATCGCATCTTCGAGGGAACATGGCCGGCGAAGAATGCTAAAGAACGCATCAATGCCAATTTCGTGGGTCGCCTCGGCGCCCAGTCCGACCGTGCCGGCCAAGGCAATCACAGGCAGATTGTAACGTTTCGCGCGCCGTGCAATCTCCGCCGGCACCTTGCCAAAGCCAGTCTGTCCGTCCAGACCGCCCTCGGCCGTCATGACCATGTCGGCATCTGCCAGTCGGCGATCAAGATCAATATACCGCCGGATAAGATCAAAGCGTGGCTGCAGCCGCGCTCCAACAAAGGCGTGAAGCCCGGCGCCAAGTCCACCGGAAGCTCCTCCGCCGACAAGCGGCGCTACGTCGATGCCGAGGTCGCGGCGGACGATATGAGCGAGATTTTCCATGCCCTGATCGAGCAACGCCACCTGGTCAGGGGTTGCACCCTTTTGCGGACCAAATACCCGAGCGACGCCTCTCTCGCCGAGCAGCATATTGTAGGGGTTCACGGCGACGTCGATACGAACATTCGAAAGGCGGCGGTCACGATCGGAAAGATCGACGCGAGCGAGTGACGAAAGCGCCGAGCCGCTCCCCGAAATAGAGTGGCCGTCCCCGTCGAGCAAGCGCACGCCTAGAGCTTGGGCCATCCCCATTCCCGCATCGTTGACGCCCGAGTCACCGCAGCCGATCAGAATCCTTTCGGCGCCAAGATCGAGTGCCACATGAATCAACTCCCCCACCCCATAACTTGTAGTACGGGTCGGGTCGCGCATGTCCGTGGGAACGAGCCGCAGCCCGGCAGCCGCCGCAATCTCCAGAACAGCCGTCCGCTTCTTTCCTCGGCCGAGAAAACCGACGGTCGCCTCCACAGGTTGCCCGACTGGCCCCGTGACGGTGACGGAATGCAACTCACCATGGGACAGCTCAACAAGCGTACGCGTAAAATCCTCGCCTCCATCCACCATCGGAAGGCTAAACACTTTTGCTGTCGGAACCGCATTGCGGACGCCGCGCGCCAATGCATCGATAACATCACGAACGCCGAGGCTCTCCTTAAAACCAGACGGTGCGACCAGCACTCGAAGCCGTTTTCTCTTCTTCGGCTCTTTCTTTTTCGACATGCTATGACCCTCCGGAAACTTGCAGACCGAGCGTGATGAGCAGACCTTGGATCATTGGCCACGCGCCCACCGCGAACACGACGATCAAAAGGAATTGCACCGGCAGCAGGACGGCGCTCAGGAGGGCCAAGTCCCTCGGGCCGTAGCCTTCGTCGTCGAGTCCCCCGAAAAGCGCGACCGGCTTCGCGCAGATCATGAGCGTTTGGCAAAAGCCGGTCGCTGAGACGAGCACAAGCATCGCAAGGAGGGGGTCGAGCCGCGCTGTCGACGCAATCATCAGAACCGGAGGCAGCAGCACCGATACGCGCGCCGTGCGACTGTGAATAAGGAGATGGCTGAAAAGGCCCAGCAAAGCGAGCAACGAGAGGAGGGCCAGCGGCCCCAAGCCGACGACCCGCAGTGGGTTCACCGTCGTCTCGATCAACCATTGATGAAGACCCGACGCCACCAGGCCGTCTGCCAGGCAGATGGTCGCCGCAAGGAACAGGAGCAGCTTCCACTCGGTACTCCTAATGGCATCGTCAAACCTCACCGCGCCGAGCCCCGGAAGCGATGCGGCGAGAGCGCCGCTGAGTGCGATGACGGTGGCATTGAGCCCGTGCAAAGATTCGGTCAGCCACGCGATGACAACGCCCGCGGCGATCCAGAGTATCGGCTGCCGTGCCAACCCGACCCCATCATTGCTTACCGTCGGCAGCAAAAGCGCTGCCCGCCGTTCTGCGGGTGACAGGAAAAGCCGGAGAAGACACTCAACTGAAACAAAGGTGCTCACGGCCGCAAACGGCAGACCGAGGGCGATCCATTCCAGGTAGCTCACCTTCACCCCTGAGAGGCGGTCGACCATTTCGATCGCCAGGAGATGGGCACCGGCCCCCACGGGCGACGCAAAGGCCGAGAGGAGAATAGCAGTGGGAAACAACAGCGCGAATGCCCTTCGCAACCGAGCATTTCCACAGCGCCCCGCAACCGCTTGATAAGCCGGGATCATTAAGGCTGCCCGACCCGACGTTGACGGAATAATGAAGGCTGTGGCGACCATGACCGCCGCCAAAGCATACGCGACCGCGCGAACCGACCGCATGCGCCCTGTCACGAGGCCGAGGATGCGATCCGCGATCCCACTTGCCTTGACGGCGGCCGCAAGGATGAAAGAGGCGAGCAACAGCCAGATCAACTCATCCCCAAGCGCGTGAAACAGCGCCCCGGGATCACGATTGACGAGCAGCGCCATTGCCAGTCCGGCGACGATAGCAACGAAGGTGTCGTCGAACGGCGTCAAGGTCCAGCCTATGATCGCGACAAGCAGGATCTCGAGCGCTCGCCGAGCGTCCGATGGGAGAGCGGGGAGGCCGAATTCGATACTGACAACGACGAGACATGCACCGATTCCGATCAGCGCGGCGCGCCACACCGGCCAGACCGCCGTCATCTTTTTCCCGACAAGGGAGCCGATCTCAGCCTGGAACTCTACTTGTACCAACCGAACCTCTTCGAGCTTGTCGCCGCTCCGGCGATCGGACAGGCGCACGGTCGTCGCACGTCCCAGCGTTCGAATTTAGGGGCTTCTGGTTAGACGGGCGGGAGAGCTCCGGTTAGAATTTGGTGAGAGACGCTAGTCGATCGCCAGCAGGGATCACCCGCATGACTGTTCGAGGTCGCATCCTCCTTTTTCAAATTCTCATCCTCGCCCTCGTCGGGCTGATTTCCGGATTGGCACTCGCCACACTGCACCTGACGGAAGAATTCGTCCGCCGCGTAGACAGCGTCGACGGACGGTTTGAGGCTCTTGCGGAACTCAATGGCCAGGCCAACAACTACACCGAGCAAGTGGCCGAGGTCCTGCTGCTCGGGCCTGAGCAGATGCCGGATTTCGAGGCGGCACGAAGAGAATTGTATTTTGGATTCCATAAGTTGGAAGGCGCAACGCGCGAGGAACTTGGTGCGCTCGGCTTTTGGAGCGACAGAAGCCAGGAGGAGGGCGAACTCGAGTTCGTCGGCCGCATCAAGGCGCTGTTTGAAGCTATCGATCGAGCTGCCCAACGGCTGTTCAGCCAGCGATCAAGAGGCGAGCCGGCAGGCATCGTGGAAAGCTTCCGAAATGATGTAGAGCATCGACTGGAGAGCGATTTCGAAGGAATGATCGAGGCTGCCTTGCACGAGGAGCGCAGCGAAGTTGGAGCGGAACTCGAACGGGTTCGTGGTGCGCAATGGCATCTGCTGCTCATGACCGGCGGCTCCTCCACCTTGCTCATGCTGGGCAGCCTGGGCTTCGGCCTCGTTCTGCGGCGGTCGATCGCCGCACCTGTGCGTGAGCTGAATGAAAGTGCCAAAGCCATCGCCGCGGGTAAGCTTCACCATCGCATCCCCGCAGCCGGGCGCGACGAGTTCGCTTCCTTGTCGCGAAGTTTCAACAGCATGGCCGAGGCACTTGAGATCGAACGTGCCGCTCTGATTTCGGTCCAGGGTCGGCTGGAGGCTGAAGTTCAGCTGCGCACGCGCGAGCTTCGTGAAGCGAATAAACAACTCAGGGCTCTCAACAGCCGGCGAATCCAATTTTTTGCGGAGGCAAGCCATGAGCTACGCACGCCGCTGACGATTCTCCGTGGAGAGGCGGATGTTGCCCTTCGCGGCCAACCGCGTGTTCGACCTTACGGGGAGGCCTTGAACCGAATCCGCAACTACGCCGAGGATATGGCTCGCAACCTGGAGGACCTTCTCGCCGTCGCCCGCTCTGAAGCGGAAGATATGAGCTTCTCGTCGCAAATCATCGATGTCGGCGAGGTTGTGAAGGCGGCCGTTCAGGAAGCGTCCGTACTCGCTACCCCCAAGCAAATATCCGTTGATCTCTCACTTAACGCAGACCATAGCCTCATTCGAGGGGACGCCCAGCGCCTCAAGCAGGCGCTGCTGATCGGCTTCGACAACGCCATAAAGTATTCAAAACCACACCAGACGATCTCGGTTGAGATGACCGGGCGCGACGGCGCGCTTGAGATTGTCGTCCGCGATAGCGGTTCAGGCATCGGTGCCAGTGATCTTCCGTTCGTGTTTGACCGCTATTATCGCGGACATGCTGGCGAGAGATCTGTTGCCGATGGGCTCGGTGTTGGCCTTGCGATCGCCAAGAAGATCATAGACAGGCATGACGGCACGATCGGCCTTGAACGGATTGAGCCTTCGGGAACCCTCCTCAGAATTAAACTCCCGCTGGTACAACACACCGATGATTCGAATCCTGATCGTTGAAGACGACCGGCGTGTTTCCGATTTCCTCCGCCGAGGGCTGGAGGCAGAAGGCTTTCACGTGAGTGTCGCGGAGGACGGTCGAGAGGGATTGGCCGCCATTCGCACGGATCCGTTCGATCTGGTGATCCTGGACCGCCTGCTCCCCTACCTGGATGGTCTTGAACTGTGCCGGATCGTTCGATCAGAGCAGTGGCCGGTTCTCATCCTGATGCTGACGGCCAAAGAGACAATCCAGGATCGCGTGGATGGGCTCAAGGGGGGTGCCGACGATTACCTGACCAAACCGTTTGCCTTTGATGAACTGGTGGCCAGGATTGATGCCCTGCGCCGACGCCGTCCGGGAACAGGGGAGGAGCAGTCGCTTCGAATCGGCGGCCTCAACCTCGACACGAGCGCTCGCCGTCTAACGGATGGCGACCGGGAAATCCGCCTCACCCGACGTGAATTCGACCTTCTGCACTTCCTGATGCTTAATGCGGGAAAAGTGGTTAGCCGCCAGCGCATCCTCAACAATGTCTGGTCATACAGCTCCGAACCCGGGACTAAGATCGTGGAGGTGTACATTCGCTATCTCCGGGCCAAGCTGGGACCAAGTGCGTCAGCCGGCATTCAGACTGTCCGCGGGGTCGGCTACATGCTGGTTGAGCGGAAGGCATAGAAGCGGAGCCAAATTCCTGGCGACCAACTTGTCTGCTGGCTGCGACATGTTTCAAAGGAATCGTTCATCCAAATCGGCTGAATTTCGGAATTAAGCCAGTGCCGCAGCCGGCTGAGGCAAAATGCCAAAGATTTCAATTGGATGGAATGGCGCGCCCGAAGAGATTCGAACTCCTGACCCCCAGATTCGTAGTCTGGTGCTCTATCCAGCTGAGCTACGGGCGCGCAACAGGCCATGCTTTCCATGACCCCGCAATCCGATCGTAAACGACCGGTCGCGACGAGACGTGTTCCCTAGCGACTGAATTTCCGAAAAGCAAGTCGATCCGGCAAAAGTTTTGTCACAAGTGCCTTTGTTGACGATGACGGCCCGGATCCCGGCGCTTGAAATGGCTCCGGAGTTGAGCCCGAACTCAATCCTTGAAGGGAAGAGCGCCGATCCCTGAGAAAAGGAGCGCCGGACCCGGAGGCACGAGCATCGGAGCAAAACGCGCCCGAAACATCATGCCGGGCGGCGCAGGCCGTTGCGGGCCTGGTCGAGCCGGACCGGCTGGTCGGGAATGGTGACCGCGAATGTGGTGCGTCCGCCGATGCTCTCGACCAGCTCCACCGTGCCGCCATGGGCGCGGATCAATTCATGCGCGATCGCCAGGCCAAGGCCGGTGCCGCCGCTGCGGGCCGAGCCGCGGAACGCCGCGAACAGGTTTTCCCGCGCCTTCGGCGGCAGGCCGGGGCCGGTGTCGCTGACGGCAATGCGGCTGACGCTGCCCAGGCGCACGGCCGACACCGCCAGGCGGCGCACCAGGGCGTTTTCGCTGTCGGCCGCCATCGCCTGCACGGAATTCCGGCACAGATTGGTCAGCACCCTGAACAACTGGTCGGAATCGGCATCGACCTCGAAGGTCGGCTCGACCGAATTGACGAACTCGATGCCTTGCTCGATGTCGAGCAAGCCTTGCACGTCCTCGACCAGCTGCCGGAGCCGGAGCCGGCGCCGCGCGGGCGGCGGCTCCTGCGTGCGGCCGTAGTGAAGCACGCCTTCGGAATAAGACACGGCGCGGTCGAGTGCGCGCAGCAGTTTCGGCGCGAAGGCCTGCACGGTCGGATCCTTGACCTGGCGCAGGCGGTCCGACATCAGCTGCGCCGAGGCCAGGATGTTGCGCATGTCATGGTTGATCTTGGAGACCGCGAGGCCGAGGTCGGCAAGATGCTTCTGCTCGGAGAGCATTTTTTGCAGCCGCTCCTGCATCTGCGACAGCTCGCGCTCGGCAACGCCGATCTCGTCGGCGCGGGCAGCCGGATGGATGATCCGTCCGGGATCGTCGGGCGCTTCGGAGAAGGACAGCATCGAGCGCGTCATGGTCCGGATCGGCCCGATCATGATCAGGTCGATGGCGGCGTAGACCAGCATGGCGGTGAACAGCGAGATCAGCAGCGAGACGAAGGCGACGTTGCGCGAATAGCGCAGCATCGCATTGCGCAGGCTGTTGTCCGGCATGATCAGCTCGAACTCCTTGTCGGACTCGCCGACCGGGCCGAAGACGCGCAGCATCCGGTCGCCGCCGAAAAACAGCGTGTCGAGCGCGCCGGTCATGCCCTTGATCATGCCGATCGAAGCGATATCGATGTGTTCGTCGACCTTCGGCGGCATTTCGGCCACCACCAGCAGCCGCGAGACGCCGCCGTCGCGCACCGCGATCGCCTTGGCGCCGATCGCCATCAGCACGTCGTTCTGGGCCGTGCGCGACAGCGAGGTGGATTCGCCTTGCACCAGCACGATCGACACCGCCGCCGCCGTGCTCAGCCGCTCCTTCAGCCAGTTCAGCCGGTAGCTGGCGATCCAGGGCAGGAAGATCAGCACTTCGGCCAACAGCACGAAGACGATGGTCAGCAGCAGCAGCTTGGTCGACAGGCCGCGCGACAGCGGAACCGTGCGCACGGTGGCTGGCGCCTCGGTGGACCCCGCCGTGCCGATCCCTTCCTGTGCCTGTATGGTTTCGCTCATGCGGCTAATGTCTTCACGATCACTTGATCAACGCAGATTAGGCGATTACGGCTTTCTTGCCAATTTCATCCTTGGTCGCAAACATAAACCGGCCTGAACGGAGCCGGATTGCGCCCGACGACTCCGGATTGACTTCCAAAAGCCTTCTTTCTATAAGCCCGCACACGCTCGGGCCATTCGTCCCGGCGCGGTTTCGATCGCGCCAAAGCCGGCCCGGCAAAGCTCCTGTTACACAGTGACAGAATCAAGAAGGGCCGCACCCCGCGGTATTAAAACAAATGAAGCGTACCTACCAACCGTCTAAACTCGTCCGCAAACGTCGGCACGGCTTCCGTGCCCGCATGGCCACCAAGGGTGGTCGCGGCGTCGTCGCAGCTCGCCGCAACCGCGGTCGCAAGCGGCTCAGCGCCTGAACGGAAGACGAGATCGTTGCCCGCATCCGGCAAGCCAGTGGGACCAAATCCCAAGCGGCTTCTGAAGCGCGCGGAATTCCTGGCCGTCCGTCGTGGTGAAAAGCGACGCGGGCGGCTTTTTCTCGTTGAGGTTCTCGACCGCGGCGACGGCCTGTCGCCGCGCGTCGGCTACACCGTCACCAAGAAGGTCGGCAATGCGGTTGTCCGCAACCGTGTCCGGCGGCGGCTGCGAGAAGCCGTCCGCACGCATGCTGCAAGTGACATGGCGCCTGGCAATGACTATGTCATCGTCGGGCGCGAAGACGTGCTTACCACTCCGTTCGGCCAGTTGAAGGCCGAACTCTCCCGCCGACTGCGCGGAACACGATAGGCCAAGGGCTTTCGATGGAAAACAACCGGAACTTCTTCATCACCATCGCGCTGTCGGTGCTGATCCTGGCGGTATGGCAATATTTTTACGTGTTGCCGCGCAGCGAAGCGCAGCGCGAGGCAGCCCGCGTCGAACAGCAGCGCGTCGAGGAGCAGAAGAAGGCCGCCGGCACAAATCCCGGTACCGACACCGGAACGCCCGTCGCCCCTGGCGCCATTCCCAACGCACCGGGAACAGACGCCGTCACGCCGGCCGGCCGCGAACAGGCACTCGCCACGACCACCCGCGCCAGGATCGACACGCCGAGCCTCGAGGGTTCAATCAACCTGACCGGCGCCCGTCTCGACGACCTCAAGCTCAAGCACTACACTGAGACGGTCGACAAGAACTCGCCCGAGATCAGCCTGCTCAACCCGGCGGCACTGCCCAATGGCTACTATGCCGAGATCGGCTTCGTCGGCAACGACAAGACCGGCGCGGTGCCTGGTCCCGAGACTGTGTGGGCCGTCGACGGCAATGCGACGCTGACGCCGACGACCCCGGTCACGCTGACCTATTCGAACGACAAGGGCCTGACCTTCAAGCGCACCTTTTCCGTCGACACCAACTACATGTTCACGGTGTCCGATACGGTGCAGAATGCGGGCACGGCCGCTGTCTCGCTGTCCAATTACGGCCGCGTCACCCGCTTCGACAAGCCGCTCGTTGCCAGCACCTATGTGCTGCATGAGGGCCTGATCGGCTTCACCGGCACCGAAGGCCTGCAGGAGCACAAATACGCGTCCATCGAGAAGGACAAGCAGTTCACGCCGGGCAAGTCGACCGACGGGTGGCTCGGCATCACCGACAAATACTGGGCGGTGACGCTGGTGCCGACGGAGAAGCAGCCGTTCCAGCCGCGCTACGCCTATTTCGAGGACGGCCGCCATCGCTACCAGTCCGACTTCCTCACCGACCCGATCACCGTCGATGCCGGCCAGTCGGCGACGGTGGAGAGCGAAATCTTCGCCGGCGCCAAGGAAGTCGGCAAGATCAACGCCTATGCGGAAGACCGTCATATCAAGCGGTTCGATCTCCTGATCGACTGGGGCTGGTTCCACTTCATCACCAAGCCGATGTTCTGGCTGATCGACACGCTCTACAAATTCTTCGGCAATTTCGGCCTGGCCATCCTCGCCACCACCGTCATCGTCAAGGCCATCTTCTATCCGCTCGCCAACAAGTCCTACGCGTCGATGGCGAACATGAAGAAGGTGCAGCCGAAAATGCTCGAGATCCGCGAGAAATACGCGGACGATAAGATGAAGCAGCAGCAGGCGATGATGGAGCTGTACAAGACCGAGAAGATCAACCCGCTTGCCGGCTGCTGGCCGGTGGCGCTGCAGATCCCGGTCTTCTTCTCGCTCTACAAGGTGCTCTACATCACCATCGAGATGCGGCACGCGCCGTTCTTCGGCTGGATCCAGGATCTGGCCGCACCCGACCCGACGTCGCTGTTCAACCTGTTCGGCCTGATCCCGGTCACCCTGCCGCACATGCTGATGATCGGCGTCTGGCCGCTGATCATGGGCGTCACCATGTTCCTGCAGATGCGCATGAACCCGACGCCGCCGGACCCGACGCAGGCGGCGATCTTCACCTGGATGCCTGTCATCTTCACCTTCATGATGGCGGGTTTCCCGGCCGGCCTGGTCATCTACTGGGCCTGGAACAACACGCTGTCGATCCTCCAGCAGGGCATCATCATGAAGCGCCAGGGCGCCAAGATCGAGCTGTGGGACAATCTGGTCGCGCTGTTCCGAAAGAAACCATCGCCGGCCGAATAGAAGCGCAGCGCTTTCTCCAGCCTCAAAGCCCCGCTCGCGCGGGGCTTTTTCCGTTTAAGCAACTCCGGGATCACGTTCCCGTGATCGGCGAAACTTGCGCCTCGCCGGGGGCGTGACTGCCTGTGCGTTTCCAAAGGCTATCAATTCCGATCAGCCCTCACCCGGAGGAAGACCACATGCGCTTGCCGTCATTCAGGACCATCGCCTTTTCCGCGCTCATCGCCGGCGTGGCGATTGCCGCGCCCGCCTATGCCAAAAACCCGAATGTCGGCGGCGCGCCGATGTACACCACCAAGAACATCGTCGAGAACGCCGTCAATTCGAAGGATCACACGACGCTGGTCGCCGCGGTCAAGGCCGCCGGCCTGGTCGACACGCTGCAGGGCGCTGGCCCGTTCACAGTCTTTGCCCCGACCAATGCAGCGTTTGCGAAATTGCCCAAGGGCACCGTCGACACGCTGCTGAAGCCGGAGAACAAGGACAAGCTCACCAAGGTGCTGACCGCGCATGTCGTGGCCGGCAAGATTTCGGGCGCCGAGATGATGAAGAAGGCCAGGGCGATGGGCGGCAAGTACGAGATGAAGACCGTCTCCGGTGACACGCTGACCGCCGAAGTCAAGAAGGGCAAGCTCTACATCATGGATGAGTCAGGCGGCGAGGCGCGGGTGACGATCGCCGACGTCAACCAGTCGAACGGCGTCATCCATGTCGTCAACAAGGTGCTGTTGCCGAAGTAACGGCTTTCGACAAAGGGGATCAAGGCAGGTTCGTTGGGGCTTTCTCGGCCTGCCGTCCCGCCTCATGACGAGGTGCCATGTTTCCTGGAAGTCGTATCGGCATCGGCCGGGGTCCTGTAGTCCCTCACAGGACCCCGGTTTCTTTTTGACTGTTACTTGTCCAGCCGGATGAGCCTCGACCGTCATCACTCCATCACGGCGCTGTGGTCGATCTTGGCCGGAGTCGCCGGCTTGCGCAGCAACAGAACCAGCGGAATGGCGGCAAGCGACAGGATCATCATCAGCTTGAAGTCGTTCATGTAGCTGATGATGGTCGCCTGCAGCGTCACCACGCCGTCGAGCGCGGCACGGCCGGCGGCGCTGTAAGGGTTCATCGCCTGGAAGATCGCGGATTGCCGAACGCCTGGTTGTAGGGCGTCACATAGGTGGCGATGTTGGCGTGGTTGATCTGCACGTTCTGCGTCAACAGCGCGGTGACCACCGAGATGCCGACGCTGGAGCCGATGTTGCGCGACAGATTGTAAAGACCTGTGCCTTCCGCGCGCCGCTCCGGCGCCAGTGTGGCGAAGGTGATGGTGGTCAGCGGCACGAACAGGAAGCCGAGCCCCGCTCCCTGGATGAAGCCGGTGCTGATGATCGTCCACTGCGAAACATCAGGCGTCCAGCCGGTCATGTCGTACATCGCCCAGGCGGTGACCAGCAGGCCGGTCAGCAGCAGCCAGCGCGTGTCCACCTTGCCGATCAGCCTGCCGACCAGGAACATGCAAGCCATGGTCCCAAGCCCGCGCGGCCCCATGACGATGCCGGCCGTCACCACCGGATAGCCCATCAGCGTCTGCAGATAGGGCGTCATCAGGGCCAGCGAGGCCAGATAGGTAATGCCGATGATGAAGATGAAGACCATGCCGACGGCGAAATTCCTGTCGAGGAACAGCCGGGGGTTCACGAAGGTGTTTTTCGCGGTGAAGGTGTGGACGAGGAAGATGTAGAAGGCCGACGCGCAGATCAGTGCCTCGACGATGATTTCGGACGACGAGAACCAGTTGAGCTGCTCGCCGCGATCGAGAAACATCTGCAGCGATGCGATGGTGACGCTGAGCATGCCGAAGCCCAGCCAGTCCAGCCTCGCCTTGAGGTCCGTCTTGGTTTCCTGGACGAACATCGACACGCCGGCGAAGGCCAGGGCGCCGATCGGGACGTTGATGTAGAACACCCAGCGCCAGCTGACATTCTCGGTCAGCCAGCCGCCGATGACCGGCCCGAGCACCGGCCCGACCATCACCGAAACGCCGAACAGCGCCATCGCCGAGCCGCGCTCCTCGACGCTGTAGATGTCGAGCAGGATGCTCTGCGCCAGCGGCACCAGGGCGGCACCGAACAGGCCTTGCAGCAGGCGGAAGCCGACGATCTGCGGCAGCGACTGCGCGAAGCCGCACAGCACCGACGCGACGACGAAGCCGGTGATGGATATCAGCAGGATGCGCTTGCGGCCGAAACGATTGGCAAGGTAGCCTGAAGGCGGAGTCATGACGGCGGCCGCCACGATGTAGGACGTCAGCACCCAGTTTATCTGGTCGGCGCTCGCCGAAACGCTGCCCTGGATATAGGGCAGCGCCACATTGGCGATGGTCGTGTCCAGCGCCTGCATGATCACGGCCAGGATCACGCAGGCGGTGATGGCGCCGCGATTGGCGACCACGCCACCTGTCGCGGACGCGCCGGTCATGACTTTTGTCCGAACCGGCCGAGGAGGTCCGTCACGAAGTCCGGCAGGCCGCGCGCATGGCCGGTATCGATGCCGACCACGACGCTCATCCCGCCACGCAACGGCGGCTTGCCCTGGAGATCGTCCAACGTCACGCGCATCGGAATGCGTTGTACGACCTTGACCCAGTTGCCCGTGGTGTTCTGCGCCGGAAGCAAGGAGAAGCTCGACGACGACGCCGGGCTGATCGAGGCGACCGTACCGTGCCAGACGGCTCCCGGATAGCTGTCGACGCTGATCGTCGCCGTCTGTCCCGGCCGCACATAGGTCAGTTCGGTTTCCTTCGGCTCCGCCGCGATCCACAAATCGGTTGCCGAAATCAGGCTGAACGCCGGCTGCGAAGCCGGCAGGTACTTGCCGACCTGAAGCGCGTCAACATTGGTGACGATGCCGTCGAACGGCGCCTTGACGACGGAATCGGCGAGATTGCGCTGGGCGTCGTCCACGGCGGACTGGGCCTGAAGATAGAACGGGTTCTTCTCGACAGGCTGGCTGGCGTCGCCGCCAAGCTGGGCAAGCGTCGCCTGTGCCTGCGCCTCGGCGACGGACACTTTCTGGCGAGCGGCAACGAGGTCGTGCTGGGCGCTGTCGAAGGTCGCCTTGGAGGAGGTGGAGGTCTTGAGCAGATCCTGCTGGCGCTGGAAAGCCGCCTCGTAATAAGGGATGTCGGCCTGCGCCTGCTCGATCAGCGCCTGCGATTGCTGGTAGCTCGCCTGCAAGGTCAGCACCTGGTTGCGCACAGTCCCGAGCTGCGCCTCGGCCGCGGCAAGGGCGGTTTCGAAAGAGGCCGGCCGCAACCGGAAAAGCACCTGGTCCTTCTTCACCGCCTCGTTCTCGTGCACGTCGATCTCGAGCACGGTGCCGGAGACATCGGTGGACACGCCGAGCGATTGCGCCTGGATGTAGGCATTGTCCGTTGTCATGACCTGGCCGCCGATGACGTAGTAGTAGCCGCCGACGACCAGGGCGACCGGAAGCAGGGCAAACAGGATCGGCCGCGTCAGGCTGCGCCTGGGCTTGACCGTCGCCGGAGGCGCCACCGCAACCCCGGCCTGGCGTGGCTCCTTGGACGGAGCCTCGAGCGCCGCCGGCTCCAGGGCGACCGGTGCTTCGAGCTCGTCATTGCCGATGAGGGTGCCGGCTCGCCTTTGCTCGCGTTCGCTGTCCAGTCGGATGACCTGATCGCGCGCCCGGTCGGCGGCGGATCCATCTTCTTCGACAGGCTTCTTTGGTGAGGTTGATTCAGCCATGTGTTTTCTCCCGGTCGGCGGCAGGCTGGGCGCAAGCCGCGAGCAGATTGGATTTGATGAGGATAGGGTTTGCAGCAGATGCAGTTGCGCATCCGCGGAAAGGCCGACGAAGGCCTCGTCACGCGTCTCCTGCCCATTGCTGCGCATGATTTCGATAAGCGGATGGGCTTGCGGCTTCAGGTAAAGCAGCCATGCCAGGCGGTCGGCGGGATTGGGCCGGCGCTCGATGAAGCTGCGTGCCTCCATCCTGTCGAGCAGCCGGGCGAGCGTGATCGGCGTGATCTCGATAAGATCGGCCAGTTTGCTCTGGTGGATGCCTTCATGCAGGCAGAGATAGGCCAGCACCTGCCACTGGGCGCTGGTCAGCCCCGATGCCCGCGACCTCTGCTCGAACCGCTTTCGAAGCAGGCGCGCGACATCGTGCAGCACGAAGCTGATGTTGGGTGACGATGGCATGGGAGGCACTGGAGTTTTTCGGCGCGACTTTTAGTGAGCATGCTTATTATCATCATGCACATAATCCCGCTGGACGCGGTGCGCAAGACGGACTAAGCCCGCCTGGAAAAAATGACGCATGGGCTGCGACGCCACAAAAAGGCTCCGGTAGCAGGCTGTTGCCGCGCAGGGATGAGACGATGAAGTGGCTGAAGATATTGACCGTATCGGCCATCGCGGGATGGCCGGGCATTGCGTTCGCAAAGGACGCCGTCAGCTGCGGTGGCGCCGCCATGCTGGGTGGCGCGCAATTGAACTGCAGCCACGTCGAACCCCAGGCGCCGCCTCAGTTTTGCACCTATAGCTGGGCTCTCCACATGCCGACCGGAGACCAGAAAATCGTCGAAGGCAGCTTCATGCTGCCGCCCGGCGCGGCGAACGTCACCGTCTATCAGGGCAGCGGTTTCGACAGCGCGCTGTCCGATCCGATCGTGATCTGCCGCGGCAGCAAATGAGCAAGACCGTCAAGGAAAGCTCGCTCGTCGCCCGATTGGTGCTATAGGGCGGATCACGCTATTTTGAACGGGCGCATTCGAGTTTCGGATGCGCCTGGCGGCCATTTCTCTGACGGATTTCGACATGGACGGACCCAACCCAGACATCAAGCACCCGATCCCGATGCATACCCGCGTCGGCTTCCTCAAGGGGCTGGTGAACGCGCCGAACATCGAGGTCGGCGACTTCACCTATTATGACGACCCCGACGGTCCGGACAAATTCGCCGAAAAATGCGTCCTGCACCATTATCCGTTCATTGGCGACAAGCTGATCATCGGCAGGTTCTGCGCCATCGCCGAGGGCGCGCGCTTCATCATGAACGGCGCCAACCACGCTATGTCCGGCTTTTCGACCTATCCGTTCAATATTTTCGGCCATGGCTGGGAAAAGGGTTTTGACCCGGCGACCTGGTCTAGGGAAGTGCGCGGCGACACCATTGTCGGCAGCGACGTCTGGATCGGCATGGAGGCGGTGATCTTGCCCGGGGTGGAAATCGGCCACGGCGCCATCGTTGCCGCGAAATCGGTGGTGACACATGACGTGCCGCCCTATGCGATCGTCGCCGGCAACGCGGCCAAGGTGGTAAAGATGCGTTTCGACGACCGGACAATCAGGCGGCTGCTGGCGGTGGCGTGGTGGGACTGGCCGGTGGACAAGGTCAGCCGCAACCTCGATGCTATCCGGGGTGCCAATATTTCTCTTCTGGAGGCAGCAGCTTGAACGCTCTGAACAGCAGCACAATCGGCACCGAACTGTTTACGCGAGGATGGATCTTCATTCGCGGCGTTCCGGCCATGAAGTTCCTGCCGCCGGAAGGGCCGCCGGAAATCGCCTTTGCCGGCCGCTCGAATGTCGGCAAGTCGTCGCTGATCAACGCACTTGTCAACCAGAAGGGGCTGGCGCGCACTTCCAACACGCCGGGGCGCACGCAGGAACTCAACTATTTCGTGCCGGACGGATTTTCGGGTGAGGGCGCCGACCTGCCGCCCTTGGCGCTGGTCGACATGCCCGGCTATGGCTATGCCACCGCGCCGAAGGAAAAGGTCGACGAGTGGACCAAGCTGGTCTTCGACTATCTCAAGGGCCGCGTCACGCTGAAGCGTGTCTATGTGCTGATCGACGCCCGCCACGGCATCAAGGCCAAGGACGATGAAGTGCTGTCGCTGCTCGACAAGGCGGCGGTGTCCTACCAGATCGTCCTGACCAAGACCGACAAGATCAAGACTGCCGGCGTGCCGAGGCTGATCGAGGAGACGCTGGCAAAGATCAAGAAGCGGCCGGCGGCGTTCCCGTTCGTGCTGGCGACGTCTTCGGAAAAAGCCGAGGGCCTTCAGGAATTGCAGGCGGCCATCGTGCTTGCCGCCAATGGCGGCTAAGCTATGTCGATATTCAGGTGATGCCGGCCTGCAAACGACGGCTTTCTGCGCTTCCGGTGCTCACGGACCCGAATGTCCGCTCCGCTCCGGTTCTCGAAAGCCACCGTTTTCGGCTCGGCCTGACCTGAATCTCAACACACCTTAGAACTGGGTTAAGGCTTGGCCTCGATAGCAATCGTCTGATGGCCTTCTTCCGCCACAAGCCTTTCGGTGCCGTATGCCCTGAGGAACATGCTGACGCCTGACCTGACGATGTGATCGATCTCGTCCTGGGTCGGGGCTTTCGTGCGGTAGGCGAAGATGCACTGGCGGAACAGACCGGCCAGGCACAGTTCGGTGAACTGATAGGCGGCAAGATCGACATCGTCGATGCGCAGCAGGTCGCGCTCGATGGCGGCATTGAGAAAGGCCGCGACCTTGTCGTGGCCACGCTTGGGACCGCGCTCGTAAAAACGCGCGCCCATGTCGGGTATCCGGTCGGATGCCCCGATCACCGTGCGCTGTGCCTGGATGACCTTGGCCGACGTGATCTTGAGGGCCAGCACCTTGCCGAACTTCACCAGCGTCTCGCGCAGGTTGTCGGCGTTGTCCAGCACGTCATACATGTTCTTGAAGATGGTGCCGCGCTCTTCCTCGATCAGCGCCTCGAACAGCTCCTCCTTGTTGGCGAAGTAAACGTAGATCGTACCCTTGGAGACACCGGCCTCGCGGGTGATGTCGTTCATCGAGGCGGCTTCGAAGCCCTTGTCGATGAAGACACGACGGGCGCCATCGATGATCTGGCTGCGCTTGACCGGATCCTGCCCCGCGGCCGGGCGGCCACGGCGCAAGCTTTCCAACAGGTCGTCGCACGACTCGTTTTCGACATTGGGCGGGGTCTCGGCCATGAAAGTCACACCTCGAAAATAATTCGAACCAAGCGGTTCGATTGCCCTTGATATGGTCCTCTTTACGCGCTATGTCAACGGCCGGATCGAACCGAACGGTTCAGTATCATATTATAACTTTAGAGAGATGTCATGTCCTCGAACGCGCCGACCACAGCCGAAGTCCGTCCCTTCCCCAACGCCAAGGTTGCGCCGGCGACGGAAGCACCGGATATGCCTGTCCAGCCCGTCTCGTCGCCGCCGGCAGAGGCCCCGGCCAAGAAGAAGCGCTCGGTGCGTTCCTTTCTGCTGCCGATCATCGGCGTTGCCTTGCTCGGCGCCGGCGCCTGGTACGGTTACGATTACTGGACAACGGGCCGCTTCATGATCTCGACGGACGACGCCTATGTCCAGGCGGACATGGCGTTCATCTCGCCCAAGATTTCCGGCTATGTCGATCAGGTCAAGGTCAGCGAGAACCAGTCGGTCAAGGCCGGCGATCCGCTGCTGGTCGTCGATGACGGCGATTACAAGATTGCCGTCGCCCAGGCCGAGGCGCAGATCGCCACCTTGAGCAAGACGCTCGACCGTATCGACGCCCAGACCGACGCGGCCCGCGCCTCGCTGCAGCAGGCGCAGGCGCAGAAGGTCGCCGACCAGGCCGCGGCCGACAATGCAGCCAAGGTCGCGGCGCGCGCCTTGCAGCTGCTCAAGACGCATGTCGGCACGCAGGCGCAGCTGGACGACGCCCAAACGGCGGTCCAGCAGGCCGATGCCGCCCTTGTCGGCGCCGACGCACAGATCGCCGCCGCGCAGGCCAATATCGGCGTGCTGCAGGCGCAACGCGCGGAATCGGCGAGCACGCTGGCGTCCCTGCAGCTCAGCCATGACAAGGCGCTGCGCGATCTTTCCTTCACCGTGCTCAAGGCGCCTTATGACGGCATCGTCGGCAACCGCTCGGTCGAACAGGGCGACCTTGTCAGCCCCGGCCAGAAGCTCGCCGTCATCGTGCCGATGGACAAGCTCTACATCGTCGCCAACTTCAAGGAGACGCAGCTTGCCCGGCTGGTGCCCGGCGAGAAGGTCAAGATCTCGGTCGATGCGACCGACGGCCAGGACTTCGAGGGAACCGTCTCGTCGCTGGCGCCGGCTTCGGGTGCCGTGTTCTCGCTGCTGCCGCCCGAAAACGCCACCGGCAACTTCACCAAGGTCGTGCAGCGCGTTCCGGTCCGCATCGATGTGCCCGCCGATGCGCTGAAGAGCGGCAAGCTGCGCGCCGGCCTGAGCGTCGTCGTCGCCGTCGACAGCCGTACCGCCCCATCTGGTTCGGCATCAGCGGCAGCGTCGAACTGAGCGGCCGCCGGGGAGCAATGCCATGGCAACCGCAACCCTGACAGCAGGAGCGCCGCCGGCGAGGCCGGCTGTGCCTGACACCATTTCGACGCGGCGCGTCATCGCCTTCCTGGCGATGGTGTTCGGCATGTTCATGGCCATCCTCGACATCCAGATTGTCTCCGCCTCTCTGTCGGAAATCCAGGCCGGCCTGAGCGCCAGCTCCGACGAAATCCCGTGGGTGCAGACCGCCTATCTGATCGCCGAAGTGGTGATGATCCCGCTGTCGGGCTTCCTCAGCCGGATGCTGTCGACGCGCGTGCTGTTCACGATCTCGGCGGCGGGCTTCACCGCGGCCAGTGCGCTGGCGGCGACCGCCACCAACATCGACCAGATGATTGTCTACCGCGCCGTCCAGGGCTTCATCGGCGGCGGCATGATCCCGAGCGTCTTCGCCGCTGCCTTCACCATCTTCCCGCCCTCGCGCCGCGCCTTCGTCTCGCCGATGATCGGCCTGGTGGCGACGTTGGCGCCGACCATCGGCCCGACTGTCGGCGGCTACATCAGCCATGCCATGTCCTGGCACTGGCTGTTCCTGGTCAATGTCGTGCCCGGCATCCTGGTCACAGCGGCGGCCTGGACGCTGATCGACTTCGACAAACCCAACCTCAAGCTGTTCAGCAAGTTCGACTGGTGGGGCCTCGCCGGCATGGCGGCTCTCCTGGGCTGCATGGAATATGTGCTCGAGGAGGGTCCCAACAATGACTGGATGCAGGATCAGGGCGTCTTCATCTGCGCCATTGTCATGACCATCGGCGCGGTGCTGTTCTTCTGGCGGGCGTTCACCGCCGAGGAGCCGATCGTCGACCTGAAGGCCTTCACCAACATCAACTTCGCCTTCGGCTCGCTGTTCTCCTTCGTCATAGGCATCGGCCTTTACGGCCTGACCTATCTCTACCCGGTGTATCTCGGGCGCATCCGTGGCTACGATTCGATGATGATCGGCGAGGCACTGTTCGTCAGCGGCCTGGCCATGTTCTTCACCGCGCCGATCTCGGGCATCCTGTCGAACAAGATGGACCCGCGGCTGATGATGATGATCGGCTTCTTCGGCTTCGCCACCGGCACCTGGTGGATGACGCATCTGACCGCCGACTGGGATTTCTATGAGCTGCTCATCCCGCAAATCCTGCGCGGCTGTTCGATGATGCTGTGCATGGTGCCGATCAACAACATCGCGCTCGGCACCTTGCCGCCCGAGCGGCTGAAGAACGCTTCAGGCCTGTTCAACCTCACCCGCAACCTTGGCGGTGCGGTTGGCCTCGCCCTGATCAATACCGTGCTGATCGACCGCAATGCCTTCCACTACGCAAGGCTCTCCGAACATGTGCAATGGGGCAGTGAAGCCGCGCAGACCAAGCTGCAGAACATGACGCTCAATTTCGAGCAAACCCCCGGCCTCGACGCGACAAGTGCCGCGATCTCCAAGCTGTCTGGCATGGTCCAGCAGCAGGCGGCGCTGCTGTCCTTCATGGATGTGTTCTTCATGCTGACGGTGCTGTTTGCGACGCTTGGCATGTTCACCATGCTGATCCGCAAGCCGGCCGCGGCGGGCGGAGGTGGCGGCGGCGGCCACTGATACGTGGGCAGCTGTTTCGGGAAGCTCCTCCAGTCCACGCCTGAAAAAGCTCTGACCGCGCAAAAAACTCCGGGCCCGCAAGCCCGGAGTTTTTCATATCCAGTTGGAATTTGTCAGGCTGTGGCGGGCTTGAAGGTCAGCGCGACGCCGTTGATGCAGTGGCGCAGGCCGGTCGGCGCCGGACCGTCGTCGAAGACGTGGCCGAGATGGCCGCCGCAGCGGCGGCAATGCGCCTCGGTGCGCGTCATGCCGAGCGAGCGGTCCACGGTCGTGCCGATAGCCTTGGGGATCTCTTGCCAGAAGCTCGGCCAGCCGGTGCCGGAATCGAATTTCGTCTCCGACGAATAGAGCGGCAGGTCGCAGCCGGCACAGGCGAAGATGCCCTTGCGGTGTTCGTTGAGCAGCGGGCTGGTGCCGGGATACTCCGTGCCTTCCTTGCGCAGCACGTTGAAGGCGGCAGGCGACAGGATGGCTTTCCACTCGGCGTCGGTCTTGGTGACTTCGAATTTTTCGGCGGCCTGTGCTGCCTGCGGATCGCCCATGCGCAGCATCGTTGCCGCGATCCCGACGACGCCGATGGCGGCGGCACCGCTCAAAAGAAAGTCGCGACGGTTCATGACCAGTTCCTCCTGATGTCCTTTTGCCAAACTATACCGCCGCGCGGAAATCAAAAGCCGGTGACGGTAGCCCCCTCGAACGAACACTCCGCACCCGCCCACATCCGAATGTGGGAGGCGCGGAATGCGCGGGTCAATTGCGGATCACGGAGCGGGATCGTGCAATCGACGGAGGGCCCTTGCTGCCAGTTCGCCGGCAGCAAGCCCCTTGTTACATCTTCGGCAAGAGAACCTTGTCGATGACGTGGATGACGCCATTGGACTGTTCGACATCGGCGATCGTCACATTGGCGACATTGCCGTTCTCGTCTGTGACGGTGACCTTGCCGCCGTCAGCCTTGAGCGACAGCTCGCAGCCGCCGGCCGTCTTGACCTTGTGGGTGCCGCCGTCAGCCTTGGCCATCGCGGCCACGTCCGCCCCCATCGCCTTGGCACCGATGACATGGCAGGTCAGGATCTTGGTGAGCTTGTCCTTGTTTTCAGGCTTGAGCAGCGTCTCGACCGTCCCGGCCGGAAGGGCTGCGAAGGCCTCGTTGGTCGGAGCGAACACGGTGAACGGACCGGCGCCCTGCAGCGTCTCGACAAGGCCGGCGGCCTTCACGGCGGCGACCAGCGTGGTGTGATCCTTCGAGTTCACGGCGTTCTCGACGATGTTCTTGTCGGCAAACATCGCGGCGCCGCCAACCATCGGGTTTTCGGCATAGGCGGCGGTGGCAAGGGCCGTAACGGCGATCGTACCGGCGAGCAAAAGGGTGGCGTATCTACGCATGATGTCGAACTCCTCGGGTTTTCTCTTCCCATCTTTGGGGACGCGAGGAGATACGGAACAAAATCGTCCGAGTTTCAGAAATATCGTGATTTTTTATTTTATCTGACGCGCCCGGCGGATTTCCCAAGCAACCGGTCGCGGCCGACATGCTGTCTATGGGCATGTTCAGTGAGGGATAGACTTATGATAGTCTTTTGTGATTTTTCAGGCGCGCGGAGCCGGTTAGATGCTCTTCAGGTCGCCGGCGGCGACCACCGGTCCGGTCGGCTGGCCGGTCGGCGAACCGCCTGCCGGCTCGAGGCTGACGGCAAGCACCGCGCCCTGGGCAAGCTTCTGCTGGGCCGCCGGCGAGACGACAATGTGCGCCGTAGCACCGGCCGGAATGACGCCCATCGAGACCGGCGGGTTCTTGCCCTCGATCATCCACAGCTCGAAGTCCTTGCCGGAAGCGCGCTCACCGGAGACATGCGACAGCCCGACTTCGTGATGCGCGGCGTCGTAGACGGCAAGATATCTGACGTCGCTGCCTTCGGCGGCCAGCGAAGCGACGAGGCGCGCCTGCGGCTGCTCGACCGGGGGGTTGAGGACTGGCACGGCGATGTAAATCGCCAGTGCCGCAGCCGCGGCCGCGGCAAGGCCGCGCCAGAAGGCCAGGCTGGACCACAGGCCGCCGCGCGATTCGGCGGGCGTGGTCACGGCGGCAGCGTTGGCGAACAGGCGGCGGTCGACAGCGGTCTTCACCGAAACCGGCGGCTCGACTTCCGGATAGGCGGCGGCAAGCGGTGAGAGACTGACCTCCCAACTCTCGACAAGACGAGCAAAAACGGTATCCGCATCGATACGGCGGGAGACGATCTGGCGTTCGTCGGCATCGAGCACGCCGAGAACGTATTCGGCGGCGAGCAGGTCGTCGCCTCCACGTTCCGGTCCTGTGTCTTCTGCCAGCGTCATCTTTCCAGACATTCTCTGAGTTTCAACAGGCTGCGGCGCAGCCATGTCCGCATCGTGTTCAGCGGCACGCCATGACGCTCCGCCAGTTCGGCATAGCTCTCGCCCTTGAGATAGGCGCCCCGGACGGCGGCTGCCCGGTCCTTCTCCAACTCATGGAGACAATGGTGGATACGTTCGGATTCGTCGCCCGCCACCGCCATCGCTTCAGGCCCCGGCGCCGGATCGGCCACGTCGAGCGCGGCATCGATGTCGGCGGCGGGCTTGCGTCGCGCTCGTATGCGATCGATCGCATGGTTGCGCGCGATTGCCACCAGCCAGGAGATCGGGCTTAGATCGGAGACCGCAAAACGATCCGCCTTCGTCCATATCTTGACGAAGACTTCCTGTAGCGCTTCTTCCGCATCTCCCCGGTCGTTCAATACACGAAGGCAGACGCCAAAAAGTTTCGCGCTGGTCTGCCGGTAAAGCAGATCGAACGCGGCCCGATCCTTCATCGAAGTCCGAACGATCAGCTTGGTGATGTCCTGCGGCGTCATTGCAGGCAAGTTAGGCGATTGCGATGTATTTGCAACGGCGGAAATAATCTTGTGCACGCCTAAGCTTTTGTGTGTCGCCAGCCCGGATCCGTCCACCGATTGCCAATGGAATCGCCACTGGCTAGCTTGCCCTCAGTGATGGGGAGCGCGCATGTCGGTCGAACGGATTCTTTGGGAAGAAGATGCCACGGGCCTCGCCAATCTGGTCCGCAAGGGCGACGTTTCGGCCGTCGAGCTGACGGACACCGCGATTGCCCGCGCCGAGGCCACCCGTCCCGACATCAATGCCACGGCCGAACCGCTCTACGATGCCGCCCGGGCCCGCGCCAAGACCATCGACCGCTCGCTGCCGCTGGCCGGTGTTCCCTTCGCCATCAAGGATCTCGGCATCGCCATCAAGGGCGTGCCGACGCATGGCGGCAGCCGCATTCCGGCATGGCTGGCCGATGTCAATTCGGTGCTGACCGACCGCTATCTCGCCGCCGGGCTTATTCCGATCGTCACCTCGACATCGCCGGAGCACGGGCTTCGATTGATGACCGAATCCAGGGCCTTTGGCATCACCCGCAATCCGTGGAACACCGGCCATACCAGCGGCGGCTCTTCGGGCGGTTCGGCAGCCTTGGTCGCAGCCGGCGTCGTGCCGGTGGCGCATGCCTCCGATGGCGGCGGCTCGATCCGCGTGCCCGCCGCCTGCACCGGGCTTGTCGGTCTGAAGACGTCGCGCGGCCGCACCCCGCTGACGCCCCTGGTGAGCGAAAGCTGGTACGGCATGGTCGTCGACCATGCGCTCACCCGTTCGGTGCGCGATTGCGCGCTGCTGCTCGACCTCACCCACGGGCCCGATCCTCTGTCGCCCTATGCCGCGCCGCCGCCGAAGGGCACGTTCGCGGCCGCTGCCGCGCGCGATCCCGGCAAGCTCAGCCTAGCCGTGTACCGCAAATCCCCGCTTGGCCTGCCGATCTCGGACGAGACGCTCAAGGCGCTCGACACGGCGGTAGCGCTTGCCCGCGAGGGCGGCCACACGGTCGAGGAGATCGACCTGCCTTTTATCGGCCGCGATTTCTTCGCCGATTTCTGCAGGACGGTTGCCTCCGCCGTTGCCGGCACAATGCGCGCCGAAGCGCTGCGTGTCGGGCGCTCCGTTACCGGCGACATCGAGCGGGCGACGCGCGTGCTCGCCCGCTTCGGCGAACTGGTGTCGGCCGGCGAGACCTATGCCGACCTGCAGCGTCTGCATGCCGCCTCGCGACGCCTGATTTCGGAGACCGTGCAGTACGACGCCGTGCTGATGCCGGTCATTGCCCACCCGCCGCTCGCCTGCGGCGCCATGGATCCGAAAGGCGCCGACGAACTCATCGAGAACCTGCTCGACAAGCTTCATCTGACGCCTTTGCTGAAGCTGAAGCCGTTCTTCGGACAACTGATGGACAAGAGCCTCTGGTTCACCCATTGGCCGGCGATCCAGAATGTCAGCGGCCAGCCGTCGATCGCGCTGCCGGTCCATGTCACCGACGCCGGCCTGCCGCTCGGCGTCCAGGCGGTCGGCCGTCCGGGCGACGAGGAGACGCTTTTGTCGCTCGCCGCGCAGATGGAGAAGATCTCGGGTTGGCTGGACCGCAGGGCGCCGCTGATGGTGCCGACACGATGACGAGGTCGTGAAGCGCTCGAATATGACAGCAAAGCCATTTGCGGGCGACGCCAATTCCCGCTAAGACGCCGCCGTCCTTACCTGATGCATGTCGCCCAGAAGTGTCCAGCGGTTTTGGGACAGCGACATGCTTAAAATAAAAAGCCGGGAGCCAAGCCGATGACGGAAGTAACCGCCACCGCCGAAATGCAGGCAGCCCTGTTGTCACGGGCGCTGCCCTACATGCAGCGCTACGAGCACAAGACGGTCGTGGTGAAATATGGCGGCCATGCCATGGGCGACATCGAGCTCGGCAAGGCCTTCGCGCGCGACATCGCGCTGCTCAAGCAGTCCGGCGTCAACCCGATCGTCGTCCACGGCGGCGGCCCGCAGATCGGCGCCATGCTGGCCAAGATGGGCATCGAATCGAAGTTCGAGGGCGGCCTGCGCGTCACCGACCAGAAGACGGTCGAGATCGTCGAAATGGTGCTGGCCGGTTCGATCAACAAGGAGATCGTCGCGCTGATCAACGCCGAGGGCGAATGGGCGATCGGCCTGTGCGGCAAGGACGGCAACATGGTGTTCGCCGAAAAGGCCCGCAAGACCATGATCGACCCGGACTCCAACATCGAGCGCGTGCTCGATCTCGGCTTCGTCGGCGAGCCGGTCGAGGTCGACCGCACCTTGCTCGATCTTCTGGCACGCTCCGAGATGATTCCGGTGCTGGCGCCGGTGGCGCCAGGACGCGACGGCCACACCTACAACATCAATGCCGACACCTTCGCCGGCGCCATTGCCGGCGCCTGCCAGGCGACGCGCCTGCTGTTCCTCACCGACGTGCCGGGTGTGCTCGACAAGAACAAGAAGCTGATCGACGAACTGACCGTGGCCGAGGCCAAGGCGCTGATCAAGGACGGCACGGTCTCGGGCGGCATGATCCCCAAGGTCGAGACCTGCATCGAAGCGATCGAACGCGGCGTCGAAGGCGTCGTCATCCTCAACGGCAAGACGCCGCATGCGGTGCTGCTGGAACTGTTCACCGAGCATGGTGCCGGCACGCTGATCGTGCCCTGAGGGGCTCGTCAGCCGGCTAACTTTTTCGCCTCGGAATCTTCAATATTGCCGATGATGGGAATGGCAGGCTTTCTGGCCGGGCGTCGAACGGACATCGATTCCTCTTCGGCGTCCTGCGGCGCGCCCCAGAATTCGGCCAGCGTCGGGCCGTCTTTCACCCTGATGTCGCGGACCAGAAAGCCCCAGACCTCGCGGAACCAGACGCGGCGGCCCATTTGCGTGTACCAGCGCATCGAATGGCGCTGCTCGGGATCCTTGTGGAACAGGATGCGCGCCAGCGCCTTCGGCCGCGACTGCACAGCCAGCTCGATCAGCTTGACGCTGAAGAACAGCATCCACGGTTTCAGCCGCGTCATCTGCAGCACCTGGTGCTTGTAGTCCCACAGGCGCGCGTCCTGCTGGATCACCTTGCGATCCCGCGCGATGCGGAAGAACGGCGTCCAGCGATGCGGCGTCACATACAGTGCCTGGATCTGGTCCGGGTCGTAGGCGATGAGCTGCCGGAAGCCGCGCCACAGGTCGCGAAACCCTTCGTCCTCGAAGCCGGCCACCCAGGTCGCCATAGACAGGATGCCGTTGAGGCGCAGCAGCCTTATCGCCTCGCGGTCGGATGAGATGCTGCCGCCCTTGCGGATCAATTGCAGCGTCTGCTCGTCGGTGTTTTCCATGCCGAGCAGCCAGCGGATGACACCGGCCTTGCGGTAGAGATGCAGGATGTCGGCATCGCGCACGATGTCGTCGGCGCGGGTCGAACCGACGATCAGCACCGGCACGTTCTCGGCGATCAGGGCGTCGAGGAAGGCGCGCCAGGCCTTCTTCGAGACCGTCGGATTCTCGTCGGCGAGATTGATCAGCTCGACGCCGTGCTCGCGGTGCAGCCAGGCGATCTCCCTGGCGAACTTCACTGGGTCGCGATGCCGCCATCGGGTCCAGAAGCCGCGCTGGCCGCAATAGTTGCACAGATGCGGACAGCCGCGCGAAAACTGCATGACCACGGCCCGCTTGCCGCCCCAGTAACTGTACCGCGAGTGCTCAATCAGCTCCCAGCCGACGCGGTAGGCGTCGAGGTCGGCAATGGTCATGGCCGGTTGCGTGGCGACGGGACGGCTGAGATCGTCGCGATAGGCGATGCCGGCCACGCTCGCCGGTGGCTGGCGCATTTCCAGCGCCTCGACCAGCGCCACGACGGTCGCTTCGCCCTCGCCGCGCACGATGAAGTCGAATGTATCCGTTGCGGACAGGATGTCGCGCCAATGATAGGTGGGGAAAACGCCGCCATAGATGATGATGGTCGCCGGCTCCCGCTGCTTGATCTGCTCAGCGATCAGCAAGGCGGTCGGATGCGCCGAGGTCGAGCCGGAATGGCCGATCAGGACGAAGTCGGGGTGGTCCTCCAGTGCGTTGCGCACGACGTCATCGAGCGGCATCGGCCCGAACTCGGCGTCGACGAGCCGTACTTCGTGCCCGGCATCGATCAGCGGCCCGCCGATCGCCAGCAGGCCGAGCGGCGGCAAATGATCGTCGGGCACGCGGCTGCCGATGGCGGTGTGCGGCGGATTGATCAGGACGATTTTCATGGCGGACCTCTTGGGCATTTGGTCCGCGCAAGCTGGCCGGCGATGTGGACACGCGCTTGGCCCGTTTCAGCAGTTTGCGTGCAGTTTTTCCCCAAGGAGTGCGAAGGCAGGCATTGTCACCGCCGGAGGTGGGCGAGCGGCACGTGGCCGGGTCCCTTGATGTTCTGCAGCACGAGCTGGGTGTGGACGTCGCGCACGCCGTCGAGCCGCATCAGCCGATGCATGACGAAGGCGTTGAGCTCGTCGACCGACGGCACCATGACATGCAGCAGGAAATCATGGTCGCCGGTCATCGTCCAGCACGACGACACCTCGTCCATGCGCTGCACGGCGGCGATGAAGCTTTCGGGCGAGCCGTCGCTGTGGCTCACCAGGCGCACCTGGATGAACACCTCGACCATCAGGCCGACCGCGCGGCGGCTGATCACCGCGGCAAAACCCTTGATGATGCCGGCATCCTGCAGCGCCTCGAAACGCCGCGCGCACGGCGTCGTCGACAGGCCGATCTCTTGCGCCAGTTCGGAAACCGGCTTGCGCCCGTCGCGCTGCAGGACATCGAGCATCTTGATCTCGAAATCGTCGAACTGAGGCATTTTCACTCCGAGAAAGGGTTTTGTGAGTGGATATTATCTCGAATATTCCGTTCGAGCTATCATCAAAACCGATTTCCCTCGGCAAATCCGGGTAGCCTTTCGGCACGTCTGCCATTCATGATTTGCGAGGAGAAAACCATGACGACGATGAGCGTTGCCGAATACGCCCGCGACTGCGCGGCGCAAGGATTGCGCGGTGACTATTCGGTCTGCCGTGCCGATTTCACCGTGTCGCAGGGTTACGATTACAGCGAAGAAGAGCAGGCGGTGTGGCGCACGCTGTGCGACCGCCAGACCAAGTTGACGCGCAAGCTCGCCCACCATTCCTATCTCGACGGCGTCGAAAAACTCGGCCTGCTCGACCGTATTCCCGATTTCGACGAGGTCAGCGCCAAGCTGCGCAAACTGACCGGTTGGCAGATCGTCGCGGTGCCGGGGCTCATTCCCGCGGCCCCGTTTTTCGATCATCTCGCCGATCGCCGCTTCCCGGTCACCAACTGGCTGCGGACCAGGCAGGAGCTCGACTACATTGTCGAGCCCGACATGTTCCATGATTTCTTCGGCCACGTGCCGGCGCTGTCGCAACCGGTGTTCGCCGATTTCATGCAGATGTATGGCGAGAAGGCCGGCGACATCATCGCGCTGGGTGGCGACGAGATGATTTCCCGGCTCTACTGGTACACGGCCGAATATGGCCTGATGCAGGAGGCCGGCCAGCTGCTAAAGGCCTTTGGCGCCGGCCTGATGTCGTCGTTTACCGAGCTGCAGTTCGCGGTCGAAGGCAAGGACGCCCACCACGTGCCCTTCGACCTGGAAACGGTGATGCGCACCGGCTACGAGATCGACAAGTTCCAGCGCGCCTATTTCGTGCTGCCGTCCTTCGACGCCTTGCGCGATGCCTTCCAGACCGCCGATTTCGAGGCGATCGTCGCCCGGCGCAAGGACCAGCCGGCGCTTGACCCGGCGATGCTCTAGGCAGCACGTTGCCCTGCAGCCGTCAGGCGGTGACCACCTTGCTCAGATGGTCGCCGAGCCGGCAGGCCAGCGCGGTGATTGTCGTCGTCGGGTTGCATTGACCTGACGTGCAGAACACCGAGGAGCCGCCGACATAGAGATTGTCCATGCCGTGCATCTTGCAGTTGGCGTCGACAACACTTTTGGTGACGTCGGTGCCCATGCGCGTGCCGCCCATGTGATGATGGCCCGCCGTCTCGTCGTTGGTGGGATAGTCCTGGCCGTTGCTGATCCAATCGGCAATGCGCACGCGGCCGAGATTCTTCTCGATCAGTGTCTTGCCGAACAATCTGAGCCCTTCGAGCAGTGTGCGGCGCTCCATTTCCGATTTCTTCCAGTGTAGCTCGATGCGCGGCACGCCGGCGTGGTCGACATCGGTCTTCGACAACTCGATCTGGTTGGATGCCAGCGGCGCCTGTTCCCAGGCGACGTAGAGCTGGGCGGCGCAACGCAGCCTCTGGCTGAGCTTGGAGGACATCCACTCGGCCATGTCGGGCGCCGTGCAGGCGAGGTCGGCGATAAGGCTCTTGACGCCGGGATACGGCGTCTCGATCAGCCGGATGCCAAAATTCATGATCTGCAGCCGCTCCATGGCGGCAAGTGTTGGCGAGAAGAAGGCCTCGTTGACGGCATCGACCTCGAACGCGTTGTAGTCGGTCAGGATGGCATTGCCGCCCTCGAAGGTCGGATGCTCCATCCAGTAGCGGCCAAGCGCCGTCGCATTCGGCACGACGCCGCCGTTCGAGCGCTGGTTGGACCACAGAAGCAGCCGCGAATTCTCCAGCCCACCGGTGCAGACGATGAAATAGTCGGCGCTGAAGGAGCCGGCATCCTGCCCGTTCGACCACAGTCTGGCGCCAGTCACGCGTCTGCCGTCGCCGGCAAGTTCGGTGGCACAAGTGTTGAGCACCACCGCGATGTTCGTGGCCTTGTCGAGTTCATCGCCGAATTTCTCGGCGAAGCGCACGGCCGGGCTCTTGATCAGCTGCACCCAGCGAATGTCGTTCGAGATCGGCATATCGGGCCGGAGGGCCGGAAGGTCGAGAATGTCGCGCACTTCCGGCAGATAGGGTTCGATGTCGGTGCGGCGGATCGGCCAGCCCGTGTCGGGTACCCAGGCCTTCGGCTCGAAATCCTGCTTGTCGAGGACGCGGCACCAGCCTGCCCAGTGGTTGGAACTGCCCCCCATGAACCGCAGCCGGGTTATGTCGAGATCGAAATAGAAATCCCCGACCGTGCTGCCCCGGTAGAAGTCCTGCGACTCGTCGCTGAATTCGCGCGGACCGGCCTCGATCACCACCACCGGAATGCCGGCCGCACCAAGCTTGCGCGCAATCGTCGTGCCGGCCGGGCCGGAGCCGAGGATGCAGACTTTTGGAGTGAAGTTCGCGGCGCGATACGCCTCGTAGCTGTCAAAGATCATGCCAAGTCGCTCCGCTTCAGGATCCAGCCATTGACCTCGACGATCTCGTTCGGGTCGGGCTCTGGATCGGCGGCATCGGCATCAGGCAGCTTGCGGAACAAAGACAGGGCAGGCAATGCGATCAACGCCTGCACGAGCGCGCGGCGTGACATTCTTTTGATGATGAAACTCATGGCTGGTTTCTCGTCTGGGCTTCGGCACTGCATGGGCGTTCCCAGAACGGCAATTCCCGGAACGACACATGCATCACCGTGGAAGCCAGTATCGTGCCAAGTCTGGCCGCAAAGCAGTGAAAACCCGGCTAAGCGGTACAACCGAGTGCAAACAGGGTTAGAGCTTTCTTAACAGGCCGGTTGCGGCAGATCGGATCACGCCGCCTCGGAAATGCCGGTGTCGATGATCGTCAGGTTACGGCCCTGGTGCTTGGCCTGGTAGAGGCGCCGGTCGGCGGCGCGCATCAGCTCCGACACACTGGCTTCCTCGCTGCAGACAGTGCCGCCGATGCTGACCGTGAGCGGGATGGTCCGCTCGTCGACGGGCCGGAAGCGGATCAGCTCGACTTCGCGGCGAATGCGCTCGGCGACGCGCTTGGCCTCCTGCTCGGTGGCGCCGATCAGGAAGGCGCCGAACTCCTCGCCGCCGATGCGGCCGAGCACATCGCCGCTGCGCACGCCGCGCTGGATCGCGCTGGCGATCAAAAGCAGCGCGTCATCGCCTGTCAGGTGGCCAAAATTGTCATTGATGGTCTTGAAGTGGTCGGCGTCGATGATCAGCAGCGCGCCGCGATCGGACTTGCGGCGCGAACCGTCAAGCGCGGCAAAGAAACTTTCCCGGTTGAGCATGCCGGTCATGTCGTCGCGGCTCGCCTTTTCCGCCAGTCGGCGATGCGCGGCGGCGAGTTGGGCATGAGCGCGGGCGAGATCGCGATGCGCGTTTTTCAGCCTGTCGCTTTGCCAGAAAGTGCTTGCGCTGGCGGCCCACGCCAGCACCAGCGGACAGAGGGTGGAGGTCAGCCAGATCGTACGATTGACCGGAAATCCCATGGCCGGAACGATGATCAGGGTCAGCAGGAGAGAGGCCGCGACTGAGGCGAAAGCAACGGCGGCGGATCTCAGAATTATGCTGTTCATCGCTTGCTCCCACAAGACTGCCTCTCTGCCAGCAAGCCCTGAAGGCCACCTTTCCCAGATGCCTAAAATTTGAATCGTGAGGCGATTTACGCAACCTCAACGAGCAGAAGTTGTGGATAAAGTCGCTTTCGGAATGCGCGTTTCATGCCATAAGGAGCCTATGACCACGCTCCCTGACCCCGCCCGCTTCGCCCATGTCACCGACTGGGTCTTCGATCTCGACAACACGCTCTATCCGCATCATTCGAATCTGTTCTCGCAGATCGACGTCAAGATGACCGCCTATGTCGGCGAACTGTTGGCATTGCCGCGCGACGATGCGCGCAAGTTGCAGAAGGAACTCTACCGCGAATATGGCACGACGCTGAACGGCCTGATGACACGTCATGGCATCGACCCCGACGATTTCCTCGAGAAGGTCCACGACATCGACTATTCATGGCTGGTGCCCGATCCCGTTCTCGGCACCGCCATCCGCCAGCTTCCGGGCCGCAAGTTCATCTTCACCAATGGCGACCGCAGGCACGCCGAGCGCACCGCGCGCCAACTCGGCATCCTCGACCATTTCGACGACATCTTCGACATCGTCGCCGCCGGGCTCAATCCCAAGCCGGCGCGCCAGACCTACGAGAAGTTCGCCGAACTGCACGCCGTCACCGGCCACAATGCGGTGATGTTCGAAGACCTTGCCCGTAACCTGTCGGTGCCGAAGTCGCTCGGCATGACCACGGTGCTTATCGTGCCGCGCAATTTCGAGCCGACCTTTGCCGAGATCTGGGAGCGCGACCCGACCAACGAGGACGACGTCGATTTCGTCACCGACGATCTGGCGGGGTTTCTGACGGCGATTGTGGAGGGGGAAGGAAGAGGGGAATTGAAGAATTGAAGAATTGAAGAATTGAAGAATTGAAGAATGAAGGACGGTCTCTACGGATCAATTCCCCCAGTTCTTCAATTCGTCAGTTCTTCAATTCCCCACTCCCCTACTCCCCTAATTTGTAGAACCGGCTGATGATCCCCCAGGCTTCATCGGCGGTGTCGACGAAGTCGATGATGTCCTGGTCACCGGGACTGATCGTGCCTTGCTCGGCGAGGAAATCGAGATCGATCGCCCGCTTCCAGAACGATTTGCCGAACAGGATCACCGGCACGCGTTCCATGCGCCCTGTCTGGATCAGGGTCAGCGTCTCGAAGAATTCGTCCATCGTGCCGAAGCCGCCCGGAAACACCGCGACCGCCTTGGCGCGCATGACGAAATGCATCTTGCGGATAGCGAAATAATGGAAGTTGAAGCAGAGCTCCGGCGTCACATAGATGTTCGGCGCCTGCTCGTGCGGCAGGACGATGTTGAGGCCGATCGACGGCGCGCCGACATCGTCGGCGCCGCGGTTTCCCGCTTCCATCACGCCGGGCCCGCCACCGGTCACCACGACATATTCGCGGTAATAAGAGGTAGCCGACTGCTGCGAGCAGAGGCGGGCGAATTTGCGCGCTTCCTCGTAGTATTTGCTGTTTTCCTCGAGGTTCTTCTTCTGCGTCTCGTTCTTGGCCGCCCAGGCCTCGCCGCCGGGTTCCGGCAGGCGCGCGCCGCCGAACAGGATCACCGTCGAACGGATGCCGCGTTCGGCCAGGATCATCTCCGGTTTCAGGAGTTCGAGTTGCAGCCGGACCGCGCGCAACTCGCGCCGCGTCATGAAGTCGGGATCGTTCCAGGCGAGCCGGTAGGTTTCGGCACGCGTCTGCGGCGTGTCCGGCACACTCTTCGACCGCTCCAGATCCTCGTCCGAATGCGGCAGTGGCGTCCAGCCCGCCTTTTCCATAGGTGTCATATGCTCTACCCGTCCAAATTCTTAACTTGCGCCGCCCCATGACGCAGCCGCGATTGACCCTCACCAAGGCTTCACATAAGCAGGTTCCGCAAAAGTGTCCCGCGGTTTTGTGACAAGAACCTGCTACATGCAAAGACGCAAGCATGCGAAGCATGCATGGGGTCCGCGCGACTTTCAAAACAGGTTAAGGCGCAGCCCCTTAACAGCTTGGTAATGGAGCGAATTCATGTCGAAGCCCGATCTGGCGAGCCTCGAAAAGACCATCGAGAAGGCCTTCGAGGAACGCGACGCGATTTCGACTGCGACGCGCGGCGAAACGCGCGATGCCATCCAGTCGGCGCTCGACCTGCTCGACCGCGGCGCCGTCCGCGTCGCCGGACGGCAGGCCGACGGCAAGTGGCATGTCAACCAGTGGCTGAAGAAGGCCGTGCTGTTGTCCTTCCGGCTCAATCCGATGGAGATCATCAAGGGTGGTCCCGGCGAAGCGATGTGGTGGGACAAGGTGCCGTCGAAGTTCGATGGCTGGGGCGCTGTCGATTTCGAAAAGTCGGGCTTTCGGGCCGTGCCGGGGTCGATCGTGCGTCGCTCGGCCTATATCGCACCGGGCGCCGTGCTGATGCCGTCTTTCGTCAATGTCGGCGCCTATGTCGATACAGGCACCATGATCGACACCTGGGTCGGGGTAGGCTCCTGTGCCCAGATCGGCAAGAACGTGCACCTTTCCGGCGGCGTCGGCATCGGCGGCGTGCTGGAGCCGATGCAGGCCGGCCCGACCATCATCGAGGACAATTGTTTTATCGGCGCGCGTTCGGAAGTGGTCGAAGGTTGCATCGTGCGCGAAGGCTCGGTGCTCGGCATGGGCGTCTTCATCGGCCAGTCGACCAAGATCGTCGACCGCGCCACCGGCGAGATCTTCTATGGCGAAGTGCCGCCGAATTCCGTCGTCGTCGCCGGAACGATGCCGGGCAAGTCCTTTCCTAACGGCGAGCCAGGTCCGAGCCTCTACTGCGCCGTCATCGTCAAGCGTGTCGACGCCAAGACCCGCTCCAAGACCTCGATCAACGAATTGCTGCGCGATTGATCTTTGCGCAAAGCGAGCGCACCTTCCGTCGGCGCGACAATCGGTCGCGCTGGTTCAACATGGAGGGGTGACATGGACTGGAAGGATCTGCTCACAAGTTTTGATGGTCGCATAAACCGTGGCAAGTTCTGGGCCGCGATTGGCGTTTTCATCGTCATTGGCATCGTTGCCTTTATTCTCGATGCGATTCTCGGTACACGCATCACCACCGCCAGTGGCGCCCAGATCGGCATCATCGGCATTCTCATCGCTCTGGCCTCGATCTATTTCGCACTCGCAGTCTACGCCAAGCGCTGGCATGATCGCGGCAAGTCGGGCTGGTGGAGCCTGATCATGCTGGTGCCGCTCATCGGCCCGATCTGGTTTCTGGTGGAATGCGGCATTCTCGAAGGCGCCAGGGGCGCCAATCAATATGGACCGGACCCGCTTGCCTGACAGATCAGATCTCACCTGGCTTTTTTTCAAAACCTCGGGCCGCGTCAGTCGCGCGGCCTATTTTCTTGGCGGGTTGCTCGTCGCCATCATCCAGGCCTTCCCGCTTTACCGCTTCACGCTGGTGCCGGAAGGTTCGGCCGAGAGCAACATGTGGTCGTTCATCTTCTTCGTCGCCTTCGTCGCCTCGCTGTGGTCGAACATCGCCCTGGCGGTGAAGCGGCTGCACGATTTGGACAAGCCGGGCATTGCCGCGCTGATCCTGTTCGTGCCGGTGGTCTCGATCGTCGCCTTCCTTGTGTTGTGCCTGTTTCCGGGGCAGCCTGGACCCAACCGCTATGGCCGGCGCACCAACGAGCCGGAACAATCCTGAGGGCCGATCGGACATGCGCTACCGCACGCTTGATCCGAAGCTGATCATCGAGACCGCGGAACGGCTGGAGACGCGTGTTGCGGAGCGTTTCCCCAAGGCCGGCCTGCGCGGCGTTGCCGCCGAACTGGTCTCGCTGTCGCGCGATCTGGCACAGGGCGCCAAGGCCCTGGAAGCGCCGATCTGGTGGCTGCGCGGCCTCATCGTCGCCGCTGTCGTTGCCGGCGCATTGATGTTCATCTTCGTCGGCACCGTCCTGCCATTCGACCGCATTTCCAAACCCGGTGATGCCGTCCAGTCGGTGCAAGGCATCGAAGCTTCGCTCAACATGTTCATCCTCGCCATTGTCGGCTTTCTCGCCTTGATCCGCTCCGAGGAGCGCATCAAGCGCAAGCAGGTGTTTCGCCAACTGCATGGCCTGCGCTCGCTGATCCACGTCATCGACATGCATCAGCTCACTAAGGATCCGGCGGTACTGTCGGCCGATTTCAAGCCGACGTCGCATTCGCCCGCCCGCATCACCAATGCCGCCGACCTGGCCCGTTACCTCGATTATTGCTCCGAAATGCTGTCGATCACGGGCAAGATCGCCGCATTGTTCGCACAGTCGGTCAATGACGACGTGGTCATCGACGGCGTCAACGACATCGAGAACCTGGCGTCAAACCTGTCGCGGAAAATCTGGCAGAAGATCACGTTGATCGACGGCCGGCCGGTGCAACAACCTGCTCCGGCGGCAGGCCCGGCGAGCCAAGCCGCTCCGCTTCCGCCGCGCGCACCAAGGCGGTGATCCGCTGAACCGTCGGCACGGGCGTGCCGACCTTCCCCGCCAGCTGCAAGATGGCGCCTTGCAAGTCGTCGATCTCCGTCGGCCGGCCGCGCTGAAGATCGTCCCACATCGACGAGCGCGCCTGCGCGTCGATCGCCAGCATGCGCCGCGCCAGAAGCTTGAACAGCCAGTCAGGCAGCCTGAGCACCTTCGGCAGCAGCGCCGGCCGCAGGCCGGCGATCCGCGCCGGCTCGATGCCGGTCGCTTTCATCGCCGTGAGCGCCTCGTCGATCTGGCTGGCCAGGATCAGCCGCCAGCGCCGATCGGCCAGTTCGGCCGTCAGCGGCAGGCCGGAAAGCGCCACCAGCGCGTTGTTCAAATTCATCAGCAGCTTGCCCCACAGCACAGCCTTCATGTCGCGATGGGTTTCGACGGCAAATCCTTCGACGCCAAGCAAGTCGGCCAGGCCGGCGGCGCCATCCTCGACCATTACCGTGCCGTCGCTGGCGCGGTGAACGCGTAGCGGCAGTTCGCTGTCCGGCGACTGCACCACATTGAACGGCACCATGCCGGCCAGCACCGTACGTCCGGCAAGTTCAGCGCGCAGCCTGTCGGCATTGCCGACACCGTTCTGCAGGCTGATCACCACGGCATCGGGGCGGGCATGGGCCTTGATGAGGTCCGCCATATCCTGGGTGGCGCCGCTCTTGACCGTGACCAGGATCACGTCCGCCGGCGGCAGGGCGACGGCCGGATCGGCGGTGACGACAAGCGCCTCGGGCTTGATCGAGCGATCGCGGCCCTGGAGGTCGCGGACCCGCAATCCGTCCTGCCGCAACGCTGCCTCGATGCGGGGCCGCGCCAGCAGAATGACCTCTCGGCTGGCCAGCGCCAGGCAGCCGCCGGCATAGCAGCCGATGCTGCCGGCACCGGCCATGACGATCCGTTTGTCCTTGTCTGCCATCCTGTCGCCCGCGCCGGGTCGCAACTATACGACATGAAAACCATAATATCGGCGGTATCGCCAGCCATGAGGCTGGCCCCTATGTCTGGCCGTGACAGGCCCTGCGCTTTCGACTATCGCTTTTGCCATGACGCTGCCGACCGATCCCGCCGAAAACCTCGCCGCCCTTATCCGTTGCGCTTCGGTGACGCCCGCTGAGGGCGGTGCGCTGACCGCGCTGGAGACGATGCTCAAACCGCTCGGCTTCCTGGTCGATCGGCCGGTGTTTTCCGAAGACGGCACGCCCGATATCGAAAACCTCTATGCAAGGCGTTCCGGCAACGGCCCTCATCTGATGTTCGCCGGCCACACCGACGTGGTGCCTGTCGGCGACGAAGCCGCCTGGACGCATCCGCCTTTCGCCGCCGAGATCGCCAATGGCGAGATGTATGGCCGCGGCGCCGTCGACATGAAGGGCGGCATTGCCTGTTTCATCGCCGCCGTGGCGCGCCATGTCGAGGCCAATGGCGGTCCGAAAGGGTCGGTCTCGCTGCTGATCACCGGCGACGAGGAAGGCCCCGCGATCAACGGCACGGTGAAGCTGCTCGAATGGGCGGCTTCGCGGGGCGAGAAATGGGATGCCTCTGTCGTCGGCGAGCCGACCAATCCGGACGCTCTCGGCGACATGATCAAGATCGGCCGCCGCGGCTCGATGTCCGGCGCCGTCACCGTCAATGGCCGCCAGGGCCATGTCGCCTATCCCCTGCTTGCCGACAATCCGGTGCGCGGGCTGATGAGCCTGGTCGACGCCTTGCTGCATCCGGTTTTCGACAAGGGAACCAGGGATTTCCAGCCGACCAATCTGGAGATCACCTCCATCGATGTAGGCAACCCCGCCACCAATGTCATTGCGGCCAAAGCGACCGCGACCTTCAACATCCGCTTCAACGACACCTGGACGGACGAGACCCTGCAGGCCGAGATCCACAACCGGCTCGACCAGGCGGCCAGGCGCAAGAAGTACCGGCAGGGCAAGAAGACGCCGGTCGACTACGAGCTCGTCTGGCGCGACCGGCCTAGCCATGTCTTTCTGACGCGCGACGACAGGCTTATCGAAACGCTGCGCGGCTCGATCAAGTCGGCGGTCGGCAAGGAGCCGACGCTGTCCACCTCCGGTGGAACGTCCGACGCGCGTTTCATCAAGGACTATTGTCCGGTGGTCGAGTTCGGGCTGGTCGGCAAGACAATGCACATGGTCGACGAGCGCGTCGCCATTGCCGATCTCGAAACGCTGACGCAAATCTACCAGCGCTTCATAGAAGACTGGTTCGGACAGGGCTGAACAGCATGCTTTCGGCGGACGAAACCCAAGCTTCGCTGACGGGCGCCTGGCGACTGATGCTCGGCAAGGCCGACGGCCTGCGCCTGCTCGACCTGTCGGCCGACGGCTTCTGGAATTCCTTCTTCGCCATTGTCGTTGCAGCACCGGCGCTGATCGTCGGCTGGGTCGGCATCGCCAACGAAATCGGCGATCCCGACGCCTTCGCGGGGCGCTTCAGCATGCTGGTGCGCCTGGCGACGGTCGACATCGGCTCCTGGGTGCTGCCGCTGGTTGCGCTCGCTTTGATCGCGCCGCGCGCCGGCATCGGCGGCCGCTTCGTCCACTACGTCGTCGCCAGCAACTGGGCTTCGGCCATCACCGCCTGGCTGATGCTGCCCTCGGCGCTGATCCGGCTTTTCCTGTCGTCCGCAAGCCAGGCTGCGAGCCTTGTGTCGCTGTTCCTGTTTGCCCTATCGATGGTGCTGACCTGGCGCATGACCAACGCCACGATCGGCAGGGGCGCATCGGTCGGCACCGCCGTTTTCGTCGGCATGTTCATCGCCTCGCTGCTGGTGCTGTTCGGCCTGCAGACGCTGCTCGGCATCACCGTGCCGGACGATGTCGGAGTTCAGAGCCTGTCCGGGCTCGTCTCGACTGGATAATCGACACCGGTGAGAAACAGCCCGTCGGGCGGCGCCACCTGGCCGCAGGCGGCGCGGTCGTGCGCCTCGAGCGCCGTTTTCAGGTCGGCCGCGCTCCAGCCGCCGTCGCCGACGCGCTTCAGTGAGCCGACCATCGAACGCACCTGGTTGTGCAGGAACGAGCGCGCCGAAGCCCTGACCTCGACTATGTCGCCCTGTCGGCTCACATCGAGCCGTTCCAGCGTCCTGATCGGGCTGTTGGCCTGGCACTGGGTCGAGCGGAAGGTGGTGAAGTCATGCCGTCCGAGCAGGACTTTCGCCGCTTCGTGCATGGCGCCGGCGTCGAGCCGCTTCGGCACCCACCACACCTTGCCCTTGTCGAGCGCGGCCGGGGCACGGCGGTTTAGGATGCGGTAGAGATAGTGGCGGCCGATGGCCGAGAAGCGGGCGTCGAAGCTGTCGGAAACGACCGTCGCTTTCAAGATGGCGATGCGCGCCCCGGCCGCCTGCAGATGGGCGTTGACGGCATCGCGCACCTTGTCGCCCGGCCACGCCTTGACGAGATCGACATGCGCCACCTGCGCTGTCGCATGCACGCCGGCATCGGTGCGGCCGGCGGCGCGCAGCCTGATCGCTTCGCCGCAGAATTTTTCGATCGCCCGCTCGATCGCCTGTTGCACCGAAGGCTGATCCGCCTGGTGCTGCCAGCCGGCAAACAGGCTGCCATCATATTCGATGTCGAGGCGAAAACGCGGCATTTGCGACTAGAGCTCTCGCCTCGGGCAATTCCAGGAAAAGTGTGAAACGGTTTTCCGTTCGGAATTGCGTTCAAACAAAGAGGTAGAGCAGTTCGCCGTTTCCATGAAACGGTGGACTGTTCTAGGCGGCGAGAGCGGTGAAGGCGGAGGCGTATACCAGCCTGCCGGCGTCAGGCGCGTCGCCCCAAGCCAGCGCCTGCAGCGCTTCGCCCTGGTATTCGCTCTCGAAGTTCTCGGCACGCGTGTGGCTATATCCGAAACGCCCGTAATAGGTGGGGTCGCCGAGCACCACGGCCAGCGTTTCGCCGGCATCCCTGAGGCGGATATGCGCCTCGCGGATCAGCGCGCCGCCGATGCCGCTGCCATGGAACGAGGGCTCCACCGCCAGCGGCGCGAGCGCCACGGCGGCGAAGGTCTTGCCGCCATTCTGGACGAACAGCCGCGAAAACAGGATGTGGCCGACCACCTGGCCGTCCTCTTCCGCCACCAGTTCGGCAACAGCGTTGCCGCCAGTCACCAGCGCGTCGACCAGACCGGCCTCCGCCTGCTGGCCGAAAGCGTGTTCCTCGACGAGGCGGATGGCCTCGCGATCCCGCGGCGTTGCCGCGCGTATCGACATCATGCTCATGAGAATTTCAGTCCTTTTTCGATCTTGGCCCCGCGCAGGAATTCCGACGCGGCAGCGGGCTTTCCGCCCGCCCGTTGAACTTCGACCAGCCTGATCGCGCCTGCCCCGCAGGCGACCGTCAGCCGGTCATCGAGAATTCCTCCCGACTCGCCCAACTCTTCCCAAAGCGACAGGCCTTGCGACAGCGTCGAGCGAAGCAGTTTCAGCCGCTCCCGGCGGCCGCCAATTCCTATCTCCGACCAGGCGCCGGGAAAGGGCGACAGGCCGCGAATATGATTGTGGACCTCACTTGCTGAGCGAGTCCAGTCCACGCGAGTCTCGGATTTATCGATTTTCTTGGCGTAGGTCACCCCCTCCACAGCTTGTGTGGTGAATGTCAGGGTGTTCCCTTCCAACCGCGCCAGCGCTTCCACCATCAAGGCAGCACCGACGCTCATCAACCGATCATGCAAATCGCCGGCTGTCATATCGGGTTCGATGGCGCATTTTTCAATCAGCCCGACCGGGCCGGTGTCCAGCCCCTCTTCCATGCGCATCACCATCATGCCGCTTTCCAGGTCGCCGGCCATGATGGCGCGCTGGATAGGCGCGGCACCGCGCCAGCGCGGCAGAAGCGAGGCATGGCCGTTGATGCAGCCGAGCCGGGTCGCCTCCAAAACCGCCTTCGGCAGCAGCAAGCCATAGGCGACGACCACAGCGACGTCGGCCCGCAAGGCACGGAAGGCGGTCTGCTCGGCCTCGCCTTTGAGCGAAACCGGCGCTCGCACCTCGATGCCCAGTCGCTCCGCCTCGCGCTGCACCGGCGACGGTGTCAGCTCCAGCCCGCGCCGTCCGGCAGCGCGCGGCGGCTGGGTATAGACGACTGATATCTCATGGCCAGCCTCGGCGATCGCGCGCAAAGTCGGCACCGAAAACTCCGGCGTGCCCATGAAGATGACGCGAAGGGGCATTTTTCTTCCGAGACCTTCTCTCTACCTGCGCCGGGAAGTCAGCTCAGGCTTCAAACGGGTTTACCAGCTTCAGGTCAAGTCCGTCGAAGTCTCGAACGTTGCGGGTGGCAAGCGTGGCGTCGTGCACCTGGCAGATCGCAGCTATCATCGCGTCCTTGGTTTCGACAGGTCTGCCAGCGAGTCGTCTTGCCGCGGCAATGCGGCCATAGTGTTCTGCGGGCAGATCCCCAAAAACCAGGATCCGACCCGAAAATTCGCCCCGGATCCTCGAAATGCTTTGGAGAAGACCATCCCGCCGGATGGCCTCCTGAACGAGGTAGGCTCCGAAATAGAGCTCTGCAAAAACAATGGTGGAGAGGAAAAGGGTCGCAGGCTCTTGGCCATTCAACCAGTTGAGAACGTTTTTGCTCCGTTGCCGCGATAGCACGTCCGATATGACGTTGGTGTCCAGTATAATCATTTCGGTCAACGGAAATCAGGCGGCCCACGATCGGCCTCACTTCGCGACCTCGCTATTTCCTGAATCTCGTCGCTTGTGAAACGATCATCGCCGACGAGCGAATAGAGGCGATCGCCGACTTTTTCGGCGCCAGCAAATTGTGTTGCAAAACCCTTCTGTATCAAGACGACCGCTTCCTCCGAAAGGCTGCGCCTGTTCAGCCGCGCACTTTCCTCGAGACGCCGTTTCAATTCCGGATTGATCCCACGGATCAGCATGTCACCCATAGACACCTCCTACGTGATATCACTGATATCACAGCAAGTCGGTATTTTCAATCGAAGGTTCGTGAAGCTGAACCGCCGAGGCTGATCGGAGGGGCCGTGCTCCGACAGAGCATGCCCTATCCCACCAGCTTGCCCGGCGCTTTGTCCTTGGCGAGCTTCTTGAATTTCTTCACCACCATGTCGCGCTTCAGCTTCGAGATGTGGTCGATGAACAGGACGCCATTGAGGTGGTCGATCTCATGCTGCAGGCAGGTGGCCATCAGGCCCTCGGCCTCCATCTCCTGCAGCTTGCCGTCGCGGTCGAGATACTTGACCCGTACGGCGGCCGGGCGTTCGACCTCGGCGTAATAATCCGGGATCGACAGGCAGCCTTCCTCGTAGACGGAGCGCGCATCGGCGCTCTCCAGGATTTCCGGATTGATGAAGACATGCGGCGCCGGCGTCTCGTCTTCCTTGGCGAGATCGATCACCAGCAAGCGCAGCGGCTCGCCGATCTGGATTGCCGCCAGACCGATGCCCGGTGCGTCATACATGGTCGCCAGCATGTCGTCGGCTAATTTGCGCAGGGGCGCGTCGACACGCTCCACCGGTTGGGAAACCTGGCGCAGGATGGGGTCGGGAAGGATGATGAGCGGCTTGATCGGCATGGCGTTCCACGTAAGACCTCCAGCGAAAAGCGTCAACCGGTTGGCATGAGGCTCGTTCACGTTTTGATCTGTGCTATCGCGGCGAATCGTCTATGCTGTCCACATGAATGATTTGAGCACCATCCTTTCGGAGCCTGTCGCCCGGCTTGGCGCCACAACCATCACGCTCGGCCATGCGCTGGCCTTCGGCGCTTTGCTGTTTCTGGCCCTGTTCGTGGCGCTGGTCGTTGCGCTGTGGCGGTCGGCGAAGGCGCGCGCCGTGGCGGCTGCGGAAGCCGCCGATCATGCCCGCGATGCCGAGGCGCGGATGGCCGGAATTCTGCAAAGCCAGGCCGAAATGCAGGGTCGCATGGGCGCCATTGCGGAAGTGTTCGGCGCACGGCAGGCGGAGCTGACGCAATCGATCGGCCAGCGCCTGGACGCCATGACCGGCCGGCTCGGCCAGACCATGACCGAGCAGACGAAATCCACGCATGAGAGCCTGGCCAAGTTGCAGGAGCGGCTGGCTATCATCGATGTCGCGCAGGGCAACATCCAATCGCTCGCCGGCCAGGTCGTGCAGCTGCAGGCGATCCTCTCCAACAAGCAGACGCGCGGTGCTTTCGGCCAGTCGCGCATGGAGGCGATCGTTGCCGACGGCCTGCCGCATGGCGCCTATGAATTCCAGGCGACGCTGTCGAACGGCAGCCGTCCCGACTGCCTGGTGAAGATGCCGAACGGCGCGCCGTCGCTGGCCATCGACGCCAAGTTTCCGCTCGAGGCCTGGAATGCCATCCGCGCCGCCGACGGCGCCGACCTGCAGAAGGCCGCCTCGCAGGCCTTCCGCCGCGACATCGAGATCCATGTCCGCGATATCTCGGAAAAATACCTGATCCAGGGCGAGACGCAGGACACGGCCTTCATGTTCGTGCCGTCGGAATCGGTGTTCGCCGAGATCCACGAGAATTTCGAGGCGATCGTCCATAAGGCGCACCGTGCCCGAATCGTCATCGTCTCGCCGTCGCTGCTGATGCTGTCGATCCAGGTCATCCAGGCGATCCTCAAGGATGCCCGCATGCGCGAACAGGCGCATCTGATCCAGGGCGAGGTCATTCGGCTGATGGAGGATGTCGCGCGTGTCGATGAGCGGGTGCGCAAGCTGCAGGTCCATTTCGGCCAGTCGGCCAAGGACATCGACGACATCCTGGTTTCGACGTCGAAGGTCACCAAGCGCGGCCAGAAGATCGAAGCGCTGGAGTTCGGCGCGCAGCCCGACGGCGATGCCGCCGCGGACGCAGCGTCACGGGCTCCCGCCGCGAAAGTCGATACTGGCGCGCGCGTTGCCGATTCGAAAACCGGGCAGCTCAGGCTGAGGGTCGTCGAAGGCGACGACTGAGCAGCAGCGCCGGATCCGCCCTACTGCTCTTCCTTGGTCGTCATACCCGGGAATTCCGGCAACCAGGGCAGCGCCGAGCGGTGCCAGCTTTGCCGTCTCGGGACCAGCTGTTCACGTTGCCGCGCCGTGCCGACCCGGATGCCATAAACCTTCGGCCCGTCGCCAACCGATGTCGCGTAGAGATGCGAGCCGCACTCGCCGCAAAAGCCCTGCGCGCGCTTGTCGCCGCTCGATCCTGTCTTGATATAGACCTTTGGCGCACCCTTGGTGATCCGGTAGTGGCCTTCCGGCGCGCCCACGGTCACGCGAAAAGCCGTTCCGGTCAGTTGTTGGCAATCGGTGCAGTGGCAGATTCCGGTGTTCTCCGGGTCGACCTCCGCCTCGTAGGTGATGGCGCCACAATGGCAGCCGCCGTCGATTTTCATCTTCGCTCCTCCAAAGTCCCTTTAATCCTAGCGGGGGAAGACCGTGAGGCAATGGCGCAGCGCTAGTCCAGAGCCGGATCGGATGCGTTCTCGATCAGCCTGCGCCGCTGCTCCCAGGTGCCTGACGTCTGCGGCTTGACGAACAGCCGTGTGATCTCCGGCATCTCCTTCTTCAGCTGCGCCTCCAGGCGCTCGACGCAAGCTTCGATCTCGGGCGCCGTCAAATGGTCCTCGAACTCGATGCTCAGGCCGGCGACGATCTCTGCCGGCCCCATATGGACGGTCAGGACGCCGTTCGCCCGCTGCACCGCCGGATCCTGCTGGGCGATCGCCAGCACCTTCATCTGCACCTCGAGAGAGGCCGGCTCGCCGATCAGCAGGCCCTTGCTTTCGCGGGCCAGGAAGATTGCCGTCGCGCCCAGGATCAGCCCAATGCCGATGGAGGCGGCGCCGTCGAGTTCCGGCATCCCCAGAACTTCCGCCGCCAGGATGCCGGCGAACGCGACGATCAGGCCGAGAAGTGCTGCGCTGTCCTCGAACAGCACGGTGTAGACGCTCGGGTCCTTGCTCGACTGCACCGCCCGCAGCCAGCCCTGCTTGCCCTTCTGCTGGCGGAACTCTTTCAGCGCCACCCACCACGAACTGCCTTCGAACAGGAAGGAAAGGCCGAGCACGATGTAGGTCACCTCGGCGTTGGCGACCGGCTCCGGCGCCATCATATGGATCACGCCTTCGTAGAACGACACGCCGGCGCCCAGCGCGAAGACGAGGAGCGCGACGATGAAGCTCCAGAAGTAGAGTTCCCGGCCGTGACCGAGGGGATGCGTCCGGTCGGCCGGGCGGGCGGCACGGTGCATGCCGTAGAGCAGCAGGCCGCCATTGCCGGTATCGACCAGCGAATGCACGCCCTCCGACAGCATCGCCGAACTGCCGGTAAAGGCGGCGGCGGCGAACTTGGTCAGCGCGATGGCGAAATTGCCGGCGAGCGCCGCGTAGATCACCTTTTTTGAGCCGCCGTGCCCGGCCATGGTGCTGTCCCCATTCGATGCACACCCAGTCTAATGGTCAGATGGAAGAAGCTCCACAGCCACCACAACGTGTGAACCGCTGGCTCGTTCAAAAACGGCGGTCGTTAAAGAGGTCTGTCGTTAGAGACTGGTAGGCAGAACGACTACTCGATGATCTCGCTGGTCCACACCTTGAAGCCGGCAAGCGTTCCCGGCCCGAATATATGGGTCAACGGAACGTCGGCGGCGTCGCGGCCGGAGGCGATCAGGATGCGGCCGATGCGCGGTGCATTGTTGCGCGGGTCGAAGACATGCCAGCGGCCGCCGAGATAGACTTCCATCCAGGCGCAGAAATCCATGCTCGCCCATGGTTTCGGCATACCGATGTCGCTGATGTAGCCGGTGCAATAGCGCGTCGGGATGTTGAGTGCCCGGCAGAAGGTGACCGCGAGATGCGCATAGTCGCGGCACACGCCGCTCTGTTCGCGATAGGATTCCGCGGCGGTGCGTGTCGGCCGAGCATTGCCGTAGTTGAAGACGATGTGATTGTGGACGAAGTCGCAGACCGCCTGCACGCGCGGAATGCCCAGCGGCGTGTTGCCGAACAGCCGCCACGCTTCATCAGCCAGAAGGTCGCTTTCGCAAAAACGGCTGGGCAGCAGAAACAGCAGCGTGTCCGCCGGCAGATCGCGCACCTCGTGCTGCCAGGCCATCAGGTCGCCCATCTCGAAAGTGCCGGGATCGCGGATCACCGCGTCGGTGCCGAAGGTGAAACGCCCGGGTGGCGCGACGAACCGGTTGCACCAGTTGCCGAAACTGTCGCGATAGCTTTCGATCGGCACCGGCGGGTTGGAGATCAGGAAATCCGGCCGCTCGAGATCGGAGGCACGCGAATAGTGGACATTCAGCATTGCGATGAGCGGCGTTTCCTGCGGAAAGTCGAAGCTCATCTCGCAGCCGATGTGAATTCGCATTGTCGTCCTGACGGCCTGCCTGACGATCACCGGGCGGAGGCACGGGTTGATGCTGCAGTGCGAAGACAACCATGGCATGGACCGCCATGGTTTACGAGCAAATTAGAAACCGGTTGAAAGCGAGCCGCTGACGGCGGCAGCAGTCGCTAACCCCTTGCAGTCCGGCGGTTCTCTTGTTTCACTTCGCTTCCCACATCAGGAGGAACGAATCATGGCTAAAGGTGCGATGAAGGCAGGCAAGGAAGCCCGCAAGCCGAAGAAGGACGCCAAGAAGCCCGCCCCGGCTCCGGCCCTGAAGGCGCCGCCGGTGAAGGCGATGAAGCTCAAGGACAAGTAAGTCCGGCCGATTTGCTTCGAAATGGGATTGCGACCGGCAGCGCTGTTGCCGGTCGTTGTTGATCGAGCGCTCGAAATTCCTATCTTGGCGTGGCGGGGACGACCTCGCGCTTCCCCAAAATCCGGACGGGACGACCCGCCATTGTTTGACTGATCGTCGGACGCCGAAAATCGCTTTTCGGCCCGATGCTCTGATGGAGCGTTGTCGATGTCGTGGATTCTTCTCTTTTTCGCCGGCCTGTTCGAGATCGGCTGGGCAATCGGCCTCAAATACACCGATGGCTTCTCGAAGCTGGTGCCGACCGTGCTGACCGTTGCCTCGATGGTCGTCAGCCTCACTCTGCTCGGCCTGGCGCTGAAGGCGCTGCCCGTCGGCACCGCCTATGCGGTGTGGACCGGCATCGGCACCGTCGGTACGGCACTGCTCGGCATCTGGCTGCTCGGCGAACCAGCCACCGCGATCAGGCTGGCCTGCATTGCGCTCATTGTCTGCGGCATCATGGGATTGAAGTTCGCCGCCTGACCGATAGCGCTTCTTGTTTTATGCATGTCGTCCTCCCAAAACCGGGACCACTTATGGGCGACATGCATGGGACAAACACAATCAGGGCCGCTGCGAGGCGACCCTGATTCTCGAAGCCGATTGCTTCGTAGCCTGGAGGCTAGCGGGCCGAGAAGCCCGGCGGCGTCCTGCCGGTGCGCTGCTTGCGTGCCGCATAACGCGCGTCACGCTTGGCCTTGCGCTCGGCTTCATCGGCCAGAAAACGGGCGATGCGCTCGTTCTCTTCGGATTCCCGAATCTTGGCCTCAGCCTGTGCAGCTTCCTCGGCGGCGATACGTGCCGCTTCGGCTGCTGCCTCGCGCTCGGCCTTCTCAACCGCTTCGCGTGCCAGCTTCTCCTGCTTCAGCCGGGCCTTTTCGGCCTCGCGGATTTCGCGAGCCGCAAGGATAGCCTTGCGTTCAGCCTGCCGCGCCAGCACTGCGGGATCATCCGCCGCCGGCTTTGCCTTGAAGCGCTCGAGGAGCGCCTTCTTTGCCTCGTTTGCGGCGTTGCGCCGCTCGAAAACGTCTTTTTCCCTGTAGATAGCCAAGTCCACTTCCCTGAAGTCAATTCGCGACGCTTACATACGCGCGAAAACCGAGAGTTCAAGCGCCAAAACGGCATGGCAGCCATGAAATTGTCGGCTGTTGCAGCCGGGAGACGCCTTTGGAGCAATTCCAGGAGAAGTGTGAAGCGGTTTTCCCGGGAAAAGCGCGCAGCGCTTTCCCTTGGGAATTGCGACGAAGAGATAGAGTCGAAAACGACATGCACTGTTCACCGTCGCCCCTCTGGCAGCGAGGTTGGCGGATGGCTACGTCTAGCGGCAAATTCCAACATCAGGATGACATTAGATGGAACTCGGTCTCTACACCTTCGCCGACGTCAGCCCGCAGCCGGGCCCCGGCGCAATCGGCCCGCATGAGCGGCTGCGCAACCTGATCGAGGAGGTCGAGCTGGCCAATCAGGTCGGTCTCGACGTCTTCGGCCTCGGCGAGCATCACCGGCCCGACTATGCCGCCTCCGCACCGGTCGTGGCCTTGGCCGCGGCGGCCGAGCGTTCGACGCGCATCAAGCTGACCAGCGCGGTCACCGTTCTGTCCTCCGACGACCCGGTACGCGTTTTCCAGCAATTCGCCACGCTCGATCTTCTGTCGGGCGGCCGCGCCGAGATCATGGCCGGGCGTGGCTCGTTCATCGAATCCTTCCCGCTGTTCGGTTACAACCTCGAGGACTATGACGAGCTGTTCGCCGAAAAGCTCGATCTGCTGCTTGCCATCCGCGACAGCGTGAAGGTCACCTGGTCGGGCAATCTGCGCGCGCCGATCAACGATCGCGGCGTTTATCCCCGGCCCTTCCAGGACAGGCTGCCGGTCTGGATCGCCATTGGCGGCACGCCGCAGTCTGCCGCCCGCGCTGGCGCGCTCGGCCTGCCGCTGGCGCTCGCCATCATTGGCGGCGAGCCGGCGCGTTTCGCGCCGCTGTTCGATCTCTACCGCGAAGCCGCCAAGCGCGCCGGCAGTGATCCCGCGGGCCTCGCCACCAGCATCAACGTGCACGGCTTCATCGCCGAGACGACCGAGCAGGCGGCCGACGATTTTTACGGCCCGCAGGCGGAAGTCATGAACCGCATCGGCCGCGAGCGCGGCTGGGGTCCGACATCCCAAGCGCATTTCGACCAGTCGCGTGGCCCGAACGGTGCCTTGTTCGTCGGCAGTCCCGAGCAGGTCGCCGAAAAGATCGTCGCCCAGCACAGGATCTTCAAAAACGACCGCTTCCTGCTGCAAATGGCGATCGGCACCATGCCGCATGCCAAGATCATGAAGGCGATCGAACTCTACGGCACCAGGGTGGCGCCAATCGTACGCAAGGAAACAGCTGAGCCGGCACCGGCAGCGCCGGTCGCCTGACCCGGAGTCCGGTGCGAGCGGCCTCATTCCGGAAGCCGGCTCATGGAACCTGCGCCCATAACTCTGCGTTCATGCAGGCAATAGCCGATCGCCGAGGGCGCCGGCTCGAGGGTGAGCATGAAAACCGAACCCGCTGCCTTGGCTCACGCCGTCGCCGACGAATCGGATTCGCGCGTTGCGGCCCGCGCCGACACGCATCTGATGCGTTCGCTGCTCGTCGGCATTTTCCTGTTCATGGCCATCTATGCGCTCTACTTCGCTCGCGCTTTCTTCATGCCGGTCATTCTGGCTTTCCTGCTGGCGCTGACGCTGACGCCGATCGTTAGGCTCCTGCGCAGGCACGGCATCTCCGAAGTGATTTCGGCGACCCTTCTGGTGCTGGTGTCGATCTGCATCTTTGCCAGCGTAGGCTACCTGCTCAGCGGACCGATCATCGACCTCATCAACAACACCTCTTCGATAGGCCAGCAACTTGCCGAACGGCTGGCACAATTGCGCCGCCCGCTCGAGAAGATCATGCAGATTTCGCATCAGATCGAACAGCTGACCCAGACTTCGCAGGAGCCGGGCATTCAGAGGGTGGCGGTGGCGCAGTCCGGCATCCTGTCGGCGGCCGCCAGCAACATCCTGTCGGCGGGAACAGGCCTGACCATCATCTTCGTGCTGTCGCTGTTCCTGCTCGCCTCCGGCACGATGTTTTATGAAAAGATCATCCAGTCCTTCGCCCGCCTCAGCGAAAAGAAACGGGCGCTGCGCGTCGTCTATGACGTCGAGCGCGAAATCTCGCACTATCTGCTCACCGTCACCATCATCAATGCCGGCCTTGGCACAGTCATCGCTCTCGGTCTGTGGGCGCTTGGCATGCCCAATCCGCTGGTCTGGGGAGCCGCCGCGGCGTTGCTCAACTTCTTGCCCTATGTCGGAGCGCTGATCACCATTGCGCTTGTCACGGTCATGGCGTTGATCAGCTTCGATACCATCTTCTACGCGCTTCTGGCGCCGGCCTTCGTGATCTTGTGCGACATCGTCGAAGGCCAGTTCGTGACGCCGATGGTGGTCGGCCGGCGCCTGGAGATCAACGCCGTGGCGATCTTGATCGCCATCGCCTTCTGGTCATGGCTGTGGGGCTTCGTCGGCGCCCTGATGGCGGTGCCGCTGCTGGTCGTCATCAAGGTATTCTGCGATCATTTCGACGGGCTCAGCCATGTCGGCAATTTTCTCTCCGCGCAGCACGCGATTGTCGTCGAGGAGGACGACATCGCCGACCCCGAAGCTGTCAAAGGCTGATCAATATTTTTGAATTTGCGGCGCCGCCGGATGCTTCCTACATGCGGTCCTGACACAGGATCCCACCCATGACCGCTCTTTCCGTTCTCGACCTGTCGCCGATCGTCGAAGGCAGCGATGCCTCGCAGTCGCTGGCCAACTCGCTCGATCTTGCCCGCCATGCCGAGCGCCTGGGCTACAAGCGTTTCTGGCTGGCCGAGCATCACAACATGCCGGGTATCGCCAGCGCGGCCACAGCCGTCGTCATTGCCCATGTCGCCGGCGGCACCAAGACCATTCGCGTCGGCGCCGGCGGTATCATGCTGCCCAACCATTCGCCGCTTGTGATTGCCGAGCAGTTCGGCACGCTGGCCGCCTTGCATCCGGGCCGCATCGATCTCGGCATCGGCCGGGCGCCCGGCACCGACATGGGCACCGCCCGTGCCTTGCGCCGCAATCTCGAGGCCGGGGTCGACAATTTCCCTCAGGATGTCGTCGAGCTGATGGGCTATTTCCAGCCGGCTGAGGAAGGCCAGCGTATCCGCGCCGTGCCCGGCGAAGGCCAGGACGTGCCGGTCTGGATTCTTGGCTCCAGCCTCTACGGCGCGCAGCTCGCCGCCATGCTCGGCCTGCCCTACGCCTTCGCTTCGCATTTCGCGCCGGCGGAGCTGGATCACGCGCTGGATGTCTACCGCTCGCGCTTCCAGCCGTCCGAGCAGCTCGACAAGCCGCATGTCATGCTCGGCCTCAATGTCTTCGCCGCGCCCACCGATGCGGAGGCCCGTTTGTTGTTCACCTCGCTGCAACAGGCTTTCGTCAATCTGCGCACCGGTCGGGCCGGCCGGCTGCCGCCACCTGTCGAGAACTATGACCGCGATCTCGATCCGATGGCAAAGACAATGCTCGGCCAGGCATTGTCCTGCGCCGTCGTAGGCTCCCCGGAAACGGTGCGGCAAGGCATCGATGCCTTCGTGCGCCGCACCGGCGCCGACGAACTGATGGTCACCGCGCAGATTTTTGATCATGCGGCGCGGGTGCGATCGTTCGAGATCCTGGCCGAGGCGCACAAATCCTTGTCGCAGGCGGCCTGACAAATCCTGGTACGACTTACGCCGGGGGAAGGCTACGCGCTCACGCTCTGCGCAATCGCGCCGAGCGGACGGCATGAATTGCGGATCATCAGCCGGCCCTTGAGCAAAAGCTTGCGCGGCGGCGCGTCCCTGTTGCCGGCGAGACGGTCGAGAAGCAGATTGGCCGCCTGTTCTCCGATCGCCTGCACCGGCTGGGCCACCGTGGTCAACTGCGGCTGGAACACGTCGGACCATGGAAAGTCGTCGAAGCAGGCGACCGAAATGTCTTCCGGGCAGGACAGGCCGATGTCGCGGATCGCCTTCATGGTGCCGATCACCATCGGGTTGTTGGCCGAGAAGATAGCACTTGGCCGATCATGCGAGGAAAGCATCTGCATGGTTTCGTTATAGCCGTCGATCTCATGGAAATTGCCGAAGCGGATCAGTTCTTCGGCGATCGGCAGGCCGGCGGCGTGAAGCGCCTCGCGATATCCCGCCATGCGGTCATGCATCGGCGAGATGTCCGAGGTGCCGGTGATGTAACCGATGCGCCGGTGGCCGAGATTGATCAGATAGGTGATGGCGTCGAACACCGCGCGCTGGTTGTCCAGCACCACGGCATCGGTGTCGACGCCTTTGCAGATACGATCGAGCAGCACGACCGGCACGTTGGCGTCGTCGACGATCCGCTTGAGGATCGCGCCGTCGCCGACGCGCGCCACGATCAGCCCGTCGACCATGCGGTCGAGCAGCAGCCTGATCTGGTCGTCCTGGGTGTTCAAATCCTCGTCCGTGCAGCACAGCATGACGGCATAGCCGGCCCGGTCGAAGGCCTGCTGGATGACCGAGACGACATCGGTGAAGAACGGGTTGGTGATGTGCGGCACGGTCAGTCCGATGGTGCGGGTCGTGCCCATCTTCAGGCTGCGGGCGATCGCGTTGCGCTTGTAGCCGATATCGCGGATCGCCTGCTCGATGCGCTGGCTAAGCTCCGGGCTGACCGTCGCCGTGCCATTGATCAGCGCCGAAACGGTGGCGACAGAAACACGCGCCGCTTCAGCCACATGAAGCATGGTGGGCGCGGTGGATTTGCGGTGTCTTTTTTGCCCTGACGCTGTCATTTTCGAAACGTTTCGCCACCCCTTGCTGGCCAATACGTACGGAATCCTGTCCTTTTAAGCAAGAATCGAATTGCATCAAACGCCCGGCACCTTATATCGGCTTGACATGATCGAAACGTTTAGATTAGCGTTTGCGGGAAATTGACGACGACGGAAGGGAGGCCGCCATTGTCATGCAAGAGAGCAATTCCCTTTCCCCGCAGCACGGTGCGGCTGATCGGTCGGACACCGTTCTGAGTGCCGAGCGCATTTCCAAGAGCTTCGGCGGCATCGCCGCGCTTGTCGATGTAGGCTTTGAGCTGCGTCGCGGCGAGGTTCATGCCTTGATGGGCGAGAACGGCGCCGGCAAGTCGACGCTGATGAAAATCCTCTCCGGCGTCTATACCGGCTATGAAGGCACGGTCAGCGTCGATGGCCGCCCCGTCAGCTTCGCCGGAGTGCGCGATGCCGAGGATGCCGGCATCGCCATCATTCATCAGGAACTCAACCTGGTGCCCGAACTCAGCGTCGCCGACAACATCTTCCTCGGCCGCGAGAAGCTGATCGCAGGGCTGATCGTCGACCGCAAGGCAAGCAGCCGCGCGGCGGGTGCTTTGTTGCAGCGGCTCGGCATCGAACTCGATCCGCAAGCCCGCGTCGGCGCCTTGCGTGTCGGCGAGCAGCAACTGGTCGAGATCGCCAAGGCGCTGTCGATGTCGGCGCGCATCCTGATCATGGACGAGCCGACCTCGGCGCTGTCGCCGGCCGAATGCCAGCGGCTGTTCCGCATCATCCGCCAGCTTGCCGACAGCGGAGTCGCCATCGTCTACATCTCGCACCGCATCGACGAGGTCGTGCATCTGGCCGGTCGCGTCACCGTGTTTCGCGACGGACGCCATGTGCTGACCGAGCCGATGGCCAGGCTCGACGAAGATGCGATCATTTCGGCGATGGTCGGCCGCAACCTGCTTGCTTCCTCCCAGGAAGAGCGCAACACCACTGGCATGACCGTGCTTTCGGTCGAAAACCTGTCGCTGTCGAAGCCCGATGCGCATGGCTGGCGCACGGTGATCGACGGCGTCGGCTTCGATCTTGCCGCTGGAGAAATCCTTGGCATTGGCGGGCTGCTGGGTTCGGGCCGCACCGAGATCCTGGAAGCGATCTTCGGTTCGAGCGATGGCCGCACCGGCGGCGAAATCCGTATCGACGGCCAGCGCATGGATATCCGTTCGCCGCGCGATGCAAGGCGGCTGGGCATCGCGCTGGTGACCGAGGATCGCAAGACGCAAGGGTTGCATCTGCAGGCTTCGATCGCGGACAATGTCGCGCTGCCGCTGGTCGGCTCGCTGGCCCGCTTCGGCATCCGCTCGCTGGCCGGCGAGCAGGGGCTGGCGCGGCAGGCGGTCGAGGCCCTCGGCATCCGCTGCCGGGACATCGATCAGCCCGCCGGTACGTTGTCGGGCGGCAACCAGCAGAAGGTCGTCATCGGCAAGTGGCTGGCAACCAGGCCAAGGGTGCTGCTGCTCGACGAGCCGACGCGCGGCATCGATGTCGGCGCCAAGCGCGAGATCTACGACCTGATCTTCAGGCTGGCGCGCGACGGCCTCGCCATCGCCGTCATCAGCTCCGAACTGCCGGAGCTGCTGCACCTCTCCGACCGCATCCTGGTGATGGCCGATGGCCGCCAGACAGGCATTCTTTCCCGCGACGCGGCCAGTGAGGAGGCCATCATGCGCCTCGCCGCCCCGCGCCGGACCATATCGAGACCAGCCGCATGACTGCCCTGAAACTCCTGTCCCGAACCAAGCTCTATTGGGGCCTGATCGCCATCTTCCTGATCGGCGTGCTCGGCTCGCCGATGAGCTCGAAGGGCAACAACATCTTCCTCTCCTACGGCAATCTGCTCGATGTGCTGCGCCAGGTGTCGACCACCGGCCTGATCGCCACCGGCATGACGGCTGTGATCATCACCGGCGGCATCGATCTCTCCGTCGGCTCGCTGATGGCTATCTGCTCGGTGGTCTGCGCCATGCTGCTGACGGTTCCAGGCGTGACACCAGGCGTCGTGCTGGGCGTGCCGACCGTCGCTTTGGTGGCGCTTTGCCTCGGTTTCGTCGTCACCCGTTTCATCTTCCAGAACCTGGCAAAATCCCGCGCCGGCGCCGATCTCCTCCGCGAGATCAGGCTGGACGGGATTCGTGGGGTGGTCACGCCCGCCGTCGTCGGCGTGGTCCTGTGCTGCCTGTCGCTGTGGTTTCTGCTGCCGCAGATCGAGCCGAAATTCGGCGTGCTCGGCGTGCTGCTGGTGGCGCCATGCGTCGGCTTGCTGTTCGGCGCGCTCAACGGCTTCATCATCGTTGCCGGGCGGCTGCAACCCTTCATCGTCACCTTGGCGATGATGGTGACGGCGCTCGGCATCGCACGGCTGACCGCCGGCCAGAACAATGCGGTGCTGCCGGTCTATACCGGCTCCAACGCGACCGCCGATTTCGAGATCCTGCGCTCGCTGGTGTTCGGCATCATCCCGATGCCGGGCCTGTTCTTCCTCGGCGCCATCCTGATCTATGGCGCGGTGCTGCGCTTCACGCCGTTCGGCCGCTATGTCTACGCCATCGGCGGCAACGAGGAGGCGGCGCGCCTCTCCGGCATCGCCGCCGGCCGCGTCAAGATCGCTACCTATGCTGTCTCCGGGCTGCTCGCCGGCATCGCCGCCGTGCTCTATGTCGCGCAGTACCGGCAAGGCAAGCCGGATGCCGGCGCCGGGCTGGAGCTCGATGCCATCGCCGCCGTGGTCATCGGCGGCACCAGCCTGATGGGCGGCCGCGGCAGTCTCACCGGCACGTTCTGCGGCGTGCTGATCTTCGGCCTGCTCTCCAACATCCTGCAGCTCCACAACATCAATTCGAACCTTCAGCTGGTGCTGAAGGGGATGATCATCATCGGCACCGTGCTCGTGCAGGAGCGCAATGCCGGTGATCTCCTGGCCTATCTGCGCCTGCCCGGCGGGCAATCGGCGCACAAGGAAACGGCCGCGGCAAAGCGGCCGTCGCAAGAGACACCGTCTCTCAATCTCGGAGGAAACAAAAAATGAAACGACGTGACATGCTGAAGCTTGCCGCCCTGACCGCGGCGCTGCTGACCACCACCGCGCTTCTGACCACCGGCAATGCCTTCGCCCAGGACAAGAAGTGGAAGATCGGCTTCTCGCAGGTGACGACCATCGAGCCCTGGCGCGCGCAGTTCAACAAGGACATCCTGGCCGAAGCCGCCAAGCATCCCGAGGTCGAACTGATCATCACCGACGGCGAGGACAAGACCGAAAAGCAGGTCGCCGATGTCGAGAACCTGATCCGCCAGGAGGTCGATGCGCTGTTGGTGTCACCGAAGGAATCTGCCGGCTTGACCGGCGTCGTGCAGCAGGCGATCGACGCCAAGATCCCGGTCTTCGTGCTCGACCGCAATGTCGACACCAAGGACTACACGCAGTTCGTCGGCGGCGACAACGCGCTGATCGGTCGCGCGGCCGGCGAATATGCCGTCGAACTGCTTGGCGGCAAGGGCAAGGCTGCAGGCAACGTCGTCGAGATCTGGGGCGGCATGGGCACCCAGCCGGCGCATGACCGCCATGACGGTTTCCATGAATTCACCGACAAGGAACCGGGCATCAAATATCTGCTCGACCAGCAATCGGGCGACTGGAAGCAGGACCAGGCCTACAATCTGATGGCCAACGCGCTGAAGAGCAACGAGAAGATCGATCTCGTTTACGGCCACAACGACCCGATGGCCTATGGCGCCTATCTCGCCGCCAAGGATGTCGGCCGCGAGAAGGACATCAAGTTCATCGGCATCGACGGCCTGCCCAATGAAGGCGTGCAGATGGTGAACAAGGGCGAGCTGACGGCGACCTTCACCTATGTCACTCCCGGCGCCGAAGGCCTGCGCCAGGCGATCAAGTTCCTCAACGGCGAGAAGGTCGAAAAGACCATCACTCTGCCGACCGAGAAGATCACCAAGGAAAACGCTGCCCAGGTGCTGAAGGACAACGGCCTCTGAATGCTATTGCCGGAGAAGGTAGCTCCGGTGTTTAGAATTCGGCCATAGCTCTCCCGCTCTTTGGTGGGCTATGGCCGGAACCTCTTCAGCCGTCGAACTCGATAACGGAAGCTTCATCACCTTGAATTAACCATCAACGTGAAGGAGAATCTTCCTATGGCTGAGACTTCGATCGAATGGACCGACGCGACGTGGAACCCGGTGGCCGGCTGCACGATCCTGACCGCCGGTTGTACGAACTGCTACGCGATGCGCATGGCGGCACGACTAGATGCCATGGGCATGAACAAGTACCAGGGCTTAACACGGAAGACGGGTGGCCGGGCGAAGTGGACCGGCAAAGTCATCACCGATCCGAAATCGCTGTCGATCCCCGCAACTTGGTCAAAACCACGCCGCGTCTTCGTGAACTCGATGTCCGATCTCTTTCATGTCGATGTGCCAGCCGATTTCATTCGGCAGGTATGGGCTGTGATGGAAGAGACGCCACGGCATACTTATCAGATTCTAACGAAGCGCCCGGAAGTCATGGCCAAGGTTCTGACGCGTGGCGACTTTCCCGTTCTGCCGAATGTCTGGCTCGGGACCAGCGTTGAAGACCATCGAGTGCTGGGCAGACTCGATGACCTTCGCCGAGTGCCAGCAGCAATCCGGTTCGTTTCTCTAGAGCCGTTGATTGGATCTGTGGCCGGTGCCAATCTCACCGGTATTCAATGGGCAATCGTTGGCGGTGAAAGCGGGCCAGGGGCACGGGATATGAATCCTCACTGGGTCGACGAGATCGAAACGATGTGCCGACGCGCGGGCACGGCATTCTTCTTCAAGCAGTGGGGAGGCAATAATAAGAAAGCCGCCGGTCGTATGCTCAATGGTCGTATCTACGATGAGATGCCGTCAGCTACCGCCTAGAAAAGGTTGCCCTGTCTTTGGTTGTTGGCAGCGACCTTCCAAAACGCCAGAGCGAGTTCATGCTTGGCGGCTAGCAGAAGCCAATATAGCGGCTGGTTGCCGGGTCCGGTTACTAGCTTGGGTTCGGGGGAGGGCCATACGCCGAGTCGTCCAACAAGTTCCGACCAATAACGCAAAATTGCCTGGCGTGTTGCCTTGGCGTTTCCCGCTTTGATGGCGTCACGCCAGCCAGGAATGAAGGCATCGAACACCGTCGAGTCGCCCGACGAGTATTTGTCGAGGTTCCGCTGCAGGTCCATTTGGCTGACATGTACAAGCATGTCGACGTACCGAAGGTCTGACAGCGTGCTGATCATCTCGAAGTTGAGCGTCTCCAGGTTGTAAGGATCCAGGTATGCGAAATTCAAGCTATGAGGGTTCACAACGCCGACGACCGTCTTGATGGTGGCAACAGCATTACCCGTGAAAGCCACGACCGGAGCGTTCAGCGCTTGTAGCCGTTTCTTGCAAGCCTCAACCCGCCCGGGTTCGATATCTCCGATATATACCGCAGAGAATGGCGTTCTGCTGTCCGCACTCTTCTTCCAGGCAGCAACCACACCGCCATCAATGAACTCATTGGTGCCGCGAATCCTGCATCTGCCCGGTCCACAGAACGGATCAATCAGAGTTGCTCCAGCCTTTCCGTGATCGAGCCATTTTGATCGGACGCCACGGCTGATGTCGACATAACGACATAGATACTCGTGCTTAGTTTTGGCCCAGGCGCCGACCTCCTCTACGGGCGATCCGTCGTCGCCTTGAACAAGCTGCCCCACAAACGCCCCCGTTTTGATCGATCCAATCATCTTTGGTGTCAATCGACAAGCGACGAGCTAACCGCATTCGCCTGAGGCGAACTCTTCTCCGACAGCTATATTACATAAGGCCTTGCTAGTCGGCCCATTCTCGCGGCAGCGCCGCTCTAAGCCAGCTTCACCAGCAGCTTCATGAAGGTGGCGATCTCCTTGGCCGAGAGCGGCGCCAGCGTCTCCTGGGTGATCTCGCGCGCCAGCGGGATCAGGCGCTCGATGGCATCACGGCCTGCCGCGGTCAGATTGACCAGCAGCCGTCTCTTGTCGACCTCGTGCCTGGAAAGCTCGACCAGGCCGCGCGCCTTCAGCCGGTCGATGACGCCCTTGACCGTCGCCGCATCCATGGCGATCAGCGTGCCGAGCTGGTTCTGCGAGGTCTCGCCGACGTCACGCAGCTTGGCCAACGCCGCGAATTGCGGCGGCGTCAGGTCGCCGATATGCGCGGCAAAGATCGCGACATGGCGCTGATGCGCCTTGCGCAGGATGAAGCCGACCTGCTCCTGCAGGAGGTAATCCTGGTCGTCCGGCGCCTCGACCTCGACCAGCTTGAGCAGATTGTCCTCGCCGCTCACCGCAAGCCATCCCAGGCTTTGATGTCATCGGCCGCGAGACCACCCATGCGATCGTGGATGCGCGGGCCGCAGGTCATGGCGAGGCAGAACAGGATCTCGTCGGGGCGCGGACCATCGGACATGCCGACTTCCATGGCGTCGAAATGGCTGCGCACATAGGCGGCGTTGATGTGGCCGAGCGGCACGTCGAGCTTCGAACCGAAAGCGCCGACCTTCTTGGCCGAGGGCACGATCGCCTTGGCGTCGCCGAGCCGCTCGCGCATGGCGTAGCCGCCGGGCACATGCCAGAGCGCGCCGTGCTCGAGTTCGCCTGCTGTGCCGACAATGGCGCCCTTGCCATAGCCGTCGATCTGTTTCACATCGCCGCCGAGGGCCGCGATCAGCCGGTCGGCGAGCAGCAGGCCGAGCGGCTTTAGATCATCCATGGCGCTCTGCAGCTCCTCGACATAGCGCCCGGCGAACGGATTCTTCACCACGGCAAGAGCGGCGGCGCGGCGGCGCGGCACCCTGGCCACCGGCCCGCCCTCGTGAAAAATCTCTTCGGTCAGCACCGCGATCTTGCGGATCGGAAACTCAGGCATGGGCAACCTCCTCCCTCGAACTTTTGTTGGGCGCGGCAAGCGCAACCGAGCCACTGATGCGGGCCTCACCGCCAAGAAACAACGCCGATCCGGCAATGAGGCCGCGCCGGCGAAAATCTTCGGCGACGGCAAGGCCATTGTCCAGCGCCTGCGCCACTTCGCCAGGTGCAAGCGTGCCGACGCCTTGGGTCACCAGCCGCGAGCCAAGATCGCTGTCGGGCGACAGTTCATGTGCGGAAATGCGTCTGATGGCGGGATTGCTGGGCAGGTCCACTGCGTTGGCAATGAGGGTCGCCGCCGCATCGGCCTCGGCGCCAGTCCGCGCGAGCACGGTGACGGCGTCGGCAATGCCAAGCGAGAAGGAGCGGCCGCGCCAGCCGCTGGTGGCAACGCCACGAACGCCATCTTCCGCGCGGATCGTGATCCGGTCGGCCATGCCGTTGCCGGTGCCGGCGACCGCCAATCCCATCGACTGTTCCCTGCCGATATGGATTGCGCAGTCGCCGCCATTGTTGACATAGGCGCGATCGAGCTTGCGACCCTCAAGCAATGCGGCGAGCATTTCGTCGGCTACCGATCCCGCGACGGCGGCCATCGGTGTTATGAAGCATTCCGCCAGGGGCATGACGGCTGCCTCCATGCGGCGCGCCGTCGGGCCGGCGAATGTGCGCGGCGCCAGGAAAAACGCCGGCAGCCGCAATTCGGGGAGTTCCTCGACCAGCTCCATCAGGATCGTCTGGAACCGCGCTACGGCTTGTTCATAGGCTCGGCGGCATTCATCCGCCTCACCAAAAACCTCGACGATCAGGTCGATCGGCCCGTGGTTGAGATGCAGCCGCCTGCCGTCCTGCAGCCAATGGGCTTGCGGACCTTGCATCACCCGGCCCCGTTCGGGCCGGCACGACGTAGCTGCGCGAGTGGCGGCCATGGATTGTTGGCTTCGGCGCCGGTGCCGCGGCGCGGATTCAGGTACTCACCGCCTTTTGCGACAATGTCCTCGACGCTGCGTATCTCGGCCTCGTAGCCGCCGAGCCTGACATAGTCGTCGCGGCGCAGCGTGAACTCGATCGGGGCCACCAGCGCCGGCGTCGGCACATAGCCGAAGGCGCCTTCCGGCACTCGTGTGACATCGACCATCAGCGTGATGCCGCCGCCCGGCCAGACATAGACCGGCGCGCCGCCGACCGTCACATAGGTCTTCAGGCCCTGAACCGAGCGGGTGAGATTGACCGGGTTTTCGGTGACGCCGGCCCGCAGCGAACCGCCGGCACCGCCGATGAACAGCACCGTGCACAAAGCCGGCTCGCAATTGTCCTCGATCAGGCCGACCGACTTTTGCAGCCGTTCGGGGAAAGGTTTTTGCACCGGTTTCAGCTCGTCATCGAGCTCGTAATAGGCGAACTGCTCGCCGGTGGTCGACACCATCAGCAGCGACAGACCCGGCCGCGCGCCTTTCTTGGCGTTCCACTCGCCGAGGATCGACAGTGGGTCGGAAATGCTGGTGCCGCCCCAGCCGAGACCGGGTTCGGAGACCTTGAAATAGCGGCCCGGCGTCGAACGGCGACCAATGATCTTGATGCCCGTATCCTGCCAGCCCAGAACCTTGCCAGCCTGGTGCTCGGAAACGACGCCGGTGATGTGGTCGTCGACCACCACCACCTCGTCGACCAGGCCGCGCCATTGCGTGGCGAACATGCCGATGGTCGCCGAGCCGCAGCCGACGCGCATGCGGTGTTCCTGCTTGCCGTCGATGACAGGCGCCTTGCCGGCTTCGACTGTTATGGTGGCGCCGCCGTCGATGGCCAGTTCCACCGGCTTGCGGTTGCACAGATTGAGCAGAGCGTCGCAGGTGGCGCGGCCCTCGGCCTTGGAGCCGCCGGTCAGGTGATGCACACCGCCCAGCGACAGCATCTGCGAGCCATATTCTCCCGTCGTGACATGGCCGATCGCTTCGCCTTGCGATCGCACGACAGCCGTTTCGGGTCCGATATGACGGTCGGTGTCGATCTTCACCTTGACGCCGCAATACGAAAAAATGCCTTCGGTGACCACGGTCACGAGATCGACGCCTTCGACTTCCTGGCTGACGATGAACGGCGCCGGCTTGTAGTCGGGATAGGTGGTGCCGGCGCCGATTGCCGTGACGAAGCGGCGGCCGGTGTTGACCAGTTCGCCGTCCCAGGCCTCGCCTTCGGCAATGAACGGCACGATTGCCGCGCCGGTCTCGGCCGCATGGTCGAGGATCGTCAGCGGGTCCATCCGCACGATCCTGCCGCCGACATTGCCGTAGCGGTCGCAGGCGCCCGTGCGCCCATCCGCGATGTAGCACATCACCGGACAGGCATCGCAGCGGATCTTCTCCGCCACCAGCTTCTCGCCGGGATCATGGGTTTCGAAGCGTTCGGCAAGCTCGCTCATCGGCGTGCCTCCTTTTCGCGGATGCCATCTTTTTCGCGGATGCCAGCGCGGATACGCGTCGGCGTCGCCGGTATCTTGGTGACCAGGACGCCGGTGGCGTGGCGGATGGCATTGAGGATTGCCGGTGCCGTCGGGATCAGCACATGCTCGCCCAAACCCTTGGCACCGAAGGGTCCTTCCGGGTCCGGAACTTCAATGAGAATGGTCTCGATCGGCGGCACGTCGCCAATGGTCGGGATGAGATAGTCGTGCAGATTCTCGGTGCGGCCGGGGATGTACTCTTCCATCAGCGCCATGCCGATGCCTTGCGCGATACCGCCTTCGATCTGGCCCTCGGCCAGCAGCGGGTTGATCGCCTTGCCGACATCGTGCGCGGCGGTGATTTTCAGCAGCTTCACCGTGCCGAGCTTGAGGTCGACCTCCAGTTCGGCGATCTGCGCGCCATAGCCGTAAACGGCATAGGGCTTGCCCTGTCCTTTGGCATCGAGCGGCAGTGTCGGCGGATCGTAGGTCTCCTCAGCACGGAAGACGAAGCCTTCGGTATCCACATCCAATGTCGCGAGATCGATGCGGCGCGTGGCTTCGCCTTCGCGGATGACGATCGCGGGGCCGTCGAGTTGCAGGGCTGCGTTTTCGGAAACATTGGCAAATCGCAGGATCTTTTCGCGCAAGGCGCGGCCGGCCTTTTCGGCTGCCTTGCCGGTGACGAAAGTCTGGCGCGAGGCCGAGGTCTTGCCGGCGTCGGGAGTGATGGCTGTGTCGGCGCTCTTCAGTTGGAATTTCTCCAACGGCAGGCCGAGAGCGTCGGCGCAGATCTGGGTGATGACGGTGTTGGAACCCTGGCCGATATCGACGGCGCCCTGGTGCAGGATGACCGCGCCGTCGGCCGCGATGCCGACCCGGATTGTCGACGGGTTGGGCAGCGAGGTGTTGCCGCAGCCATACCAGCAGGACGCGACGCCAACGCCGCGCTTTCTATCCCTGTTGGCACTGTTGAATGCATCCGCATCAGCCGTCGCGCGCACCCAATGCGGCTGCAGCGATTCGAGGCATTCGGCAATGCCGACGCCGGACTCCAGAAGCTGCCCGGTAACCGTTTCGGAACCGTTCCGAAGGCAGTTCCTTAAGCGGAAGTCGAGCCGGTCCATGCCGAGTTTGCCGGCCAGCTCGTCATAGAGCGTCTCCTGCATGATCGTCGCCTGCGGCACGCCGAAGCCGCGGAAGGCACCGGAAATTGGCCCATGCGTGTGAATGGCGCGGCCTTCGGCGCGGTAATTCGGCGTCGCGTAGGGTCCGGAGGCGTGCACCGGCACGCGGTTGGCCACGGTAGGGCCCCAGCTTGCATAGGCGCCGGTGTTGAAGTCACCTTCGAAGATCATGCCGGTGACAAGGCCGTCGGCATCGGCGCCGATGGTCGCTTTCATCCCGGCCGGATGGCGCTTGGTGGTCGACATCATCGATTCGTTGCGGGTGTAGGCGAGTGCCGCCGGCCGCCCCGTCTTCAGCGCCACCAGGCCGATCAGCGGCTGCAACGAAACGTCGAGTTTGGAACCGAAACCGCCGCCGGTCGCGGTCGGCACGATGCGCACCTTGTCGACGGCAAGGCCGAGCACCTTCGCCGTCTCGTCGCGGTCCATATAGGGCGCCTGGGTGCAGGCGACGACGACCAGCGTGTCGCCGTCCAGATAGGCATAGCCGGCTTCCGGTTCGATATAGGCGTGCTCGACATAGGAGGTGTCGATGGCGCCGGACACGGTGAACGCAGCGCCGGCAAGCGCCGTCTCGGGGTCGCCGCGTTCGACCAGGCCGGAGGTGAGCAGGTTCGCCGGCCGACTTTCATGGATCAGCGCCGCACCTTCGGCCTGCGCTTCGGCGGGTTGCAGAAAATGCGGCAGTTCGCTCCAGCGGATAGGAAAATCCGACAGGTCGAGATCGAGGATCGCCTCGCGCTCGCCGGCGACCAGCGCCACCGCCTCGCCGCGAAGACGAGTAAAACCTTCGGCCAGCGCCGGCTGGTCGGCGAATGGGCCGATAGCGCCGAAACAGTTCTTTCCCGGAATGTCGGCGGCGGTGAAGACCCCGGCGATGCCAGGATGCTGTTTCGCCCAGCCGTCGAGGTCGCCGAAGGCGAAAGCGGCGTGATAATGCGGCGAGCGGACCACCAGCACGGCCAGCGCATCGGCGGGGAAGGAATCGCCGCCGAATTTCTCAGCCCCGGTGACCTTCGGCACGCCGTCGAGTCGGATCGGCGAGGAGCCGATCGCGTGGCCGGATGGAGGCAAGCGGAAATCCAGGCTTACTGCCTGCACGGAGGCATCCATCACTGCGGCAATGATCTTCCGGTAGCCGGTGCAGCGGCACAGAATTCCGCCGAGCGCGTCCTGTACCTCGACCTCGGTGGGGCTCGCCTTCTTCTCCAGCAACGCCGTCGCCGCAACCAACAGGGCGGGCGTGCAGATCCCGCACTGCGCGGCGCCGTAGGCGAGGAAAGAGGCCTGCAACGCCGACAGCCGGCCGTTGGAAAGCCCTTCGACTGTCGTCACCGATGCGCCGGCAGCGGAAGCCGCCGGCATCAGGCAGGCGCAGACGGGATCGCCGTCGACCAGCACCGTACAGGCGCCGCAATCGCCGGCATCGCAGCCGACCTTGGTGCCGGTCAGCCCCAGTTCGTCGCGCAGCACCAGAGACAGCCGGCGCAGCGGCGGCACATTGACCGAGACGGCGGCGCCGTTGACCTCGAAGACGATATCGGCGCGCGCAGCGCCGAAGCCTGGCTGGGCACTGCTCGGATCGGGCAAGGCTTCACGCGCGTCAGGCTGAATTTGGCTCATGCCGCCACCTCTTCGCCAGTCGTCCGGCCCACAGCCGCGAGCACGGCGCGGGCAACAATCTCGCGCACCGCATCGAGCCGGTATTCGGCGCTGCCGCGCACATCGGCGATCGGCGACAGTTCGCTCATCGGCGCGGACAGGACCGCAAAGGCAAGTCCGCCATCCGCCGGCAGCCCGCACAACGCGGCTTCGACGCCGGCCAGCCGCCTGGCCACCACCGAGCAGGAGCCGGCGGCGACCGCCGCTTGCCGGACAAGGCCGTTTTCGACGACCAGACGTGCCGCCACCATGGCAATGGAAATGACGAGATAACGGCGCGCGCCGAGCTTGACGAAAGCCGACATGCCCGTAGCAGCGGGTCTCGGCACGCGGATGGCCGTGACCATCTCACCGGGCAGCAGAGCCGTTCGGCGGTTGCCGAGAATGAAGTCCTGCAGCGGCAGGTGCCGCGTGGCTGCCACCGAGCGCAGCTCGACCTCGGCATCGAGGACGAGCAGGGCAGGCACACCGTCGGCGGCCGGCGACGCGTTGCAGACATTGCCGGCGACCGAGGCGACGTTCTGGATCTGCACCGAGCCGACCTCGCGCGCCGCCTGTTTCAAGGCATCGAAGGCCGGCGGCAAGGGGTGGCGGACGATGTCGGTCCAGGTCGTGCGCGCGCCGATGACGAAATGGTCGCTCGTCTCGGCAATGCCGCGCAGCGAACCCAGGCCGTTAATGTCGAGAACATTGTCGCGGAAGGGTTTGCTGCCCTGTGCCGGATAGAAATCGGTGCCGCCGGCAAGGATGCGCCAGGCGCCCTCGCCAAGCAAAGCGAGCGCTTCGTCGACCGAGGTGGGTTTCGCGTAACGGATCACGCTTTGCCTTCCAGAAAAGGAACTTTCCGAATCCGGTATTTCCGGCGTTCAAGCCGAGAAATTCATTCGTATGCAAATGATATCAAGCCCGCAGGATTTGTCAAAGCCGGAGTTTGCAGCGACCCGGCCGGCACGCATTTGTTATGTCGCGAGAGGTTGACGCCGCCGGCCATCTGGTCAAGTTTCTGCGTCCGGTCGCGTCAGCGGCATTTTCCACTGGAGCCTGCATACGGAAGAGGAAAGCCCATGGCCGACGAAGCGCTTGTCGTCATCGACCTGCAGAACGACTTTTGTCCCGGCGGCGCGCTGGCGGTTGCCGGCGGCGACGAGATCGTGCCGCTGGTCAACGACCTGATCCGACGAACCGACCATGTCGTGCTGACGCAGGACTGGCATCCCGCCGGTCACTCCAGCTTCGCTTCCAGCCATCCGGGCGCGCAGCCCTTCACCATGACCGAGATGCCGTACGGCCAGCAGACGCTGTGGCCGGATCATTGCATTCAGGGCAGCCTGGGCTCCGATTTCCATTCCGGCCTCGCCTGGACCAAGGCCGAGCTCGTCATCCGCAAGGGATTTCGGCCTGATATCGACAGCTACTCGGCCTTCTTCGAAAACGATCGCACGACACAGACCGGCCTTGCCGGCTATCTCCGGGAGCGCGGCATCGACACGCTGACCCTGGTCGGGCTGGCGACCGATTTCTGCGTCGGCTTTTCGGCGCTGGACGCCGTTAGCCAGGGCTTCAAAACCACAGTGCGGCTCGATGCCTGCCGCGGCATCGATCTCAACGGTTCGCTCAATGCCATGCTGCAGCGCATGCGCGACGCCGGCGTGACGCTCGAAAACCCTTTGTCGGATTGAACGGATCGTGGGGCGACAGGTAAAGATCCGATGTCTAAAGGCAGGATTGTTGTCTTCGGGGAAGGTCCCCCTCACCCGGATTGCCAACCGAATTGCGAAGGGCAATTCGGGGCGATCCGACCTCTCCCCCAGGGGAGAGGAGGCTGCCGGCACCGAAGCTCGTCTCTTCTCCCCAACGGGAAGAAGGTGGCCGCGTAGCGGCCGGATGAGGGGGCTTTTTTCATATCCGATCCCCCTGTTGGCTGCATGCGCTGCGATAATTGTCGCCGTGCTGTTCCCGGCACAGGCTTTCGCGGCGGAGGAACACGGCCTGCCCGGCGCTTCGATGTCGCTGTGGTGGGCGCTGCCCTTTGCCGGGCTGTTGTTGTCGATCGCCACCGGTCCGCTGCTGTTTCCTCATGCCTGGGAACATCACTACGGCAAGATCGCGGCCCTTTGGGGCGCTCTGGTGGTCCTGCCGCTGGCGGCTGCCTTCGGTGTCTCCACAGCGACCGAGGCGGTGCTGCATGCGTTGCTCACCGAATACATGTCGTTCATCATCCTGCTGTTTGCGCTGTTCACCATTTCGGGCGGCATTCTCATTGCCGGCAACATTCACGGCACGCCGCTGGTGAATGCCGGCCTGCTGCTGGTCGGCGCGCTGCTGGCATCGGTGATCGGCACGACCGGTGCCTCGATGATCCTGATCCGGCCGATCATCCGCGCCAACGACAACCGTCCGTTCAACGCCCATGTCGTGATCTTCTTCATCTTCTTGGTGTCCAACATCGGCGGCTCGCTGACGCCTTTGGGTGACCCGCCTTTGTTCGTCGGTTTCCTCAGAGGCGTCGACTTCTTCTGGACGACCGCCAACCTCTGGCGCGAAACGCTGTTCGTCGGCGGTGCCGTGCTGGCTGTCTTCCTGGGCATCGAAATCATCCTGCACCGGCGCGAGGCCGGCGCGCCGAAGATCAAGGATCCGACGCCGGATACCAAGGTGCGTCTGCGCGGCCTGGCCAACCTTCCGCTGCTGGCGGGCGTGATCGGCGCCATCCTGCTGTCGGCAACCTGGAAGCCGGGCGTCAGCTTCTCCGTGTGCGGGGTCAGCCTGGAACTGCAGAACCTGGTGCGCGACGTCATGATCCTGGCGCTTGCCCTCGTTTCACTTGCCATTTCGCGCAAGGAATACCGCGAAGCCAACGGCTTCAACTGGGGTCCGATATCAGAGGTGGCCAAATTGTTTGCCGGCATCTTCATCTGCATCGTGCCGGTCGTCGCTATCCTGAGGGCCGGCCATGAGGGCGCGCTGGCGCCGCTGGTCGCCCTCGTCACTTCGCCCTCGGGAGGGCCCAATGACCTCGCCTATTTCTGGCTGACCGGGGCGCTGTCATCCTTCCTCGACAATGCGCCGACCTATCTGGTGTTTTTCGAGCTTGCCGGCGGCGACCCCCGGCACCTGATGACGGAATTCGCCTCGACTTTGGCGGCGATCTCCGCAGGCGCGGTGTTCATGGGCGCCAACACCTATATCGGCAATGCGCCGAACTTCATGGTCTACGCCATCGCCAGGCATCGCGGCGTCAAGATGCCGGGCTTTTTCGGCTATATGGCATGGTCGGGCCTGGTACTGATCCCGACATTTTTGGGTGCGGGTTTTCTGTTCTTCGGCTGATCAGCCCACGCCGACATAACGGCGCACCGCCGACGGGTCGGCACGCAATTCCTCGACATCGACCGTCTCGCGGTTGCGGCCGTTTTCGATGAAGGCAACATGGTCGGCGACAGAAAGCACCGCATCGACACGCTGTTCGACTAGGATGGTCGAAACGCCCCTGTCGCGCAGCTTCGACACCGTCTCGCGGATCTTGGCGATCATCGACGGCATCAGCCCTTCGGTCGGCTCGTCGAGCAGCAGCACCTGCGGCTCGAGGCAGAGCGCGCGCGCCATCGCCAGCATCTGCTGCTCGCCGCCGGACAGTGTGCCTGAACGTTGCCGCAGCCGCTGGCGCAGCAACGGAAAGAGGTCGAGCACGTTTTCACGCGCCGCCTTGCCCTTGCCGCGCGCCATCAGCCCGATCTCGATGTTCTCCGCCACCGTCATCTCGGCGAACAGCCGCCTGCCTTGGGGCACATAGGCGACGCCGGCCTTGGGCACCTCATGCGCCGGCAGCCCGGTCAACTCTTGGCCAGCCAGTTTGATCGAGCCGGCGCTCGAGGGAACCAGCCCCATGATGGCTTTGAGCGTCGTCGTCTTGCCGGCGCCGTTGCGGCCGAACAGGCACAGCACCTCGCCCTTGTTCAGCACCAGGTCGAGGCCATAGAGCACCTGGACCTCGCCATAGAAGCAGTCGAGCCCCGAGATGGTGAGTGCTTGAGACGTCGCCTCGGCCTTGTTTGTCTCGGTCATGGGGCGGTCCCCAGATAGGCTTCCTGCACCGCCACGTTCCCGCGGATTGCTTCGGGCGTGCCTTCGGCGAGGATCTTGCCGGCGTTGAAGACGGTGATGCGGTCGGCCAGTTGCATGACCACGGGCATGTTGTGCTCGATCAGAAGCACGGTGGCGTTTTTGGCGATCTCGCGCGCCAACGTGATGAAATTGTCGATCTCAGAGTCGGCCAGGCCTTGCGTCGGTTCGTCGAGGATCAGCAGGCGCGGCTTCAGCGCCAGGCCCATCGCCACTTCCAGCAGGCGCTGATGGCCGTAGGACAATTGGCCGGCCGGCATGTGGGCACGATCGGCTAGGCCGGTGCGTTCGAGTGCTGACATGACAGCGGCCTGTATCGCGCTCTTGGAATGGCTGCCATGCCGCAGCGTCAGTTGCGCGGGCAGCGCGACGTTGGCGTAAACGGACAGGTTGGCATAGACGCTGGTGAGCTGGAAGGTGTAGGCGATGCCTCTGCGCACCCTGACATAGGCAGGCAGATTGGTGATGTCGGCGCCGTCGAAGACGATCATGCCGGCAGACGGCTGGATGCGGCCGCTGACCAGGCTGACGAAGGTGGTTTTCCCCGCCCCGTTGGGGCCGATGACGGCGCGGATCTCGCCCGGCATCAGCGCGAAATCGACATTGTCGACGGCGCGCAAGCCGCCAAAGTTGCGCGACAGGCCCTTGGTGGTCAAAAGCGGCATCATGGCAGCCACCCGAGCCAGCGCTGGCGGATGCTGCCCAGAATGCCTTTGGGGAAAAACAGCACCAAAAGGATGAGCGCGATGCCGACGATCAGCAGATAGGCGGAGGTGTAGCCGCTGGTGATGTCGATGACATAGTACATGAACAACGTGCCGATCAGCGGCCCAAGCGTCGTGGCAGCACCCCCCAGCAGCACCCACAGCAGCGGCAGGATCGAATACTGCACCGAAGCGAAACTCGATCCGACATAGCCGAACAGCAGCGCGTAGGCGGCGCCCGAGGCAGCGCAGATGGTGCCGGAGATGACGACGGCGGTGAGCTTGTTGGAGAAAGTGTCGTATCCCAGCATCTTCGTCCGCTCCTCGTTCTCGCGGATGGCGACCAGCACGCGGCCATAGCGGGAGCGGACCATGGCCAACTTGACGAGAAGCACGATCGAAAACAGCCCGAGCGCTGTCAAGTAGCGCACCGTTGGATTGGTGAGTTCGAGCGATGTCGTGCCGAAGCTAAGCACCCGCGCCGGCTGCGGGACGACCATGCCCTGGTCGCCGCCAGTCCACGTCGCGAAATAAAGAATGAGGAGATAAAAAACCTGGGCGAACATCATGGTGACGATCATGAAGGCGACGCCCGAGGTGCGGAGCGCCAGCAGGCCGATCACCAGCGCCAGCACAGCGCCGCAGGCAATTCCGCTGAGGAAAGCCGCTGGTACGCCCCAGCCAAGCTGGATGACAGCAAGGCCGGCGCCATAGAGACCGGCGGCAAAGAACATGGCGTGGCCGAGGCTGAGCAGGCCGACATAGCCGAACAGCATGTTGTAGCCCATGGCAAAGACCGCCAGCACCATGATGCGGGCAAGCAGTCCGTGATAGTACTCCGGCAGCAGGAAGCTCAGCACGAAGAGCAGCGCGATGACGCCGAGATGCAGGGCATAGGCTTTTGCCGGCGAAGCTTCGCTCATCGCGATGCCGTCCCGAACAGGCCTTGCGGGCGGAACACCAGCACCATGGCGACCAGCAGCGTTGCGATGATCTTGGCCAAAGTCGGCGAGAAGAACATCGAGATGATGCCGTCGGAGAGGCCGATCAGCACGGCGGCGACGACCGTGCCGCGCAGCGAGCCGAGGCCGCCGATGATGACGACGATAAAGGAGAGCAGCAGCGGATCCTGTCCCATCAGATAATGCGCCTGGCTGATCGGCACGATCAGCACCGCGGCAATGGCCGCCAGCATGGCCCCAAGCGCGAAGACGCCGCCATAGACACGGCCGACAGGGATGCCGAAGGCTTGCGCCGTTTCGCTGTCATACTGCGTGGCGCGCATGACGAGGCCGATCCTGGTGCGCGTCAGCACCAGCCATGTCGCGGTGAGCAGCAGCGCGGAAGCGGCGATAACAGACAGTTTGTAGCCGGAGTAACCGAACCAAGGCAAAAGGATGCGGTAGCTGAACGGCGGCTCCACCGGCCGCGCCTCCGGGCCGTAAAAAGTCAGCGCCAATTGCTGGATGATGTAGAGCATGCCGATGGTGGCGACGATGGTGGCTTCCGGATTGTAATTGAGCCGGCGCAGCACCAGCCGTTCGGCGACCAACGCAATGGCGCCGACGATCAGCGGCGCAATCACCAGCGCCGCCAGGAAGCCGAGCACAGGGTGACCGCCGATGGCCGTGGTGATCGCCCAGGCGAGCACCGCGCCCAGCATGAAGAACTCGCCATGCGCGACATTGACCACCCGCATGACGCCGAACACCAGGGACAGCCCGAGCGCGGTCAGCGCCAGCACCGCGGATGTGACGAGGCCTTCGAGGGCGGCGAGGAGAAGGTGGGGACCGAAGTGCATCGGCTACGCACCGGCGGATGCGCGAGGCACCCCCCTCTGTCCTGCCGGACATCTCCCCCGCAAGGGGGGAGATTGGATGTCCTCACTGGTTTCGCCAACCATCAACGCTCGCAGATGGGCGCCGCCGCACGAACTGCCGATCTCCCCCCATGCGGGGGAGATGTCCGGCAGGACAGAGGGGGGTGCCTTGGCGCTCACGCTGCTGAAGCTAAGCCTCACAGCGCCTGCGTCGTGTAATCCCCCTCGGCCTCGTAAAGCCCGTCTTCGATCTTGGTCTTGTGCACGACCTTGAGCTTGCCGCCTTCGACCTTGGAGATGTTCTGGATGCCGAAGCACTGGTGGATCTTGCCGTTGAAGGTTTTCGGCCCCTGCGGATGCTCGGCACCTTCGGCGAATTCGGTCAGGGCTTCGGTCGCCTCGACCAGCTTGGCGCGGTCTTCCGGTCCCTTGTAGCCGGCATCTTCCATCGCCTTCTTGACGACGTAGAGCGTCTCCCAGCAGCCGAACATGTGGGCTGCGGTGGAGACGTCCTTGGGGTCGCCGACGGCCGCACCATCGTCGTCGATGCCGACGGCGGTGCGATAGGCCTTTTGCGCCTCGGAATCATCGGCCTGCGCATAGCGCGGCGAGCCTTCCCAGAAATGGCTGCCGTCGAGGAATTCGAGGCCGGGGCTGTTGATGTCGGTGGCCTCGAGCGAATCGATGAAGCCGAACAGTTGCGGCCGGTTGGAGCCGTAGAACTCCCCGAGCTCCTTGACGAAGGTGAGCACGGCCGGGCCGACCATGACGTGGTAGATCACCTCGGTCTCGGCCGGGATCTGCGGGAAGTATTTGGTGAAGGACGATTCCGTCGGCGGAATGGCGATCTGCGCGATGACCTCGGCGCCTTGCGCCTTCAGTGCCGGCGGCAGGTAGTCGCGATGGTCGTAGCCGAAGGCGAAATCGGGGAAGATCTGCGTCACCTTCTTGCCGACATTGGCCGCGATCCACGGCGCCATCGACTGGATCTGGCTCTTCACGTCGGTGATGCCGGGCTGGAAGACATAGCGGTTCAGCTTTGTCGAGGCGACGTGATGGCCTTCGCTGACGACGAAATAGGGCATCTTGTTTTCGCCGGCGGCGGGCGCCGAGCCGATGACGACATGCGAGAACAGCGTGCCGAAGACGATGTCGGTCTTGTGCTGGGTGGCGAACTTGCCGACCACCTCGGCGCCACGGCCGGGGTCGGTGCCGTCATCCTCGATGATCACCTCGACCTGGCGGCCATTGATGCCGCCGGCGGCGTTGATCGCCTTCACCGCGGCAGCCGTCGTCTTCTCATACCAGCGGCCGTAGGCGGCGCCGATGCCGGTGCGGTGCGACTGGAAGCCGATCTTGACCGGCGCGGAACTCTGCGCCTGGGAATAGCGGACGAAGCCCGGCGCGACGGCGAGGCCGGCGCCCGCGGCCAGGCCCTTCAGCGCCGTGCGGCGGGTGAGGCCAGTCTTGGAGAGGTCGAAAAATCCGTTCTTGTCAGCCATGTTCGTTCCCCTGTTTTCAGTTTTGACCAACGATAAGGCGGCTTCGGCATCCTCGCTTAGAGGACGCAAAAAATTGCATGTGTACAAACTAAATCATCAAAGCCTCGATGTGGCAAGCGAGCTTCCCCAACGATATCGAGGCCGCTCTTTTCTCATCCAACCGTCGGCGTGGCAAGCAACCAGAGGCCGAACACCGTATAGGCGATCATCAGCAAGGTAAGCGGGAACTGGCTGAGTGCCGCGCGGGAGGGCTGCGGATGCAGGCGCCAGGCGAAGCCGTGGGCGACGAGGACGGCGAGCACATGGCCAAGGATGATGGCGCAGGCCTGGACATTCCACAGCCACCACGCCGAGTCCGCCCCGGCAACGATGCCGGCCTCGATCTGCATGTCGGCGGTGCCGAACAAGTTCCAGCCCATCGCGAACGGGTCGGAAAGTGCCGCAAGCGTATATTGGCCGTCGACAAGCAGCGCCGTCAGATAATGCGCGACATGATAGGCGAGCGCGATCGGCACGATCGACCACACCAGCAGGCCAGCCGCCTTGCCGAGAGTGTGGACGCTGCCGGCGAGACGCTGGCCAAGCCAGACGGCGAGCAGGAACACCGCCGCCAGCAGCACGAATGTCAGGACGAGCCCGAAAGTGCCGCTGCCGATGACCGCGGTGCGGCCGGGAAATTCGAGCGGATTGATAACGAACAGGCCGAGCCAGAAGAAGGTCTTCGACAGGCCGTCGAAGGACACCGACGACAGGGCCAGCAGCAGGAAGGCGATGCCGTTGATCGGCAACGGCTCGGCGGTAAGCAGCTTGGCGCCCGGCCAGCAGAGTGCCAACCGGCCGTGTTCGCTGCGCTCGACGATGGCGAAGCGCGCCAGCATCGAAAAGAAAACCGCCAGGAATTCGCCGCTGCGGCTCCAGGCGCGATAGCCGAATGCCAGCATGGCCAGGAACGAGAGCAGCCAGTAGAGGCCGGCGGCAAAAGCCAGCCGTGCCGGATCGTCGGGCGCCGGATCGATGAGTTCGAACCAGGCAAAGGCGAAGAACAAGATTACAGCTGGCCAGCAGCCGGTCCATCGCGGGAGGGGCCATCTCCCTTCATCGTTTCCACCCGACAGGCGCGAGGCAAGGCGCCACGGTCCATGCCAGGGATTGAGCCATGACCAGAGATCGCCGAAGATGCCCTGCAGCAGGGTGACGCCGGCCCATAGCAGCGTCCAGATTACCAGTGGCAGAGGATTGGAAAGCGGGTCGCGGCTGCCGAAAAGGCCGGCGGCGATGAGGATTGCAAAGCCGGCAAAGGATATCAGGCCGATGACGGCGCGGGCGCCGTCGCCGAAGGTGAACAGCGGCAGGCGCCGGCGCCAGAAACGGTCAAGTGAATCCGCAGGTAGCAGCGCCAGGACGGGGAAGCTGACGGCCACGGCGAAAGCCCCGCCGACCAGATAGTAGCCGGTCGGCAGGAGCAGGACGTGGCCACGGTCGGAGGCGTGGGCGAAGGCGGGGGTGGGGAGGGATGCAAATAAGCAGATGAAGCTTGTCTTTAAGAGGCGACAACCTTCGCCGCCGCGATCCTTCACACCCCCCTCTGCCCTGCCGGGCATCTCCCCCGCAAGGGGGGAGATCGGATGTCGCCCAGGCTTTCGCCAATTTTCAACATCGGAGAAAAAGGCGGACCGGTTGAAGCGGCCAATCTCCCCCCTTGCGGGGGAGATGTCCGGCAGGACAGAGGGGGGTGGGCGGGAACTCAAGCTATCCGAGATTCCATCTTTGCCGGCGATGCAAGGTCGTCCATCACCGCTCACACCTTGACCAGTTGCTCCACGCGGTCCTTCTCGCCAAAGATCCTGAGATACCGCTCGATCTCTTTCACATCACCCGTCGCCTTGGCCGGATTGTCGGAAAGCTTGACCGCCGGCTTGCCATTGGCCTCTGTGACCTTGCAGACCAACGATATCGCGTCCAGCCTGTTGGTTTCCGTTGGCGCGCAGCCTTCGAAATCATTGGTCAGATTGGTGCCCCAGCCGAAGGACATGCGCACCTTGCCCTTGAAATGGCGGTAGGTCTCCTCGATGGTTTCGACCTCGAGCCCGTCGGAGAAGATCAGCAGTTTCTGGCGGGGATCCTTGCCCTTGTCGCGCCACCAGGACAGGATTTTTTCGCCGCCTTCGATCGGTGGCGCGCTGTCGGGGCGAAAGCCCGTCCAGTCGGCCACCCAGTCCGGCGCGTCGCGCAGGAACGACGCGGTGCCGAAAGCGTCGGGCAGCACGATCAGCAGATTGCCGCCATAGTAACGCTGCCAGTCCTGCAGCACCTTGTAGGGCGACTGCCTCAGCTCTTTTTCCGAGTCGGCAAGCGCGGCGAACACCATCGGCAGCTCATGTGCGTTGGTGCCGAGCGCTTCGAGGTCGTTGTCCATGGCCAGAAGCACGTTGGAGGTGCCGGTGAACGCTTCGCCGATGCCTTCCTTCAGCGCCTCGACGCACCAGCGCTGCCACAGGAAGGAATGGCGCCGGCGCGTGCCGAAGTCCGAGATGCGGATGCCGGGCAGCGCCTTCAGCCGCTCGGTCTTGGCCCACATCTTGGACTTGGCGCGGGCATAGAGCACGTCGAGCGCGAAAGGCCCGAACGCCCGCATCGCCGCGCGCGATCGAAGTTCATTGATGATGGCGAGCGCCGGGATTTCCCACAGCGTGGTGTACATCCACGGCCCGCTGAAGGTCAGCTCATACTGCCCGTCGCGCTTCGACAGCTCATATTCGGGCAGCCGGAAGCCTTCCAGCCAGGCGAGGAATTCCGGCTCGAAGATCTGCTTGCGGCCGTAGAAATTGTTACCGCCGAGCCAGATCATCTCCTTCTTGGAGAAGCGCAAGGTGCGGGCATGGTCGAGCTGTTCGCGCAGTTCGCCCTCGTCGATCTCATCGGCAAGGCGCACCGAGGTCGAGCGGTTGATCAGCGAGAAGGTGGTGTCGACCTTGGGGTACATGCCCCAGATCATCTGCAGCATCAGAAGCTTGTAGAAATCCGTGTCGAGCAGGCTGCGCACGATCGGATCGAGCTTCCAGGTGTGGTTGTAGACCCGCCGCGCAATATCGGTCTTAGCCATGTCTCAACACCGCCTTCGCTGCCTGCCATCCACAATCGCGACAGGCCTCATAGCATCGAATCGGCCAGAACGCTGCCCGCTTTCAGGCTGGCCCGACAAAAAGAGCTGCCTGCACGCGGCGGCGCGCAGCCTGGCATCAGCTTGCGGATTTGCCGCCCATCACCCTGAGCGCCGGACGCTTGCGGCGGCTGACGATGCGGCCGGCCACCGGGGCGTCGGCGCGCCCGTCATCCCCGGCCTTCTCGGCGAACAGCCAGTCGATGAACACCTGCACGATCGGCGTCGTCCGCATCTCGTTGCGGCAGACGACATAGAAATCGTCGACCGCCGGCACCGACAGGCTGAACGGCGCGACCAGCATGCCCCTGGCCAGCAGCGCGCTTGCCGTCACGGAGTCGCCCAACGCCACGCCATGGCCGTGCACCGCCGCCTCGGTCGCCATACGCGCATCGCCGAGGTGATGGCGGCGACCCCGCTCCAGGTCCAGCGCATCGGCCGCCGCCAGCCAGGTGTGCCATTCGCGACCGTCGTCGCCATGCAGGAAGACATGGTCGGCAAGGTCCCTGACGCTGCGGATCGGGCGGTTGTTGATCAAGGTCGGGCTGACCACGGGAAACAGTTCGAGGCCCGACCATTTGCGCATCCAGCAATCGGTCCAGCTGCCGTCGCCATAATGCACGCAGACATCGATGGTGGGCGCCCGCAAATCCTTGGGATCGTTGGAAGGAATAAGCGTCAGCCTTATGTCGGGATATTGCGCCATGAAACTGCCGAGCCGCGGTGTCATCCACAACAACAGAAGCGCCGGCACGCAGGAGACCGAAAGTGTGCCGCTGCTCGCCGGCCTTGTCATGCGCTGGGTGGCGGCTGCGATGCCGTCGAAGGCGGTCGACACTGCCGGCAGAAGCTCCGCGCCATGCGGTGTCAGTTTGACCCGCTGGCCGGCCCGCTCGAACAGCTTGACACTGAGCGACTGCTCAAGCGCCTTGATCTGATGGCTGACGGCGCCATGCGTGACATTCAGCTCATTGGCCGCCTTGGTCAGCGAGCCATGCCGGGCCGTTGCCTCGAAGGCGCGCAGCGGATTAAGCGGTGGCAGGCGTTTGGTCATGGGTATCAACTTTATTGTGAGATTTTCTCACAGAAAGCACCCTAACAATATCAATTGATTTTTCAATGCCGCTGCCAGACACTGGCCTGGAACAGCATCAAGACGTGAAATCTGCAGGCAGCCAGCGGGACAGCGGCCCGGCCGGATGACGGTCGGTTCGCAGGCGTCACCCGCGTCGGCACTGTATCAGCCCAGGAGGAGCGGACATGGGATACGATCGCGGCAAGCTCGACGCGTTGCGTCGCAAATATGGTGAAAGCCATGGCGGCGAGATGTTCGACCCGAAATTCCGCAAGGTCGCCGACAAGATCTTTTCCAAGAGCGGCACGCGGCTGGCGCCCTATTCCGGCATCCCGACCTTCCTCGCCGCGCCCTACCGCGAAATATCGGCCGACAATCCGGATTTCGGCGATTTGCAGGTGGCCATGATCGGCGTGCCGATGGATCTCGGCGTCACCAACCGGCCAGGCTCCCGCTTCGGGCCAAGGGCGCTGCGCGCCATCGAGCGCATCGGTCCCTACAATCACGTGCTGGAATGCGCGCCGACGCATGAACTTCGGGTGGCCGATATCGGCGACACGCCGTTCCGCAGCCGCTACCGGCTGGAGATCAGCCATGAGGATATCGAGCGCCGCACCAACCAGATCGTCGATGCCGGCGTCATCCCGCTTTCGATCGGCGGCGACCATTCGATCAGCCATCCGATCCTGAAGGCCGTCGGCAAGAAAGCTCCGGTCGGGTTGATCCATATCGACGCCCACTGCGACACCAGTGGCCTGTTCGACATGACCAAGTTCCACCATGGCGGCCCGTTCCGCAACGCGGTGCTTGACGGCGTGCTCGACCCGACGCGCACGATCCAGATCGGCATCCGCGGCTCGGCCGAATATCTGTGGGAGTTCACCTACGAGTCCGGCATGACCGTGGTGCATGCCGAGGAGGTGACCGGTCTCGGCATTCCGGCCATCATCGAGAAGGCGCGCAGAATAGTCGGCGACGGGCCGACCTATGTCTCCTTCGACATCGACAGCGTCGATCCGGCCTTCGCGCCCGGCACCGGCACGCCGGAAGTCGGCGGCCTGACGACGCGCGAAGTGCTCGAACTGCTGCGCGGCCTGAAGGGGCTCAACATCGTCGGCGGCGACGTTGTCGAAGTGGCGCCGCAATACGACGCCACCACCAACACGGCGCATGCCGCCGCACAGGTGCTGTTCGAGATATTGAGCCTTATGGTGTTCAGCCCGGCAATCACGGGCAAGGGAGCCTGACGTTCAGAAAGCAAAGGCGGCCGCCGCGCTGGAGCCGGCGGTCGACTCCCAACAAACAAAGCTTCCAGACAGGGGAATGACAATGACAATCCGAAAGACATTTGCCTCCATCGCCGCCGTGCTGATGCTCGGCACGGCCGGCTTCGGCCTCGCCACACAAGCCGCAAGCGCCGATGCGCTGGCGGACATCACCAAGGCCGGCACCATCAATGTAGGCGTCTTCGCCGACTTTCCGCCCTTCTCCTCGGCCAGCGCCGATATGAGCCTCAAGGGCTATGACATGGATGTCGCGCAATACATTGCCGATACGCTCAAGGTGAAGCTCAACCCCATCGCCGTCACCGGCCAGAACCGCATCCCGTATCTGAACGACAAGCGCGTAGACATCCTGATGAGCGTCGGCTACTCGAAGGAACGCGAACAGGTCATCGATTTCGCCGCTGCCTATGCGCCCTACTACATCGCCGTGATCGGTCCGGCGGCACTTGCGGTCAAGGGCAAGGAAGACCTCGCCGACAAGTCGATCGCCGTCAATCGTGGCACGCTCGAGGACACCTCGCTCACCGAGGCAGCACCGGCGTCGGCCGACATCAAGCGCTTCGACAACTACAATTCCGTGATCCAGGCCTTCATCTCCGGCCAGACGCAGTTGATGGTCGTCGGCAACGATGTCGGCGCGCAGGTGCTGGCCAAGCAGGACGCGCTGAAGCCCGAGCAGAAGTTCCAGCTTCTGACCTCGCCTTCGCATATCGGCCTCAACAAGAATGAGGACGGCCTGAAGAAGGCCGTCAACGATGCCATCGCCAAGATGCTGGCCGACGGCAAGCTGGACGAAAGCTCGAAAACCTGGCTGAAGACGCCGCTCAATCCCGAAAACCTCAAGGATTGAGTTTCCGTGGCCTTTGCCTGGCTTCCAGGTGCTGTCGGCGACATCGCGCACGGTGCGCTCACGACGATTCTGTTGATCGCCGTGACCACGCTGGTGGGAACGGCCCTCAGCATCCTGGGTGCCGCGGGGCGACGAAACGGCCCGGTTCTGCTCAAGCGGGCAATCGCCTGTTATGTCGAGGTGATGCGCAACACGCCGTTCCTGGTGCAGCTGTTCTTCATCTTCTTCGGCCTGCCCAGCCTGGGCATCCGGCTCGATCCGATCCTGGCCGCCATGCTGGCGATGACGCTCAACATGGCGGCCTACACGATCGAGATCGTCGGCGCCGGGCTTGACGCCGTGCCCGGCGGACAGACGGAAGCAGCGCTCGCACTTGGGCTGCGGCCACGCCAGGTGTTCGTCAAGATCGTGCTGCCGCAGGCACTCAAGATCATCTATCCCGCGCTCACCAGCCAGATCGTCATCATGATGCTGGAGTCGGCCGTGGTGTCGCAGATCGCCGTGCGTGAACTGACCTACGAGGCCGATATGCTGCAGGCGCGCACCTTCCGCTCTTTCGAGACCTATTTCGTCGTGACGCTGGTCTATCTCGCTCTGTCGATGGCCTTGCGCCGGCTGCTGGTGTCAGGCGGACGCCGTGCGCTCGGAGCCGGCGTGTCATGATCGAGTTCACCTTCTGGGACATCGTACGCAACCTGCTGCTCGCCGCCCGCTGGACGGTGCTGCTATCGCTGGCCGCCTTCATCGGCGGCGGCATCGTCGGCCTGGTCGTGCTGTTCTTCAGGATCGCCAAGAACAAGTGGAGCAGGCGTGTTGCTTCCGGCTACATCGCCCTGTTCCAGGGAACGCCGCTCTTGATGCAGCTGTTCCTGATGTTCTTCGGCCTGCCGATGCTCGGCCTGCGCATCGAACCGTGGACGGCGGCGGCGCTCGGCCTCACCTTCTTCGCCAGCGCCTATCTCGCCGAGATCTGGCGCTCGGGCGTCGCGGCGCTACCCCTCGGCCAATGGGACGCCGGCGCCAGCCTTGGCCTGCACTATCTGCAGGAGCTGAGGCTGATCATCCTGCCGCAGGCCTTTTCGATCACCCGCGCACCCACCGTCGGCTTCCTGGTTCAGCTGATCAAATCGACCGCGCTGACCTCGATCATCGGCTTCGAGGAACTGGTGCGGACCTCCAATGCCATCAACAATGCGACCTTCGAACCGTTCAAGGTCTACGGGCTGGTGGCTCTGATCTTCTTCGTCATGTGCTTTCCGCTGACGCAATACGCCCGCAGGCTCGAGAAACAGGCGGCTGCCCGCTGACGCGCCAAGGCAGATGTCCTTGCGGTTAGCGCTCGATTTCAGGCCGGCAGCCCAAGCTGCTTGCGCAGGCTCTTGTCGAATGCGGACGCGGGGACGAAACGGCGCAGGAAACTGACCTGGCGCGCCATTTTTCCCGCCGCATAGCGCTTCTTCGGCGCGGGATCTGTCGCCGCGGCCAAAACGGTGTTGGCGACCACTTCGGGCGCATCGCCTTTCTCCATCGATTTCCGCACGGATACAGTCATCCCGGCGCGCGCGGAGTCGTAGATTTCGAGCGACCGGTCGGGGGCGGCAAGATTGTCCTCGAATGCCGTTCGGGTATAGGCGGGCTCCACCAGCGAAACGCGGATGCCGAACGGGCGCAATTCGTGATCGAGCGACTCGGAATACCCCTCGATGGCATGTTTGGTCGCTGAGTAAAGCGCGAAATAGGGAGCGGGGATGAACCCCTGCACCGAACTCAAATTCACGATTCTGCCCTTCCCTTGGCTTCGCATTGCCGGCAGCACCGCGTTGGTCACGCGCAAGACGCCGAAGACGTTCACGTCGAACAGCGCCTTGGCCTGGGCGGTCGAGGACTCCTCCGCGCCGCCAAACAGGCCCATACCGGCATTGTTGACAAGCAGGTCGATGCGTCCGGCCTTGGCCAGAACGTCATCGACCATTGTCGCAACGGACGCGTCGTCGGTCACGTCGCAGGTCAGCATGGTCACGCCGGCGGATTGCTGGGAGGCCGTGCGACGGCTGGTTCCGAAGACGCGAAAGCCGGCGCCCAGCAAGGCGTCGGCGGTAGCGCGCCCGATGCCGGAAGATGCCCCTGTCACCAGGGCGACGCCAGGATTGGTCTTGTTCATGGAAATCATATCCTTCTTTGCGTTGGATTGGATTGGGAAAAGCATGAGGGGCCGGGGCAAAGGGCGTTGGTCATGACTGCGTCTGGCGCTCGCGTCTGGCCACAGGTTAGTTCCAGCGTCTGAACAGGGCGCTGGCATTCACGCCGCCAAAGCCGAAGCCATTGGAGATCGCGTACTCCATCTCCATCGGCCGGGGCGCGTTTGCGACGAAGTCGATTCCGTCGCCGGCCGGATCGGCCTCGCCCAGGTTGAGGGTTGGCGGAGCGACCTGATCCCTGAGCGCCAGGATTGCGAAGATCGCACCAAGCCCGCCGGCCGCTCCGAGCAAATGTCCGGTCGCCGATTTCGTCGCACTGACAGCTATCGCGAAATCGCGCCCGAACACGCTCTTGATCGCTTCGATCTCACCCAGGTCGCCGACTGACGTGGAGGTCGCATGCGCATTGAGATGACGAACCTCGCGTGGCGAAATCCCTGCCTGGGCAATCGCGATCTGCATGGCCCGGCGCGCGCCGTCGCCGTCCTCCGGCCCGGAGGTGACGTGGTGGGCATCCGCGGTCGTGCCGTAGCCGACGAACTCAGCCAGCGGCTTTGCGCCGCGCGCCAACGCGTGGTCCAACGCCTCGATGACCAGCACGCCGGCCCCTTCGCCCATGACGAAGCCGTCCCGCGATGTGTCGAAAGGGCGCGAGGCTTGAGCCGGCGCCCAATTAAAGCCGGTTGAAAGAGAGCGAGCCGCGGCGAACCCGCCGAGACTGACGGTGTTGATGCACGCTTCCGTTCCGCCGCACACGGCGATGTCGGCTTCGTTGGCGCGGATCAGGCGGGCGGCGTCGCCGATCGCCTGGATGCCCGCCGCGCATGCCGTCACCGGTGCGCCGAGTGGACCTTTGAAACCATGACGGATCGAGATGTGGCCCGCCGCGAGGTTCACCAGGAAGGACGGCACCGTAAAGGGAGACAGGCGGCGGGCGCCACGCAGGTCCACCGTGCGCACCGCCTCGGTGATGGCGGGGAACCCGCCGACTCCTGAAGCGATGATCGTGGCCGTGCGCAGGCGCTCCGTTTCCAGGGCAGGCTTCCATTGCGCCTGCGCAAGCGCCTCTTCCGCCGCCGCCAACGCAAACAGAATGAACCGGTCCACCTTGCGCTGATCCTTCGCGGACAGGACGGCATCGGCATCGAAACCAGCCTCCGGATCTTCGCCCAGGGAGGGAACCACGCCGCCAATCTTAACCGGCAGCTCTCCCACCACATCGTCCGGAAGCCTGCGAACGCCGGACCGGCCGGCAAGCAGGCGTGACCAGGACGCTTCGACATTGGCGGCCAGGGGCGTGACCGCTCCCATGCCCGTGACGACAATCCGTTGCATCTGCTCTCCTGTCCTTGGTGTGCCGGCGGCGCTGCTCGCGCCGTTCAAGTGGCGACTGCTTCGCGAACCTGATCGGCCGCCGCATCCAGAAAAGCCCGCGCAAGGTCGGGATCGTTGACGACCCGCGAGAGCACGACCGCGCCGACCATCGTCGAGAGAACGGCCATTGCCTTTTTTCCGCTCTTTTCGCTGTCGCCCTCGCCAACCCAACCGCCGAGCATCTCAAGGTACGCCTTGATGCCGTCTTCGAATGACGCCTTCACCTCGGCACCCTGCCTGGCTGCATCCGAACCGAGCGCAACGACCGGGCAGCCGTCCATCTTTTCCCTGCGATGGTCCATGCTGAGGTAGAATGAGATCACCCCGTCGAGCGGGTTCCCAGGATGTGCTGCGGTCGCGGCCGACCATTTGTGGGTGGCGCTTTCCATCGCCCGCCTGGACGCCAGCGCCGCCAGATCGTCCTTCGACTCGAATTGCTTGTAAAAGGCACCCTGGGTCAGCCCGGCACCCTTCATCAGATCCTTGAGGCCGATGCCGTCAAAGCCGCGCTCCCGAAAAAGCCGGCTTGCCACATTGATCACGGTCTCGCGGTTTTCCGCGGCCTGAGTGCGACTCACACGCATCGTCATCTCCTTTTTTAGATTGCATTCGTAATCTATACCCTATATAGAGGGTGAACGCAATCTAAAAAAGGACAAATGAGATGATCCGCAAAACCCTGAGCGCCTCGCTCCTGGCGGCGCTGTTTCTTGCAACCCCGGCTCTCGCCGAGGAAGCCACCATCGGACGCCCGATCGAAGGTGGCAGCCTGCACCAGGGACACCTGGACATGGTGGCCTACTACGTTCCGCGCGGCGACCTGCTTGAGGTCACCGCCACTTTCGCACCGAAGACCGGGGGTGATCCGCTGCGGTTCGTCATGGGCCTCGCCAACAGTGACGCCGTGGCGTTTTCCATACCGGGCCACCCGGGCTCGCTCTACGCGTTCTCAAGGTCCGGTAAGGAAGTGACGGTCTCGACCGGGACCGGCACATCCCTGCGAGCCGATGCGACAACGCCCTGACCTGGCGCGCAGGCCGCGGCCGCGCGATGCTGGCCGGGGCTCTCGCGTCCGATCACGCCATCCCAATGAGCCTGGAGAGGTCACATGCTTTACAGCTATTTTGTCGAGAAATCGATCCGGCAGAGCTTCGACGACGTCAACAACCATCGCTGGGACGCGGCGGTGAAGGCCATCGCGCCGCATGTCCATCACCGGGTTGGTGGCGCCCACGCGCTTGGTGGGGAGCGCCACGACAAGCAAGCCCTGCGCCGGTGGTTCGAGCGCCTCGGCCGTGTTCTGCCCACTCTCCATCTCACGGTCAACCACGTCTGGGTGAAGGGCTGGCCGTGGCATACCACCGTGTTTGCCCAGTGGGATGGCACCGCAACCCTGCTCAACGGCGATACGTCCTACGTCAACCATGGTCTCCACGTGTTCACGCTACGGTGGGGCAGGGTTCATGCGCTCGAGGAGTTTTACGATTCACAGGCGGCGGCGCGCGGTCTCGCCGCCCAGGCCGCAGCCGGCCTCGAAGAAGCTGTCGCCGAACAGATAACAAGCTAGCTGAAGCGCGGTCCGAGGACGGCCAAGGTTTAAGGGCCGGTCGCGCTGATCTTTTTCGTCGCGTGCCTTCCGCCTGCGCAGTATGCGCGGAGGGTCGGGAAGCGAGCGCCGGCGCTGGACTGCAAGCCAGGAAACCCAGTGCGGGAGCGCAGCGCTGCATCGATGCCGGTGCTGTCGCGGCAACGGTCGAGCCGAGGCAGGCATATAGCTTTCCTGCTAGGAATAGGCCTTGACATCTTGCCGTTCGAATTGTCCATTTGATGCTTGACCGGGCCGAACGGGGCGGCGAGGGCGGACAGGGGCAAACCGGCGCGTGGATAGACAGTCGAGTCGAGTGCTGTTGAAGACGGTTGGGCTGACAAAAGCCTTTCGAGGGCTGGTTGCCCTGCGGGATCATTCCATCGAGCTGCACGAAGGTGAAATCGTTGGGGTAATCGGGCCGAATGGCTCGGGCAAGAGCACGCTTTTCAACCTGATCACCGGCTTCTCCCAGCCGAATTCCGGTAGCATCGAGATGGAGGGCCGTTCGATCGTCGGCCTGCGCACATCGCAGATCGTCGCGATGGGCATCGCCCGCACCTTCCAGGGTTCTCGCCTATTCGGCAGCCTCAGTGTCGCACAGAACGTGCTGACGGCGGCGCAGCTGCGCCATCCTGTCGGGCCCGCCGATACCGTGCTGCGCGGTCGGCGCTATCGCGAGCGGGTGGCCGCGACGCGGCAGCAGGCCGACGAACTCCTCGACCTCATGGGCCTGACAGATCAGGCCGGCAGGGTCGCCGCGGATCTTCCCTACGGCGATCAGCGGCGGCTGGAGATTGCGCGTGCGTTGGCGACCAGCCCGCAGCTGCTGCTGCTCGATGAGCCCGCAGCCGGGCTTGATTCCAACGAGACCAAGGTGCTGGCGGCGCTGATTCGGACGATCCGTGACCGCTACGGCGTAACGGTGGTCGTTGTCGAGCACGACATGGACCTGATCATGGCGCTGTGCGAACGCATCCAGGTGCTGGCGACCGGCGAGGTGATCTGCGTCGGAACACCGGAGCAGGTACGCGAACACCCGAAAGTGCGGGAGGCGTATCTTGGCCACGCCTAGCCCCGTTCTGCTCAGCGTCGAGAACCTCGAGGTCAATTTCGGCGCGGTGCGTGCGTTGAAGGGCATTTCGCTCGACGTCCATACCGGCGAGGTGGTGGCGTTGGTGGGGGCCAACGGCGCCGGCAAGAGCACGACCTTGCGCACCATTTCCGGCCTGTCGCGGCCGCGCGGCGGCAAGATCATCTTCGATGGCAAGCCGATCGGAGGTATCGCTCCGTCGCGTATCGTAACTCTGGGCATCGCGCAGAGCCCGGAGGGCAGGCGCCTGTTCGGCGGCCTGACGGTGGCCGACAATCTGCGGCTCGGCGCCTGCACCCGCACCGACAAGGAGGCCGTCGTCAGAGATAGCGAGCGCATGTTCATGCTGTTCCCGATTCTCAAGCAGCGGCTGAAGCAACTGGCCGGCACGCTGTCGGGCGGCGAACAGCAGCAGCTTGCTCTGGCGCGCGCGCTGATGGCGGCGCCGCGCCTGCTGCTGCTCGACGAGCCTTCGCTCGGCGTTGCGCCGCTGCTGGTGCGCCACATCTTCAGCGCGCTTGCCGAACTGAAGCGCCAGGGCATGACGATGCTGCTGGTGGAACAGAACATCACGCTCGCGCTGGACCTCGCCGACCGCGCCTATGTGCTGCGCACGGGTCAGGTGGCGCTGTCGGGCCGGTCCGCGGAACTGCGCGACAGCGAACGCGTGGCCCAGGCATATCTCGGGGCGGCAATATGACCCAGCTGGACTATATCCTGCAGCAGATCGTCAACGCGGTGAGCCTCGGCAGCCTCTACGCGCTGGTGGCGGTCGGCCTGTCGATCGTCTTCGGCGTCCTCAAGCTCACCAATTTCGCGCATGGCGACGTCATGATGGTAGGCGCATTCGGGGTAGCTCTGCTGGCGGGGATCGGCGTTCCGTTCCCTGTCGCCGTGATCTGCGGCATCGCCGCGGCGGCCGTCGCGGGCCTCCTCATCGAACGCATCGCCTATCGTCCGATCCGCGACGCGCCCGACGTTGCGCGACTGCTCACCAGCCTCGCCGTCACCTACATCATCGAGAACGTCGGCATCCTGGTGTTCACCTCCTCGCCGCGCAATTTTCCACTCCCCGATATTCTCAACACCTCCTGGGAAATGTCGAACGGCGCCATCACCTTCACCAGCATCAATCTCCTGACCATCGCGCTGACCTTCGTGTCGCTGCTGCTCCTCGGCTGGTTCATCACGCGCACCACGACCGGGCTCGGCATGCGCGCCGCAGCCGAGGACATGTCGGCGGCACACCTTGTCGGTCTGAACGTCAACCGGCTGATCATCGTCGCCTTCATCGTCGCATCCGCCTATGCCGGCCTTGCCGGCATTTTGTGGGCGGCACAGGCCGGCGTGGTGCAGCCGCAGATGGGCTTCACGCCGCTCCTGAAGGCTTTCGTGGCGGCGATCATCGGCGGCTTCGGGTCGATCGCGGGCGCCCTGGTGGGCGGCTACATATTGGGCGCGCTGGAGATATTCATCGTCGCATTCCTGCCGAGCAGCGTCTCGTCCTATCGCGACGCAATCGTCTTCGCCGTGCTGATCGCCTTTCTCCTGGTGCGCCCGGGCGGGCTGCTCCAGCCAAACCGGGAGATAAAGCTGTGAGCCGGGAAGCGCGGATCACACTCCTCGTCCTCGTCGCCCTGGTGGCGGGAGCAGCTGTCGCTTTCGGTGCACCGCACGTGCTGAGCGACTATTTCGTCCGGATTATCCTGCTGATCGCGCTGAATGCAATCCTGGTGCTGGCGCTGTCGCTGAGCAACGGTTTTACGGGCGTGTTTTCGCTCGGTCATGTCGGCTTCATCGGCGCCGGCGCGTATATATCGGGGATACTGTCGATTCCCGTACAGCAGAAGATGGCACTGCTGCCGCATCTGCCGGCGTTTCTGCATGCTTTCAGCCTCCCCTTCCTGCCGGCGACGCTGGTGGCAGGTCTTCTGACGGCGCTGCTTGCCGTGGTCGTCGGTTATCCCTTGATGCGCCTGTCGGGCTATTTCGTTTCGGTGGCGACGATGGGATTCTTGATTATCGTCAACGTGGTGCTGATCAATGCGTCGGATTTCACCCGAGGCGCCCGCACTTTCACCGGTGTGCCGCTGGAGACGACGTTGCCCTGGGTGATGGGTTGGCTCGCCATCACGGTGTTCGTTCTGGCGCGCCTGGTCTATTCGCCTTTCGGGCGCGCCATGAAGGCGGTGCGCGACGACACAATCGCGGCCAGCGCTGTCGGCATCGGCGTGTTGCGGACCAGACTGATCGCCTTCGTCATCGGCGCGTTCTTCTCAGGCGTCGGCGGGTCGCTCTACGCACATTATCTCGGCTCGTTTTCGCCGAACACCTTCTACTTCGCGCTGACCATGAGCCTGATCACAATGCTGGTGCTAGGCGGCATGGGCTCCCTGACCGGCGCGGTGGTTGGCGTCATCTGCGTTTCGCTGTTGTCGGAGGTCCTGCGCTCGGTCGAACGCGGCTTCACGATCGGCGATTTCGCGGTGCCGGCCCTGTTTGGCGCCAGCCAGATCGTGCTTGGCTTCATCTTCATTCTAGTCATGATCTTCCGGCCGAAGGGGATCATGGGGGACCGGGAACTTACGTTCGGATTAACCCAAAGATCGGCAACGGTGAACCAGACAGAGGAACGAAAACGATGATCAAACTCACTCGACGCGACACCATCGGCCTAGGACTGGGCGCATTCTTCGCGCTTGCCTCGGCCAGCACGGCACTTGCTGCCGACACGATCAAGATCGGCTATCCGGCAAACCTGACCGGCATTCAGGCCTCGCTCGACGGTCCGATGCTGAATGGCGCCAAGCTGGCGGCAAGCGAAATCAACGCCGCCGGCGGCGTGCTCGGCCAACAGATAGAACTGGTGATCTACGACTCCAAGAGCGATTCGACGACGATCTCGACCGTCGCCAGCCAGTTGATCGACAGCGACAAGGTCGTCGGCATCATCGGCTTCGCCGATTCCGATTCGGTGCTGGCCATCGGACCGCAGGTCCAGAAGGCGCAGATCCCGTTCATCACGCCCGGCGCGACCTCGCCGAAATTGCCGAGCCAGCTCGGCAACGAGATCTTCCTCGCCGCCTTCGGCGACAACGTTCAGGCTGCGGTTGGCGCGGAATTTGCGCTGAACAAGCTGAACGGCAAGACCGCCTACCTGCTGACCGACATCGGCACCGAATACACAACGCTGCTGTCGGACTACTTCGTCACCGCCTACGAGCATGGCGGGGGCAAGATCTTGGAGCGCGACACCTACAAGATCGGCGACAAGACCTTTACCGCGCAGATCGCCAAACTGAAGGCGCTGTCACCGCAGCCCGACTTCGTCTATGCCTCGTCGAATGCCGAGGAAATCGGCCTGATCTTGAAGCAGATGCGCCAGGCCGGCATCAACCTGCCGGTGGTCGGCGGCGACGGTTACGACACGCCCTTGCTGATCCAGGTCGGCGGCGACGCGGCCAAGGACACCTACTTCACCACCCATGCCTATATCGGTGAGGGCGCCACCCCGAAGGTGCAGGCCTTCATCGACGCCTACACCAAGTCGGCCGGCAATGCCCCGGAGAACGCGTTCGCTGCGCTCGGCTACGATTCGGTCAAGCTGATGACCGACGCGATCAAGCGTGCCGGTGCGCCGGATCCGGCCAAGATCCGTGACGCGCTGGCCGCTACGTCCGGGCTCGACGGCGTGACCGGAACGATCACCTACCGCCCGGGCATTTCGGTGCCGGACAAATCGGTCTCGGTCATCGGTGTCAAGGACGGCAAGCTTGTCCTTGCAAGTGAAGCGGCACCGACCTTCGTCGCGGAGCCGTGATCTTGTCCACTCCGGGTTCCCTTTGGGACATCTACAGGTCGCGGCTCTCCGCCGCGACCTTCACCGACCTGACGCATGCGTTTCATCCGGGCCAGCCGCACTTCCCGGCCTTCCCGGACGAGGAGCGCCGTGCGTTGCTCGATTTTTCGAAGGGCGACGCCTTCCAGGTCCACCACTACGCCTTCGTCGGACAGTGGGGCACCCATGTCGATCCGCCGGTGCACTTCATCGACGGCGGCCGCTCGATCGACCAACTGTCGGTGGCGGAGATGCTTCTGCCGTTGGTCATCCTCGACATCAGCGACAGGGTCGCCGCCGATCCCGACGCGACGCCGACGCTCGACGACATTTCCGCCTGGGAGACACGGAACGGCCGTATCCCGGAAAAGTGTTTTGTCGCGCTTCGCACCGGGTGGTGGCCGCGCTGGCCAGACCCCGTGGCGTTTCAGAACAAGTCGGCCGACGGTATCTCGCATGCGCCGGGCTGGTCGAAGCCGGTGCTGGAGGAACTTTTGGAACGCCGCGGTGTCGCTGCCATCGGGCACGAGGGCATGGACACCGATCCCGGCCGCGCCACTTCCGCGGGTGACGCAAGCCTGGAATACTATGTGCTGTCCCGCGACTGCTGGCAGATCGAGCTCCTGGCCAATCTCGACAAGGTGCCTGACGCCGGCGCGTTGATAATGGCAAGCTGGCCAAAGCCAAAGGCCGGATCCGGCTTCCCGGCTCGCGCTGTCGCCATCCATGAAGCGGCCGGCTGAACGCGTGAAACCGCAGCTGGCGGCGTCTAGGGGCCGCCACACAACGATCACCAGACACACGGAATTCAGACATGGATATAGACACAGTCCGCGATGCTTTTCCGGCGATGGCGAGAGGTGCCGAGCCGAAGAAGCGGATTTTCTTCGACAATCCCGCGGGAACCCAGATGGCGAGCCGTTCGATCGAGCGCATGACGCGTGCCATGATCGAGACCAACGCCAATCTTGGTGGCTATTTCGAAACCTCACTCGCGGCCCAGGCGATGGTCGACGACGCGCATCAGGCGATGGCCGATTTCTTCAATGCCGCGGACCGGCGTGAGGTGGTGTTCGGCCAGAACATGACGACGCTGACTTTCGCCGTCTCGCGCGCCATCGGCCGCGATCTGAACGCCGGCGACGCCATCGTGTTGACGCGCATGGATCATGACGCCAACGTCGCACCCTGGCTGATGCTGGCGGAGGATCGCGGGCTTGAGGTACGCTGGATCGACCTCGATCCAAAAACGTTCGAACTCGACCTGTCGACGCTGGAGGCCACTATCGACGAGGAGGTCAAGCTGGTCGCCGTCGGCTATGCCAGCAACGTTACCGGCACGATCAACGACGTGAAGCGGATCGCGCAGCGCGCACGCGCGGTCGGGGCGCTGAGCTATATCGACGCGGTGCAGTTCGCGCCGCATGGAGTGATCGACGTCCAGGAGATTGGCTGTGATTTCCTGGTTTGCTCGGCCTACAAATTTTTCGGACCGCATCACGGGGTGTTGTGGGGCCGGTTCGATCTGCTGCAGGCGCTGACCGCCTACAAGGTGCGCGCGGCTTCGAACACGCCACCTGGAAAATTCGAGACGGGGACGACAAGCCGCGAGTCGCTTGCCGGGGTGCTTGGCGCCGTCGAGCACTATGCCTGGCTCGGACAGTCCTTCGGCAACGTCCACCCGCAGGCGACGCGGCGCGAGCGCATCGTCGCCGGCATTGAAGTCGCCGACCGTTATGAGCGTGTCCTGACAGCACGGCTGATTGCCGGATTGTCCAGAATTGATGGCGTCTTGGTCCAGGGTATAACCGATGTGGCGGCGCTGGCGCGCCGGGTGCCTACCGTGTCGATCACCGTTGACGGAACCGATCCCGCCGATATCGCCAAGGCGATGGCAAAGGAAGGCATCTATCTCTGGCATGGCCACAATTACGGTTTGGAGCCAATCAAGCGGCTGGGGCTTGCGGACCGCAACGGCGTCGTCCGCATCGGGCTGGCCCATTATAACACCGAGGCGGAAGTCGATTTTCTGTTGGCGAAGCTGGCGGACTGGATGAAGACGCGGACCTGACATGGGCGACAGAAACGGAACCCCGAGGATCGGCGTCAAGCTGCGCCATGCCAGACAGGTGCTTGGCCTCAGCCTGGAAGAGCTCGGCGCCCGCATCGGGCTGACAGAGGGTTATCTCTCGAAGATCGAAAACGACCGCGCGACGCCCTCGATGGCGGCTCTGCACCGGCTGGTGCAGGCGCTGGGCATCAACATGAACGCTATGTTCGGCACGCTGCAGCACAATGCCTCGGAAGTGTTCGTGTTGCGGCAAAACGAGCGTCCGCACATGGAGACGGGACATCGGCGCTCGGGCAACCATGTCGTGCTCGAGCAATTGGTGCCATCCGGTCCGGAATATCTGCTGCAGATCAATGTCCACGTGATCGAGGCCGGCGGCGGCAGCCTCGAGTTGATCAGCCACAAGGGACAGGAATTCGGCTACGTGCTCGAAGGTTCCGTCGAGTTGCTGGTCGAGACGAACGTGGTGGCGCTCGAGGCAGGCGACGCGTTTTATTTCAACTCCGAACTCGGCCACGGCTACCGCAATATCGGTTCGACCACGGTCCGTATCCTCTGGGTCAACACGCCGCCGACATTCTGACCGCCTCTATCGCGGAGTTGTGAAGGCGTTGTTCAATGAGCCAACGCCCACAGGACAACAGCCGCCGGGCCATCGGCCGTTCTGTTTCAATGCCCGAACGCGAGCGGCGGCGCCAACCGGTCGCGCCGCAGCCAGCGCGCCAGCAGCAGCGCGGCCACCACGGCCAGCCCCGTCGACAGGCCGATCCAGATGCCGACGCCATGCAGGCCGAAATGGAAGGCGAGCAGCACGCCGAGCGGCAGGCCGACGCCCCAATAGCCGATCGCGGCATAGATCATCGGCACCTTGGTGTCATGCAGGCCGCGCAGCATGCCGGCGGCCACCGCCTGGGCGCCGTCGAAGACCTGGAACAGCGCCGCGAAGACCAGGAACGACACGGCAAGTTCGATCACCCTGGCATTGGCCGGATTGCCCAGATCGATGAAGGCGCTGATCAGCGGATGCGGCCACAGGATCATCACCAGCCCCATCAGCGCCATGAACGAGACGCCGATGACAAAGGCGGTCCAGCCGGCGCGCGAGACGCCTTCCGGATTGCCGGCGCCGTGCGCAAGGCCGACGCGCACCGTCACCGCCTGGTTGAGGCCGAGCGGCACCATGAAGGAGATCGAGGCGATCTGGATGGCGATCGCGTGCGCGGCCAGGGAATCCGCGTCGATCAGGCCCATCAGCAGGGCCGCCGCATTGAAGATCGTCACCTCGAAGGCGAGGATGCCGGCAATCGGCAGGCCGAGCCGCAACAGGCCCTTGAAGCGCGGCCAGTCGGCGCGCCAGAAACGGCCGAACAGACGGTAGCGGCGGAACTTCTTCTCCAGCATCACCACGGCAGCCATGCCGATGAACATCAGCGCTGAGGACAGCGAGGTGGCAAGGCCCGACCCGGCAATGCCCATTGCCGGCACGCCGAGATTGCCGAACATGAACACCCAGTTGAAGAAGACGTTGCAGGCGACGGCGACGAAGACGATGACCAGCGCCCAGCCCGGCCGTTCCAGCGCCGAGATGAACGAGCGCAGCACGATATAGAAGTAGAAGGGCAGCACCGCCCATTCGAGCCAGCGCAGATAGATGCCGGCCTGATGGGCCAGAACCGGGTCCTGGCCCATGGCCAATAGAATGCCCTCGCCGTGCCAAAGCACGAGCCAGATCGGGATCGAGATCAGGATCGCCAGCCACAGGCCCTGGCGCACGGTGCGGCGCAGGTCGCGCACCGAATAGCGGCGGCGGCCGAGCTCGGTAGCGATCATCGGCGAGGTCGCCAGCATCAGGCCGAGGCCGAAGATCAGCGGCATGAAATAAAGGTTGGCGCCAAGCGCGCCGCTGGCCAGCGTATCCGGGCCCAGACGACCCATCATCATGACGTCGGTGGCCGTCATCGCGGTCTGGCCGAGATTGGTCAGCACCATCGGCCAGGCGAGCGCCAGCGTCGCCCTGATTTCCTGACGCCAAAGATTTTCCGGCGCGCGAGCGCCGGCTTCGATCGCAGACATTGTTCCGCTCTTTCCACCTACGGCACGTCGGCCAGAGCCGGAAGCCGCATGTCAAACGGCAAAACCTTCGGTTTCGCCGCGTTTGCGTCAGCTTCTGGACGAAACGCGACATGAAGGCAAGAGAGGAGGGACGGGAACGGATTGAGCCAGCGACCGGCCCGATGCTCTAGCGGATCGCGTCCAGCATCCGGCGCTGGCGGTGCATCTCGAGGAAAACCTTGTAGTCGCGCTCGAAACGCCCTGATGATTTCGGGTTCGACGGGCGCGTCCTGCCGCCTTGCTGCATGGCAAGACAGGCGGCGTTGAGGTCGGGAAACAGCCCGGCAGCGGTGGCGGCGATCATGCCGGTACCGAGCAGCACCGCCTCGTCGGCCAGCGGCTCGATCACCGTGCAGCCGGTGGCGTCGGCGTAGAGTTCCATCAGCAGCGGGTTCTTGGTGTGGCCGCCGGTGACGTGCAGCGTGTCGATCAGATAGCCGTTCTCGTTCAGTGCCTCCAGCACGTGGCGCACGCCGAGCGCGATGCCGACGGCGGTGCGCCAATAGAGCTTGCACAGGCTGTCGAAGGAGGAATCCAGCGTCAGCCCGCTGACGACGCCGACGGCATGCGGATCGGCGAGCGGTGAGCGGTTGCCATGAAAGTCGGGCAGCACATGCAGCCTTGCGGCGAGGCTGTCGCCCTCGATGGCGCGCAGCTCGGCGACACGCCTGGCGATCTTCGCATGCATGGCGGCATCCGGCTCGCCGCCGGCGCCGTGCCAGCGGATGATGTGGTCGAGCAGGGCGCCGGTCGCCGACTGGCCGCCTTCCGACAGCCACAGCCTGGGCAGCGCCGCGCCGTAATACGGCCCCCAGACGCCGGCGAAAGGCTGCGGATCCGGTGACATCGCCATGACGCAGCTCGACGTGCCGGCGATCAGCGCCAAATGCCGGCCGATGTCCTGTTCGTCGCCGGCAAAGCCGCCGAGCACGCCAAGCGCGCCGGCATAGGCATCGATGACGCCGGAGCCCACCCGGCATTTCTCGCTCAGCCCAAGCTCGGCCGCCGCTTGCGCCGTCAATCGACCGATATCGGCGCCGACGGGACTGGCCTTTTCCGGCAGGCTGCCGTGCTCGAAAAGATCGCCGAGGCCGACGAGCTCGAAGAAGTCGCGCCGCCAGCCTGTCTCCTCATGCGCCAGATAGGTCCATTTGGCGGTCAGCGTGCATTGCGAGCGGGCCAGCGAACCCGTCGCTTGCCAGGTCAGGAAATCGGTCAGGTCGAATAAATAGCCGGCTTCATTCCACGTGTCCGGCAAATTGCGCTTCAGCCACATCAGTTTCGGCGTCGCCATTTCCGGCGACATGACGCCGCCGATGTAATTCAGCACGGCGTGGCCGCTTGCCGTGCATTCGTCGGCCTCGGCGATGGCGCGGTGGTCGAGCCAGACGACGGTGTCCCAGCGCTTGTCGCCCGTGACCGAGACACTGAGCTGGCTGCCTTGCCGGTCGCGCACCACCAGCGAACAGGTGGCATCGAAGGAGATGCCGACAATGTCCTCAGGCTCGACACCGGCTTTTTCGCGGGCAGCGCGCACGGCGGTGCAGACGGCCGACCAGATATCGCGCGAATCATGCTCGGCGTGATCGGGCTTCGGCTGGTTCATGGCGATCGGCCGCTCGGCGCGGCCGAGCAAGGTGCCACTGGTGTCGAGAATGCCCGCGCGAGCGCTCCCGGTGCCGACATCGACCGCGCAAACGAACTGTTTCGTCAAGATGCTCTGTCTCTCGCTCCCAAGCCTGCAATCAGATCGGGCAATTGCAGCATGTCAGCGAATATAAAGTCCGGTTCACTCGACGCAAGCCGCGCTTTCAAGGCGGGATTGCCGGCATGCGATCCGCCGGTGAAGGCGAGCACGCGCATCCCTGCCGCCCGCGCAGCAGCGATGCCGGCCGGGCTGTCCTCGATGACGAGGCATTTGCGCGGATGGGCCCGCATGCTGGCGGCGGCATGCAGGAACAGATCCGGCGCCGGCTTTCCCTTGGCCACCATGGTGGCACTGAACAGATGCGGCTCCATCAGCCCAAGCAATCCGGTGACGTCGAGCGCGTAGCGGATGCGGTCGAGCGTGCCTGAGGACGCGACACAGTACGGCAGCCCAAGCTTGGGCAGCATCTTCCTGACGCCGGCGATCGGCTTCAGCTCCTCGCGGAATTTGCGCATCAATTCGACGCGCATCTCGGTCAGGTGCAGGTCGGTGATATCGAGCCCGAAGTCGCGGCCGAGGATCTCGCGCACGCTTTTCATGCTCTTGCCGAGGAAATGCTCGTAGGCGGCGTCCTCACTGACGCTGCCGCCGGCAAGTTTGACCATGCCAAGCAGCGCCGAGACGGAGAGCGCCTCGCTGTCGACCAGCACGCCATCACAGTCGAAGATGACCAGCTCAGGCGTCATGATGGAGAATGGCTCTCAGAGCTTGCCGGCGAGGTAGCGCGTCAGCGTCGCGCGCGCGCCATTCGCCCACAGCACGTTGAGCGCATGGGCAAAGGCCTCGACAAACGCCGTCGCGCGGCCGACATCGCCATAGATGTCCTCCATGGCGAGCCAGGCGGCGGGAGCATCCTTTGCCGCCTTTGCCGTCGCTTGCAGCCGGTCCCAGCTCGGATCGTTGGGCTCGATGACGGCACCGCTGTCGGTCGTACCGAAGCAATAGCGGCACCAGAGCGCTGATTCCAGCGCCAGGCCGACGACGCTTTTCCCGGCCTTCAGCCGGTCGGCGATGGTCGGGATGATGAATTTCGGCTGGCGGTTGGAGCCGTCGAGGCAGAGCCGGCGCACCGTGTCGCCGATCTTGGGATTGGAGAAGCGGCTCTCGATGAGCTGGTAGTAGTCTTCCAGGACCGTGTCCGGCACCGGCGGCACGGTCGGGATGATTTCGTCCCGTTCGAGCTTGGCCAGAAACCCGCTCACCAGCGGCTCCTGCATCGCCTCATGGACGAAATGGATGTCCATCAGCCCGGCCGGATAAGCGATGGTGGCGTGGCCGCCATTGAGGATGCGGATCTTCATCAATTCGTAGGGCGCAACGTCTTTGACGAACTGCACGCCGACCTTTTCCAGTGGCGGCCGGCCGCCGGTGAAATGGTCCTCCAGCACCCACTGCCGGAACGGCTCGCAGAACACCGGCCAGTTGTCCTCAAGGCCAAAATCCTTGGCGAGAATGCCGCGTTCGCGATCGGTGGTCGCCGGCGTGATGCGATCGACCATGCCGTTCGGAAAGGCGACATGCTCGCTGAGCCAGTTCGCCAGGTCCTCGTCTATCAGGCGGGCCAGGCCGATGACGCCGTCGGAGGTGACATGGCCATTGTGAGGAATGTTGTCGCACGACATCACCGTGAACGGCACGGTGCCCTCGTCGCGCCGCCGCACCAGCCCGGCAAGGATGATGCCGAACACCGTCTTCGGCGTCGCGCCGGGCTGCGCATCGGCGACGATGTCGGGGTGGGTCGGGTTGAACACGCCGGAGGCCGGATCGATGAAATAACCGCCTTCGGTGATGGTCAGCGAAACGATCTTGATCGCCGGGTCGGCAAGCCGTTCGACGATGCCGGCCGCATCGCCGGGCATCAGGAAGTCGATCATGGCGCCGGTGACGCGGGCGCTCATATGGCCGCTGTCCTGCTCGACCACCGTGGTCAGCCAATCCTGCTCTTCCAGTTTGCCGCGACCGATCTTTTCACCGTCGAACACGCCGGCGCCGATCAGCGCCCAGTCATGGCCGATGCCCGCATTGAACAAATCGTCGAGATAGACGGCCTGATGCGAGCGGTGAAAATTGCCAACGCCGAAATGCACGATGCCGGCCTTCAATGTTGCGCGGTCATACTTCGGACCGGCGACCTCAGTGGGCAGCTTGGAGAGGTTTGAGGACGAGAGTTTCACGGTCATCTGTTTTACCCTTTGGCCGGATTTCGGCCTTCGTTACGCTCCTCTCCCGGTCGGGGAGAGGATAAGGGGTGGCACTTGCTACGCGCCCGCTGATGTCGGCCTCTGCTCCTCGCGGAGGTACGAGGAGCAGAGGCCGTCCCCCGCCCTCAACTCATCCACTGGCCGCCGTCGACATTGTAGGTCTGGGCGACGACGTATTCGGCGTCGGCGCTGGCGAGAAAAACCGCCATGCCGGTAAGGTCCTGCGCCGTGCCCATGCGGCCATAGGGCACCGCCTCGCCGACCAGTTTCTTCTTCTCGCCCCTCGGCCGGTTTTCATATTTGGCGAACAGCGAATCGACGTGATCCCAGTGCTCGCCGTCGACCACGCCAGGGGCAATCGCGTTGACGTTGATGCGGTGCTTGATGAGGTCGAGCCCCGCCGACTGGGTCAGCGAGATGACGGCGGCCTTGGTGGCGCAGTAGACGCCGACCAGCGCCTCGCCGCGGCGTCCGGCCTGGCTCGCCATGTTGATGATCCTGCCGCCCCGGCCAGCGGCGATCATCGAGCGGGCGGCAGCCTGCAGCATGAACAGCGTGCCGGCGACATTGACGGAAAACAATTTGTCGTAGCTTGCCTTGGTGATCTCGACGATCGGCGCCAGGTCGAACAGGGCGGCGTTGTTGATCAGGATATCCAGGCCACCGGTCTTCGTCTCGACGGCTTTCACCGCCGCTTCGATCGAGGCGAGGTCGGTGACGTCGAGCTTGACCGCATAGGCCTTGCCGCCGATCTCGGCGGCTGTCTTCTGCGCCGCCTCGAGATTGATGTCGGCGATGGCGACGGTTGCGCCTTCGCCGGCATAGGCTTCGGCGAAGGCTCTGCCGATGCCGCGGGCCGAACCCGTGATCAGCGCGGATTTGCCGGCCAGTCTCATGCTCACATCGCCTTTCCGTCGGCGCCGAAGCGGTGCAGCTTGGCCTTGTCCGCTGTCAGATAGATGGTGTCGCCGTGACGGACGGCGAGTTCGCCGTCGGCGCGCACTGTCAGCGGACCGACGCCATCGGACTGGACGTGCAGGAAGGTGTCGGAGCCGAGATGTTCGGCGACGCCGACAGTGGCTTTCCATTCGCCCGCCGTGGTCGAGATCTCCAGATGCTCGGGACGGATGCCGATGGTCTTGGCGCCGTTTTTGGCAGCCGGCGCGCCTTCTATCAGGTTCATCTTCGGCGAGCCGATGAAGCCGGCGACGAACAGGTTCTTCGGCGTCTTGTAGAGCTCCATCGGCGAGCCGACCTGCTCGATGTTGCCGGCGTTCAGCACGACGATCTTGTCGGCCATGGTCATGGCTTCGACCTGATCGTGGGTGACGTAGATCATGGTGGTCTTGAGCTGATGGTGCAACTCGCTGATCTCCAGCCGCATGGTGCCGCGCAGTGCCGCATCGAGGTTGGACAGCGGTTCGTCGAACAGGAATGCGGTCGGCTGACGCACGATGGCGCGGCCGATGGCGACGCGTTGGCGCTGGCCGCCGGAAAGCTGGCCGGGCCGGCGTTCGAGATAGTTGGTCAAGTTGAGCACGCGCGCCGCGTCTCCCACCTTCTTGTCGATGGTCGCCTTGTCCTCACCGGCCATCTTCAGCGGAAAGCCGATGTTCTTGGCCACCGTCATGTGCGGATAGAGCGCGTAGGACTGGAACACCATGGCCAGCTTGCGCTTGGCCGGTGCCTCGCCGGTGACGTCGCGGCCGTCGATGTTGATGGAGCCGCCGCTGGTGTCCTCGAGCCCGGCGATCAGGCGCAGCAGCGTTGACTTGCCGCAACCCGACGGGCCGACGAAGACGACGAACTCGCCATTCTCGATCACCAGGTCGAGACCGGGGATGATGGACGTCGCTCCGAAGGATTTGGAGACGTTCTTGAGCGTGATGTTTCCCATGATTTCCTCCCCGAGGGGTTATTTCTGCCGATTGCTTCGAACAATTCCGTTATTTCACCGCACCACCAATTATTTGACCGCACCAAATGTCAGGCCGCGCACCAACTGCTTCTGGCTGAACCAGCCCATGATCAGGATCGGCGCGATGGCCAGCGTCGAGGCGGCCGAAAGCTTGGCCCAGAACAGGCCTTGCGGGCTGGAGAACGAGCTGATGAAGGCGGTCAGCGGTGCGGCTTCCGTCGTCGTCAGCCGGATTGTCCAGAACGCCTCGTTCCAGGCCAGGATGATGTTGAGCAGCATCGTCGAGGCGATGCCCGGCACCGCCATCGGCGTCAGCACATAGACGATCTCGTTCCACAGCGAGGCGCCGTCCATGCGCGCCGCTTCCAGGATCTCGCCCGGTATTTCGCGGAAGTAAGTGTAGAGCATCCACACCACGATCGGCAGGTTGATCAGCATCAGCATGATCATCAGGCCGATGCGGCTGTCGAGCAGTCCGGTATCGCGGAAGATCAAGTAGATCGGGAACAGCACCGCGACCGCGGGCATCATCTTGGTGGACAGCATCCACATCAAGATGTCCTTGGTCCGCTTGGTCGGCGAGAAGGCCATCGACCATGCCGCCGGTATGGCGACCAGCAGGGCCAGGATGGTCGAGCCGACCGAGAGCAGAACCGAGTTGAAGAAGAACTTGAAGTAGCCGCTTTGCGCCTGAACCTCGGCATAGCTCTCGAACGTTCCCGACGGGATGATGCTGAAGCCCTGGATGGCTTCCTGCTCCGACTTGAACGAGGTGATGATCGTGTAGAGGATCGGGAAGAAGATCAGCAGGGCGACGATCCAGGCGGCAATTGTCGCAATCGTCTTGTGCTGGGTGGTGACTGAGCGTGCCATCGTAGCCTCCCTTACTTGTCCAGGTTCTTGCCGACCGCGCGCATGGCGAAGAAGGCAACGATGTTGGCGAGAATGACGGCGATCACGCCGCCGGCGGATGCCTGGCCGATTTTGAACTCCAGCAACGCCTTCTGGTAGACGAGGAAGGGCAGGTTGGTGGAGGCGTATCCCGGGCCGCCATTGGTGGTGACGAGGATCTCGGCATAGACGGAGAGGAGGAAGATCGTCTGGATCAGGATGACGACCGTGATGGCGCGCGACATGTGCGGCAGCGTCAGATAGATGAAGCGGCTGATGAAGCCGGCGCCGTCCATCTCGGCGGCTTCCTTCTGCTCACCGTCGAGCGACTGCAACGCGGTCAAGAGAATGAGCGTGGCGAAAGGCAGCCATTGCCAGGCGACGATGATGATGATCGCCAGCATCGGATGCTGCCCGAACCAGTCGATCGGCTGGGCCCCGAAGAAGCGGGCTATATCGGCGAACACCCCGTATTGCGGGTGCATGATCATGTTCTTCCAGACCAGTGCGGCCACCGGCGGCATGACGAAGAACGGCGAAATGACGAGGATGCGCACGATGCCCTGGCCCCACATCGGCTGGTCGATCAGCAGCGCCAGAAGGATGCCGCCGATCACCGTGATCAGGAGCACGCTGACCACCAAGGTGAGCGTGTTGAGGATCGATTGCAGGAAGGCCGGGTTGGAATAGAACAGCGCGTAGTTCGAGAAGCCGACGAAGCCGTCGCGGATCGGATTGAGCGGGTTGTATTGCTGGAAAGAGAACCAGATGGTGATGACCAGCGGCACAATCATCCAGACGAACAGCAGCACCACGGATGGCGCCATCATGAAACGGGCAAGCGAACGGGTCTGCTGAGTAGCCATGACGGTCACCCTTCACTGGTCAGACGGAATTTTCAAAAGGCGTTAAAGGCGGCCGCCCGAACTGGGAACTCGGGCGGCCGTTGCCGGTCAGGAGGCGACCGGCAGTCGGCACCGGGAGGAGCCTTACTTGATGTACCCGCCTTCGGTCATAGCCGCGGTGGCGGCGTCCTGGGCCTGCTTCAGGGCGTCGTCGACGCTCGACTGGCCGGCAAGAGCCGCCGAGAAGAGCTGGCCGACAGTGGTGCCAAGACCCTGGAACTCAGGGATGGCGACGAACTGCACGCCGACATAGGGCACCGGCTTGACGGTCGGATGCGTCGGGTCGGCGGCGTTGATGGAGTCCAGCGTCATCTTGGCGAACGGAGCCGCCTTCTGGTATTCGGCATTGGCGTAGAGCGAGGAGCGCGTGCCCGGAGGAACGTTGGCCCAGCCTTCCTTCGAAGCGACGAGTTCCGCATAATGCTTGCTGGTCGCCCAGGAGACGAATTTCTGGGCGGCATCGGCCTTCTGCGTGCCGGCGGGGATCGCCAGCGACCATGCCCACAGCCAATTGCCGCGCTTGCCCAGGCCATTGTCGGGTGCCAGCGCATATCCAACCTTGTCGGCGACCTGCGATGCCTTGGGATCGGAGACGAAGGACGCAGCGACGGTGGCGTCGATCCACATGCCGCATTTGCCCTGCTGGAACAGCGCCAGGTTTTCGTTGAAGCCGTTGGAGGACGCACCCTCAGGGCCGTCGGCCTTCATCAGGTCGACATAGAACTGCAGCGTGTTCTTCCATTCCGGCTGATCGAACTGCGGCTTCCAGTTCTCGTCGAACCAGCGCGCCCCGAAGGAGTTCGACATGGCGGTCAGGAAAGCCATGTTCTCGCCCCAGCCGGCCTTGCCGCGCAGGCACACGCCGTTCACGCCATTGGCGCGATCGGTCATCTTGTCGGCGGCCTGCCTGATGAAGTCCCAGGTGGGCGCGTCGGGCATCTTCAGTCCGGCCTTCTCGATCAGGTCCTTGCGGTACATGACGAAGGAGCTTTCGCCGTAGAAGGGCGCGGCATAGAGCTTGCCGTCGACCGAAAGGCCGCCGGCGATGGCCGGGATGATATCCTTGGCGTCGTAGTCGTCGCCGAGCTTGTCGAGCGGCAGCAGCCAGCTCTGCTTGGCCCAGATCGGAACCTCATAGGTGCCGATGGTCATCACGTCGTACTGGCCGCCCTTGGTGGCGATGTCGGTGGTGACGCGCTCGCGCAGCACGTTTTCTTCGAGCGTAACCCAGTTGAGCTGGATGTCGGGGTTCGCCTTGGTGAAGTCCTCGGTCAGCTTTTGCATGCGGACCATATCGCCATTGTTGACGGTGGCGATGGTGATGGATTCGGCATGTGCGGCGAACGCAAGCGTGCTGGCCGTCAACAAGCCCAGGGTGAGCGTGCGAAGTTTCATCAAATTCCTCCCTTGAACCAAGATGAGCATTTGCCTTGGCTTTGGGCAATTACTCACTTGGCGTGAATTATGTCAAGCCGGATTCGATGCTGCAGCGCAGCACTTGGGCGACACCGCAGGCCGGGACGAGCGAAATGCCAGGGCGCGGATCGTCCCGGCCGCATACAGTGAGGCAACGGCGGATACATCTGCGAGAACCAGGTGCAGCCCGGAAGCTTGCCGGTCAGCAGGCGATCTCGGCCAGCAGCCAGTCGCGGAAGGCACGGATCTTCGGCACGTTGCGGCGCGCCTCGGGATAGACCAGCCAATAGGCATGGCCGTCGTCGCCAACCAGATCGAAAGGTTGGATCAGGCGCCCGTCCGCGAGTTCCGCCTTGAACAGCGCCCTGGTCAGGATCGCGACGCCATGACCGGCGATCGCCGCATTGGCCTCATAGGCCTGCGCGCCCATGCTGCTGCCGGGCCGCTTGGCAAGATCGTGCGAGTGCACGCCAGCAGCCGAGAACCATTCCGTCCACCAGATGTCGCCGGGATCGAGGATAGGCAGCCGCAAGAGGTCGGCCGGTTCCCTGACGCCGCCGATGGTCGCCGCGAGTTTCGGGCTCAGCATCGGCGTGAAGTCGGCATCGAGCAGCTTGTGCGCTTCCAGGCCCGGCCATTTGCCGCCGCCCGAGCGGATGGCAATATCGGTATCCTCGCGGGCAAAGTCGGTCAGGCGGCTCGACGTTTCGAGCCGCACCGCCAGCGACGGATGGGCGATCTGGAACGACCCCAGCCGGTGCGCGAGCCAGTTCGAGGCGAATGTCAGCACCGTCGTGACGCACAGCAAGCCGTCGGCCCCGCCACGCACCGCGGCATAGGCCTGGCCAAGGATGGCGAAGGCCTCGCTGACCGCAGGTGCCAGGCGCTGCCCGGCCTCGGTTAACACGATCTGCCGCGGCCGGCGTAGGAACAGCGGCGCGCCGACACGCTCCTCCAGCACCTTGATCTGATAGCTGACCGCCGCTTGCGTCATGGCGAGTTCGCCGGCGGCCTTGGTGAAGGAAAGATGCCGCGCCACCGCGTCGAACACCCGGATCGCCTGCAGCGGCGGGAGTGGCGAAACCTGTCGCGAGCCGAGGTCCGGCATAAGGCCTCCTTATGGATCATGATCGATGTTCGATTGGCAAAGACCGCCGGCAAGACCGACATTCCCAGTCAACCCGTCATTCGGGTCCAGGATAGCGAAGGTTGACGATCATGACCATGGCGCAGCAAAAATGCACTCCCGCACCGGATCACCGCTGGTTTTCGTGGCTGACGGATGGATTCGGCTGGTTCGCGACCAAAAAACGGGCGCATCTCGATATCAGGGACCTGTCGCCGCATCTGCAGCGCGATCTCGGGTTTCTCGATGGCAACGACCCTTTCGGGCGGCACGGCTAGTGCGGTTGGCCTTATCGCAAACCGGGTTGTGGGTCCGGTCAGATGCCAGCCAGCAGGGCGGCGGCGGCCCGTTCATCGGTGATGAGGCCGTTGATCAGCCGCCGGTTCGCGGCCGCTAGGATGCCTGGCAGCTTTCGTTCGCCCATGGCCAGTGCGATGACCAGCGATTTCTCGCGTGACGGTAGCGAAGCCGACGACACCCGGTCGTTGGTGATGCCCTCGATCATGCGGCCCTCCCTATCGAACACCCAGCCGACGATCTCCGCGATGCCGCCGGCCTTCTGCAGCGCCTTCAATTCGCTCTCCGAAATGAAGCCGTCTTCGTAGAGCGGCGCCTTGGGGCCGAGATCGCCGATGCCGATGAAGGTGACGTCGGCTTCCGCCGCCAGCGCCAGCGTCGGCTGGATCATCGGCTGGTTGAGCAGCATCTCGCGCTCCTCCGGCGACGAGGCGATGACCGGCAGCGGCATCGGGAAGGAGCGCGCCTTGACCCTGTCGGCCATGGTGAAGATGACGTTGTAGAAGGCGGCCGAGCCGTCCGGCGAGATGTTGCCGGTCAACGACACCACCTTGTGTTGCGGGCATTCCATTGGCGGCAGCTGCTCGATCGCCGCCTTTAGCGTGCGACCGGTGCCGATCGCCATGACGATCGGGGTCGGAGACCGCAACCGCCGCTCGATCTCGGCGGCAGCCGCCTCGGCGATGCCGATCGTGGTCGAGGACGAATTGGGGTCGCTCGGCACCACCTCGACCAGATCGAGCGCAAAGCGCGATCTCAGCCGTGCCGCCAGATCGAGGCAGTTGGCGATCGGATGGTCGACGCGAACCTTGATCAAGCCCTCCGACACCGCCAGCGATACCAGCCGCTGCGCCGTCTGCCGCGAAATGCCGAGCGTCGAAGCGATCTGGTCCTGTGTGTTGCCGGCAACATAATAAAGCCAGCCGGCGCGCGCCGCATCGTCCAGCCTGTTGCTGCCACCATCCTGCCGGCTATTCAAAGTCCTGCCTCCCGAGACCGCCGGTTGTGAGAGCGGCCCATGCCCCACTTTCGCAGGGAACGGCCAACTGCGCAATTGTCAATCTCGGGAGCAATTGCTTGCTGTTCCTCGACGTAAGCACGGCCCAGTTTTTCTTCTCCCACGAAGTCTCTGTCGCCAAAGAGACTTGGCCGCGGTCTCGGCAGGCGGCAGGTTCTTGCGCTCCGAAGGTTTATCTCCCGGCTCAAACCCTTTAAGGGATGGCAAAAAGGAGCCTCACATGATGCCGAAAGCGGTTTTCTGGGACATGGACGGCACGCTTGTCGACAGCGAACCGCTGCATGAAGCAGCCCTGATGGCGGCGATGCGCAATGTCGGCCTTGTCCCGCCGGACGATCTGCATGAGCGCGTGCTCGGCGTTGCCGCCTGGCCGGTCTACGAGATGATGCGCGACGAGTTCGGCCTGGACCTGCCTTTCGACGACTGGATCGTGCGCAAATACGAACACTACCTGCCACTGGTGGAGAGCCTGAAGCCGCGCCCCGGCGCGATCGAGATCTTCAACGAGCTGCGTGCAAGAGGCATCCAGCAGGCCGTGGTCTCGAATTCGGACCGGATGATCGTCGACGCCAATCTGAGCATGGTCGGCCTGATCTACCCCGGCATGAAGACGATCAGCCGCAACGATGTGCGCGAAGGCAAGCCGCATGCCGAGCCGTTCCTGCGCGCCGCGTATCTGGCCGGCGTCGACCCCGCGCACGCCGTGGCGATCGACGACAGCTGGCCGGGCGCCATGGCAGGGCTGGCGGCGGGCATGAAGACGATCTTCTGGCCGGAAACGCCGATGGGCGGACCGCCCGGCGCCGTCGTCATCAACAGCGCCGAGGAATTGCGGGCTGAACTGGGCCTGTAAGGCAATCAGTTCCGGTAGGCCGGTTCCTGCTCGTCGAGGATCGCCTTCAATTCGCTGAGATGGCGTTCGGCCTGGCCGGGATAGTCGTCCATCTCGCTCGCGGCCTTTTCGGCGATCGCATCTGACAGCGTGCGCAGCGGGCGGCCGGTCCAAAGCGCCTTGATGTAGGTCTCGGCGGCGCGTTCGAAATAGAACATGCGGTTGAAGGCATCGGCGACCGTATCGCCGATGACCAGCACGCCGTGATTGCCCATCACCATCACCTTGACCTTGGGATCGACGAGAAGCTGCGAGCAGCGCTCGCCCTCCTCCTCGAAGGCCAGCCCGCCATAATGCGCGTCCACGACATGGCGATTGAAGAACATCGCCGAATTCTGGTCGATCGGCGGCAATGTCGAGTCAGCGAGCGATGCCAGCACCGTGGCGTGGATCGAGTGCACATGCATGACACAGCGCGCGTGACGCACATTGCGATGGATGGCGCCATGCAGCCCCCACGCCGTCGGGTCGGGCGCATTGGGGCCGGAGAGCGTTTCTGGATCGTTGGCATCGATCATCAGAAGGTCGCTCGCCTTGATGCGCGAGAAATGCACCTGGTTGGGGTTCATCAGGAATTGTGTGCCGCCATCATTGACGGCCAGCGAGAAATGATTGGCCACAGCCTCGTGCATGTTGAGCCGCGCCGTCCAGCGGAAGGCGCAGGCGAGATCGACGCGCTCCTCATAGTAGGGCAGGTTGGTCAGCGTTTCCTTTTGCAGACGGGCAAGGCTCATCGAAAAATCCTCCGGTTTCGGCAAGAATGCCGTGGCCAGTCGATCCCCGCAACCGGTTTTGGTTGGTGCAGGGATAGCTGTCTCACGCCGCCGTGCTGGCAGCGGCAGCGCCGGCTCGCAGGCCGCCATGCTCGATGATGAAATCGATCACCTCCTGCAGCCCCTTGCCGCGCGACAGGTCGGTGAAGCCGAACGGCCGCTTGCCGCGCATGCGGCCGGCGTCGCTCTCCATGACATCGAGGTTGACGTTCACGTAAGGAGCAAGGTCGCTCTTGTTGATCACCAGGAAATCGGAGCGGGTGATTGCCGGCCCGCCCTTGCGCGGGATCTCCTCGCCCTGGCAAACCGAGATGACATAGAGCGTCAGGTCGGCGAGATCGGGCGAGAAGGTGGCGGCGAGGTTGTCGCCGCCGGATTCGATGAAGACGATGTCGAGATCCGGGAATTTCCTGTTCATCTGCGCGATCGCCTGCAGATTGATCGACGCGTCCTCGCGGATGGCGGTGTGCGGGCAGCCGCCGGTCTCGACACCCATGATGCGGTCCTCGGGCAGCGCCTGCAGCCGCGCCAGCATCATGGCGTCTTCCTTGGTGTAGATGTCGTTGGTGACGACGGCGATGGAAAACTCGTCGCGCAGCGCCTTGCACAGTTTTTCGGTCAGCGTCGTCTTGCCCGAACCGACCGGGCCGCCAATGCCGACGCGCAGCGGACCATTTGTCTGTGTCATGTCGGAAACTCCGTGATGGCGAGGATGGCAAAGCCGAGCCGATCAACAGGCACAGCGGCGAATAATAGCGGACATCGAGCCGCGCGAAAGGCTGTTCCGGCGTCAGCCGCCGCCACCACGGCGTGAAGCCGGCTATGCCGCGTCCCAGGAACACCAGACCGATGAGCAGCGAGGTGGCGGCGAGCCCCTCCTGGGGGAAGGGCGAGGCAAAGACGCCTATGAGCGCAAGCGGCCACAGCGTCGCCAGGCACAGGCACGCGGCGACGGCGAAACTGGCGAACGGCGTCGGCATCTCATCGACGCCGCGAAAGCCGACGACGGCGTGAGCGCAGGAGGCCGCATCCTGGCCCGGCCAGATGCCGCCAAGGCCCCAATAGGCGTGCAGCGCGGTAATCAGGAGTAGAACGGTCGAAAGCGAGAAGGCGAGAAGGATCATGAACGGAACAATCGCGAATACTGGGTTTCGTGCTTCATCGCCATGACATCGGAAACGAAGGCGCAGCCACCGAGATCGTCGAGTGTCGAGCGCGCGGCGCGGGTCGCGGTCGCCAGGGCCAGTGGCTCGAAGCCGGCCAACAGAGCTGTGGCTTTGCTCTGGCCGACGATGCCAAGCCGGATCGCTGCCTGCACGAGGTTGGAGAAGAAGGTTTGCAGGAAGGCCGACAGCGCGTCCTGAAGCCCGATGCCGTTGCCGCCGGCAATGGCGCCGACGGCGACGCAATAGGCGCATTCAGCCGGCAAGCGCTCCAGCACTGGATTTGGCCAGGCCGCCGCCGCTTTGAGGAAGGCCGCACCCTGCAGCATGGTTTCGGTGTGGCGTTCGCGCGAGCCGGCCAGCGCCTCCGCGAGTGCCGCTACTTCATCGAGATCGCCTGCGTTGCGCGCGCGGCGCCAACTCTCGGCGAACAGCACGGCATCGTTCCAGCCGGAGCCCATCTCGACCAGCGTTTCCAGCCAGCAGGCGAGGCTGTCGGCATCGGCAATCAGCCCGTCATGCACCGCGCGCTCGAGACCATGGCTGTAGGAAAAGCCGCCGACCGGAAAGGCAGGCGACAGCCACGCCATCAGCCGCAGCAGGGCGATGTTCGAAGGCTGGTCAGTCATGATCGTGGCGATGGCCGGCATGACTGTGCGAATGGGAATGCGCTTCGCCATGAGAATGGCTGTGCGCTTCCGCGTGGCTGTGCGCATGCGCATGGCCGTGATCATGGCTTTGCCCATCATGGCCGGAATAGGCACCGCGCACCGGTTTGAACGGTTCGGACACGTCGGTCACGGTGGCGCCCAGCCCCTCCAGCATCGCCTTGATGACATGGTCGCGCAGGATGAGGATGCGCCCGGCCTCGATGCTCGCCGCGAGATGGCGATTGCCGATGTGCCAGGCGAGCTCGGCCAGATGCACGCCGTCGCGGGCGCGGATGTCGTAGACCTCTTCCGGCGCCGCGATGATCTCGATATGGCCGCCATCCTCCAGCACCAGACGGTCGCCATCGTTCAAGGCGACGGGCTCGGGCAGGTCGACCAGCACCTTGCTGCCGTCGGCAAGCTCGATGGCGCGGCGGCGCAGATGGCGTTCGTCATGGGCGAGAATGGCCCGGCCGGACGGTAGGGTGGTTCCGGCATTGCCGGCGGACAGCACGGAGACGGCGCGCGGGAATTTGGTGAAGTCGGTGTTGAGGTTGAGCTTCATTTCATGGATCCTCCATTTGCTTGTGCCCGCACACGCGCAGGCCGCGCCAGCACGCGGTCGAAATAGGCGTTGACGCGTTCGGACTCGATCTCAAACCGGCCGGCACGCGCCCAGCCGCCCATGTCGCCGAGCAGCACGTCGACGGCGGAAAACCGAGCGCCCAGCGCAAACGGTTTGTCGCCCAGCCGCCGCTCCAGCGCCTTCAGCTCCGAGGCAAAATCGTAAGCCGCCGCAGGACCGACATCGACGCGTACGTCCTTCGGCAGCAGGAAGCGATGGCGCAATTTGTTCCACAGCGGCGCTTCAAGCTCGCTCTGCGCAAAATGCATCCAGGAATCCATTTCGGCGCGACCGGCTAGGCCTGGGTTGGCGCTCATGCCCATGTCCGCGTGCTTGTCGGCGAGATAGACGCAAATCGCCGCCGAATCCGTCACCGTCAGTTCGCCATCGATGAGGATCGGCACCTTGCCCGATGGGTTGAGCGCATAGGCTTCCGGTGAGCGCAGCCTGACCTCGACGAATTCATAAGGCTGCCCGAGCTCCTCGAGCATCCAGAGAACGCGGCTGACCCGGGATCCGCGCGATCCAACGGCCTTGTACATGTCGAACCCTGCCTTTCCCCAACAAGCTAGACCATCGCGTTCGTTCAGACGATGGTGTCGAAGAGCCGCAGGATGAACGATATCTGATAGATGAGCGCCGCCGTCACGAAGGCGATATGGAAGCGGCGGTCGCGCACCAGGATCGCAATGATGCAAAGCGCGACGAAGACCGGCGTGCGGAACAGGTACTCGCTGCCGAAGCGGGCGAAATGCTCCGGCCCCTTCAGCAGCGTGTCGACCACGTCGAGCATATAGGTCGCCGCCAGCAGGCCGAAGAACCACGCCCGGCGCGAATAGAAGAAATCCTCGTAGCTGGTGTATTCCAGCATCGAATCGGGAAACAAAAGCGCGCACAGCAGGAACAGCGTGATCGCGTAGAAGATGATGAACAGATACTTGCCGAAGGTCCAGGTTTCGATGGCGTAGAGGCCGAACTCCCACCACCAGAAATGCACCAGCATCAGGAGCACCGAGACGACCCAGGCCAGATGCACGGGATAGAGCTTGTATTGGCCGGGATGCTGGACGATCCGCGCCACCCCCGACAGCAGGCGGGCGACGCCAAGCCCGATCACCATGCCCATGACGATGCGGATATGCGGGAAGATGTCGTGGGCGGAAGCGATTTCGGTGGCCATGCTCGATCACAATGCAACTGGTGGTCGGCCGCATATTGCTGCCTCCCACCAAGGGCTGCAACGGATAAGGCTCGCCCGGTCGAATCGCCGCTTCAAAACAGAAAATACCTCTGCGCCATCGGCAGCACCGTCGCCGGTTCGCAGGTGAGCAATTCACCGTCGGCACGGACCTCGTAGGTTTCCGGGTCGACTTCGACATGCGGCGTGGCGTCGTTGAGCACCATCGAATGCTTGCCGATGCCGCCGCGGGTGTTTTCAACGGCGACGAACTGCTTGTCGACGCCAAGCCTGCCGTGCAGGCCTGATTCGAGCGCGGCTTTCGAAACAAAGGTCACCGACGAGTTGGTCCTTGCCTTGCCATAGGCGCCGAACATGGGCCGGTAGTGCATCGGCTGCGGCGTCGGGATCGAGGCGTTGGGGTCGCCCATCGGGGCGGCGGCGATCATGCCGCCGATCAGCACCATGTCCGGCTTGACGCCGAAGAAGGCCGGGTTCCACAGCACCAGGTCGGCGCGTTTGCCCGCCGCGATCGAGCCGATGTCTTTCGACAGTCCATGCGCGATGGCCGGGTTGATCGTGTATTTGGCGATGTAGCGGCGGACGCGGAAATTGTCGTTGTTGCCGGTCTCCTGCGGCAGCGAGCCGCGCTGGCGCTTCATCTTGTCGGCGGTCTGCCAGGTACGGATCGCCACTTCGCCGACGCGGCCCATGGCTTGGCTGTCCGATGAGATGATCGAGAAGGCACCGATGTCGTGCAAAATGTCTTCCGCCGCGATGGTTTCCTTGCGGATGCGGCTTTCGGCAAAGGCGATGTCTTCGGGGATCGACGGCGACAAATGATGGCAGACCATCAGCATGTCGAGATGCTCGGCCAGCGTGTTGACCGTGTAGGGCCGCGTCGGGTTGGTCGAGGACGGGATGACGTTGGGCAGGCCGCAGACCTTGATGATGTCGGGCGCGTGGCCGCCGCCGGCGCCCTCGGTGTGGAAGGCGTGGATGGTGCGGCCCTTGATAGCCGCGACGGTGTTCTCGACAAAGCCGGATTCGTTCAGCGTGTCGGTGTGGATCATCACCTGCACGTCATAGTCGTCGGCGACCGACAGGCAGCAGTCTATCGCCGCCGGCGTCGTGCCCCAGTCCTCGTGCAGCTTCAGCGAGCAGGCGCCGCCCAGCACCATTTCCTCGAGGGCTGCGGGCAGCGAGGCATTGCCCTTGCCCGACAGGCCGATGTTCATCGGGAAGGCATCGAAGGACTGGATCATGCGGGCCATGTGCCATGGCCCCGGCGTACAGGTGGTGGCCAGCGTGCCGTGCGCCGGACCGGTGCCGCCGCCGAGCATAGTGGTGATGCCTGACATCAGCGCCTCTTCGATCTGCTGCGGGCAGATGAAGTGGATATGCGCATCGAAGCCGCCCGCGGTCAGGATCTTGCCCTCGCCGGCGATGATCTCGGTGCCGGGACCAATGATGATGGTGACGCCATGCTGCGTGTCCGGATTGCCGGCCTTGCCGATGGCCGTGATGCGCCCGTCCCTGAGGCCGACGTCGGCCTTGAAGATGCCTGCGCTAGCATCGATCACCAGCGCGTTGGTGATGACGGTATCGACGGCGCCTTGCGCCCTGGAAACCTGGCTCTGGCCCATGCCGTCGCGGATCACCTTGCCGCCGCCGAATTTCACCTCTTCGCCATGGATGGTGAGATCCTTCTCGACCTCGATGAACAGTTCGGTGTCGGCAAGGCGCACTCTGTCGCCGACCGTCGGGCCATACATCTGCGCATAGGCGGCGCGGGTAATTCTGGCCATCAGCGATTGCTCCTGAAATGCGGTTTGCCGAAATGCGGTGGGATTGAAGCGCCGCTGCACACTGCTGCCATCCTATGGTCACGCAATGACCCGCTGGGCGACACCTTCTGATCCCATTTGGCGGTTGAGGTTAGGGGGTCACCCCAGACCGGCCGTTTGCCAATCGATGGAAAGGAAAATCCATGCGCAAAACAATAATTCTTGCCGCCGCTGCCAGCCTGATGCTGGCGGGCGCCGCCAGTGCCCAGCAGCAACCCGCGCCACAGCCCGCTCCGGCGCCGGCAACGCCTGCTCCAGCCACGCCCCAGGCTCAGCCGGCGGTGCCGACGATCCAGAGCGTCAACATCGTCGACATCACCGAGTTGCCGAAGGACACCCAGACGCAGGTCAACCAGGTGATCGCCCAGCGTGGCGATGACGGCCTGAAGAAACTGCGCAGCTCGATCGACGCCACGCCCAAGGTGAAGTCGGCGCTGGAAGCCAAGGGGCTCAGTTCGGCGCAAGTCGTCGCCGCCAGCATGGAACCCAATGGCGCACTGACCCTGATCACCAAGAAGGCGAGCTGACGAGACGGCACGGCGGGCCGGCATCCGGCCTGCCGGCCGCATCGGGAAAGGAACCTTCGCCGGGCGGGATTCGTTTTGTTCTTTTCGCGCTAACCCGCGCCCCGAAACGACTTCTCTCAGGAGCGAGCGATGGCGATCACTTCTTTCTTGACCAGAATGCAGGCAGTCGCCGCCACGGCGTTCTTGGCGGCGGCAGGGTCTGTTGCCGGATTGAAAGCGCAAGGGCTGGAAAGCACGGAGACCGTCAACCGCATCGTCGGCTCGCAGGTCAAGCAGGAAGAGGCCAAGGCCACCGCCGAAGCCCGCAGCGTCAACACGGCGATCGACCGCACGCGTGAAAACATCGGTACGGTGCGCAAGACGTCCAAGCTCGACAAGGTCGACATCGTGTTCCTCACCGACGCCGCGCGCAGCGAAGGCGGCCCGCCGCCGGAGATCGAAAGCAAGGTCAAGCAGCATCAAGACGACATCACGGAGCTGCGCAAGGAGATCGAGGCCAACGCGCTGCTGTTCAACGCCATCGAATCGCGGCGCGTGCAGGCGCAGGATGTCCTCGCCGTCGAATTCGACAATCCCGGAAAGATCGTCATCTACGCCGCGGCCAAGCCATCGAACTGAGCTGAGCGCGCCGGGAGATCTCACAGCTTGCCCATCACCTTCTGCTGAAATCCGTAGACCTCGCGCTTGCCGCCGAGCGGCACCAGCGTGACGTCGCGCTCCTGGCCCGGCTCGAAACGCATGGCCGTGCCCGCGGCAATGTCGAGACGCATGCCCCTGGCACGCTCGCGGTCGAATTTCAGCCCCTCATTGGTCTCGAAGAAATGGTAGTGGCTGCCGACCTGGATCGGCCGGTCGCCGCTGTTGGCGACTTTCAGGGTGACGGTCGGCAGGCCCTTGTTGAGCTCGATGTCGCCGTCCACCGTGATGATCTCACCGGGGATCATGGTCACCCTCACACGATGCCGAAGGCGAGGCCGATGCCGATCGCCGCGCAGGCGGCACCGGCAGTACGGGCCAAGCCGCGGAACCGGATGCCGAGACCGAGACCGGCGGCGATGCCGGTGGCATGCAGCAACAGCGTGGCGATGGCAAAGCCGGCCATGTATTCAAGCCCGCCGGCATTCTCCGGCACCTCGGTGCCATGCGCGTGGCCGTGGAACAGCGCGAACAGGCCGATGATGGCGACGCCGGCCGAGACCGGCAGATCGACCGCCAGCGCCACCAGCAGCCCGAGCGCCACGATTGAGGCCAGTATGCCGGGTTCGACGAAGGGCAGCGGCATATGCAAAATGCCCAGCGCGCCGCCGACCAGCATGACACCGACAAAGGCCGCCGGCCAGGCAAGAACCGCCTTGCCGCCCTTGATCGCTGCCCACAGTCCGACCGCGATCATCACCGTCATGTGATCGAGCCCGGAAAGCGGGTGCATGAAGCCGGCCGTGAAGGAGGAGGCCGTGCCGATGCCGACATGGGCATAGGCCGGCATGGCAGCGGCCAGCAGCAGGATCGCCGACAGGGAGAGGCGTTTGGCAGGGATCATTCTATTGCCTTTCGTTTTGCTCGGTCTGGTGTTTACGCCGCCTTGCGGGGGCCGCAGCCTTCGGCCTTGAGAACGCGTTTACTCGACGCCGGGTATTTCTTCAGCATCGCTGCCGGGCGGATCGGCCGCGCCGAAAAACCACCGCCGCAATTGGGGCAGATGCCGCCCAACACCTGTTCCACGCATCCGGCGCAAAAGGTGCACTCGAAGGTGCAGATCAGCGCATCCGTCGCCTCGGGCGGCAGGTCCTTGTCGCAGCATTCGCAGTTGGGACGCAGCTCCAGCATCCTGTCCTCCTCAACGGATCGGTTCGTGCACGGTCACCAGCTTGGTGCCGTCGGGAAAAGTCGCCTCGACCTGCACGTCATGGATCATCTCGGCGATGCCTTCCATGACTTGCGCGCGGCTGACGACATGAGCGCCGGCTTCCATCAGTTCGGCGACCGGACGGCCGTCGCGGGCGCCTTCGACGACGAAGTCGGTGATCAGCGCGATCGCTTCCGGATGGTTGAGCTTGACGCCGCGTTCGAGCCGCTTGCGCGCCACGATCGCCGCCATGGCGATCAGCAGCTTGTCCTTTTCCCTCGGCGTCAGGTTCATGCGTTTCCCTGGATTGGTAGAGACAGGCCTATAGTGACCATAATTTGGGCAGCCCCGCCCTTCCGTTGAGCAATTCGACGAGTGGAACCAGCCGCTGGCGCAGCCGGTAGCCGTCCCCGGCGTAGAGCCTCGCAAGAAGCTTGCCAGATTTCTTCACGCACCAGGCGCTGGCGCTGCCTTGGTCGCCGACGATCTCCAGAACCTGGTCGAGCAGGGCCTCGGCGCGCGGCGACACCAGAAGCAGCGTCGCCACCGCGATCGCGCCGCCGGCAACGGCCGGGCGGTCGAGCCTGGCGGCGATATCGGGTCCGATGCGGAAATCCTCGGCATGAATGAGGGCGCCATCCTGGCGCACGCGCCAGCGGTCATGGAAGTTGCCCTGCGTGGCGCGCTCGCCCATAGCCAGGCGACCGAAGACGGCGGCTTCCAGCACCAGCGCCTCGGCGCCGACGGCAAGCTCGACGTCGAGCGTGCGGGCAAAGGCCGCCCGGTCGAAGACGATGGTTTCCTGCGGCAGCCAGGCGATGCGGCCGTTTTCCCCGACCGACAAATTGACCCGCACTTCGGCACGGTCGGATGCCGCCCGGTAGATCTTCTCGCAGGCCTGCGTGGTGATCGATGCCGAAGCGGCCGCGCCGACATCCACGTCCCAGGCGATACGGTCGCCGCCGGTCATCCCGCCGGCGGTGTTGATCAGCACCGCTTCGAGCGGATCGGCCGAGACGGCCGGCATTCTTATCTTGGCGGCGCCGTCCTGATAGAGGCGCCGCAGGCGCGTGCGGCCCTCACGGAGCGCGCAGGAAAGCCGCGCGACGCCCGCAACGCGCTGCGTCGAAATCCCGCCATGTTCGCCCATATCCATGCCTGCACGTTAAGCACTCCGGCGGCTTTGTCGATATGGAGTTCGATATAGCTTGTTGCTTGACAACGTTTCGGTTTCTATAGAGGGAACCACCTTGGTACGGTCATGCTGCGCTTGGCGGGGGTATTAAACGACGACGGCGGCTTGATACCAGGAGAAAAAGGGGCGCTGCTCAGTTGGCGTCGGGAAACGTCGAGATAGTGGGGAAGGAACCGAATGGCCGACCAGCTGGCAACGGATATCATCGCGAAGATCAAGGCTCATGCCGAGCCGGGCGGCGAAGAAATCACCACCACCACCGAATTGACCTCGCTTGGCATCCATTCGCTCGAGCTGACGGAGATTATCTTCGATCTTGAGGAAGAGTATGGCATCGAGATCGAGATGAACACGGTCGACGCCTGGAGCAATCTGAAGAATGTCGGCGACATGGTCGAAGCTGTGCGCGCGCTGATCGCGAAAAAAGCCTGAACTGAATGCGGCAGCGCGTTGTCATCACCGGCATGGGCGGCATTTGCGGGCTCGGCACCAGCGCGCCCGCGATCTGGAACGAGATGCGCGCCGGCCGCTCGGCCATCGGCCAGATCACAAGTCCCCAACTGCATGATTTGAAGGTCAAGGTCGGCTGCGAAATCAAGGCGCTTCCCGATCACGGCATCGACCGCAAGCAGACCGTGTCGATGGACCGCTTCAGCCTGCTGGCGACGATCGCAGCCAGGGAAGCCATGCAGCAGGCCGGCCTGACTTCGAATGAAGCCACCACCTATCGGATGGGCACCGTCGTCGGCGTCGGCGTCTGCGGCTGGGAGGCGATCGAAGAGAGCTATCGTGCCATCCTGGTCGAGGGCAAGAACCGCGCCGGTATCTTCACCGTGCCAAAGGTTATGCCAAGCGCGGCCTCCGGCCACGTCAGCATGAGTCTGGGCCTGCGCGGCCCGGTCTTCGGTGTCACCTCGGCCTGCTCCTCATCCAACCACGCCATCGCCTCGGCCGTCGACCAGATCAGGCTTGGCCGCGCCGACGTGATGGTCGCCGGCGGCACCGATGCGCCGCTGGTCTGGGGCATCCTGAAGGGCTGGGAAGCATTGCGCGTGCTGGCGCCCGACACCTGCCGGCCATTCTCGGCCGACCGCCAGGGACTGTCGCTCGGCGAGGGCGCCGGCATGGCGGTCCTGGAGACGTATGAGCATGCCATGGCGCGCGGCGCCACCATCCTTGCCGAGGTCGCCGGCGCCGGCCTCTCCGCCGACGCCTCCGACATTGTCGCTCCGACCGTCGAAGGGCCGACGGCGGCCATGCGCGCCTGCCTGGCCGATGCCGGCTTCAATCCCGAGGATGTCGACTACCTCAATGCCCATGGCACCGGCACCAAGGCCAACGACCAGATCGAGACGGCAGCGATCAAGCGCGTCTTTGGCGACCATGCCTACAAGCTTTCGGTGTCGTCGACCAAGTCGATGCACGCCCATTGCCTGGGCGCATCGGGTGCGCTGGAGATGATCGCCTGCGTGATGGCGATCCGCGAAGGCATCGTGCCGCCGACGGCCAATTTTCGTGAGGCCGATCCCGATTGCGACCTCGACGTCACGCCGAATGTGCCGCGCGAGCGCAAGGTGCGCGCCGCGATCAGCAACGGCTTCGCGTTCGGCGGCACCAATGCCGTGCTGGCCTTCAAGGCCGTCTGAACGCAAAGGCCGGGCGCGCGATCTGCCCCAAGCAGGCCGTTCCGTTGACTGTTCGCGCGCAACGAAACCCTTGCACGCCATTGATCGTGCCGTGCGCCGCGTCTAATCCTTGGCCGACCCGCCAAAACCGCGCCGCTCGGCGCGAATCCTCATTCAGGAGTTTCCATGGCCGACCTGTCCGCCTTTCCGATCGCAACGCGTTGGCCGGCCAAGCGTCCGGATCAGCTCCAGCTCTATTCGGCGACAACGCCGAACGGCGTGAAGATTTCGATCGCCCTGGAGGAACTCGGCCTGCCTTACGAGCCGCATTGGGTCAACATCGGCCAGAACGAAAGCTGGACACCGGAATTCCTGTCGCTCAACCCCAACGGCAAGATACCGGCGATCATCGATCCGAACGGTCCGGACGGCAAGCCGATCGGCCTGTTCGAATCCGGCGCCATCCTGCTCTACCTCGCTGAAAAGACCGGCCTGCTCATGCCCATCGATGCTGCGCGCCGCTACGAGACCATCCAGTGGGTGTTCTTCCAGATGGCCTCGGTCGGGCCGATGTTCGGCCAGGTTGGCTTCTTCCACAAATTCGCCGGTCGCGAGATCGCCGACAAACGCCCTCTGGAGCGCTATCGTGACGAGTCAAAGCGACTGCTCGGCGTGCTCGACGGCCGGCTGAAGGGGCGCAAGTGGATCATGGGCAATGACTACACCATCGCCGACATCTCGCTGCTCGGCTGGGTGCGCAACCTGATCGGCTTCTACGAAGCCCGCGAACTCGTCGGCTTTGACGATTTCGTCAATGTCTCGGCATGGCTGGAGCGCGGCCTGGCGCGGCCGGCGGTGCAGAAAGGCCTGACCATCCCCGCCAAGGGATAGCCGAACCAGCCTCCGAAGCGCGGCTATTTTGCCTTCGCTTTGGCTTTCGAACCGCCTTTGCCCATGACGGAAGCAGCGAGCGACGCAGCACCTCGGGCGGCGACCATGACCGCGCCGGCAGCGACGTTGGCCGTCGCCTTGGCCGTGCGCATCGCGCTGCCGCTCACGGAGTCGCTGGAGCTCGCGGGCTTCTTCGGCTTTGCGGCTTTCGGCGCGGCTTTCGCTGCGGTCGGCACCACTTTCTTCGGCGCTGCCTTGCCGAAGGCCGGCTTGGCGTCCTTCGAACGGGCTGTCATCGCCGGGCCGGCGCCGGCCTTGGATTGGGTCGCCTTGCCCTTGGCGGGCGCGGGCTTTCTTGCCTTGATTGCCATTGGACCGAATCCCTCTTTTGGCATAATTGCCGTGTCGGGATAACGGCCTGAAAGTCTTAAGGTTCCCCTTGCGCAATCCGTCGAATCAAGCGGAAAGGCCGATCACCAGATCGGCAGCCCGGCGCCGCGCGAGCACGCGTTCGATGTTGGGCAGGTCGTTGGACGCGATCCAGGCGCGCGCATCTTCGTCGGAGCGGCCATGTCCGTGCCAGCGCTCCATCAGGCGGCGCTCGAGTTCGTTGCGCGGCACGTCGACGAAGATCGAGAAATCGAACAGCGGCGCCAGCCGCGACCACGGCTCTTCGTCGAGCAGCAGGTAATTGCCCTCGACCAGGATGAACTTGGTTTCCGTGGCGACGATCGAGGCGGCGGCGCGCGACAGCTCCATGCTGCGGTCGAAGACCGGGATGGCGATATCGGCTTCGCCGGCCCGGATACGCTTCAGCAAGGTTTCGAAACCGGCAAAGTCAAAGGTTTCCGGCGCACCCTTTCGGGTGCGCAAGCCGCGCCGCTCGAGCACGGCGTCGTCATAGTGGAAGCCATCCATCGGCACGACTTCCGAAGCACCTTCGGGCAGCAGTTCATGCAGCCGCGCCGACAGCGTCGACTTGCCGGAGCCTGGTGGCCCGGCAATGGCCACGATGAAGCGGTTTGCCTTGCCGGCACGCTTGAAGATGGTGGCGGCGAGATGGGCGATTTCGGACATGAGAGCCTCTCTGGCAGGAGCTTCAAATCCACCATGTTCCGCATGATGATTTCGGCCACATCTTGGCGGCAGTTCACGGAAATTTCAAACCCTGCGGCCGCGCAATCCCATCAAGCGGGCGCAGGCTGGCCAATGCGCAGGAAATCGCTGTCGAAGGGAACCTCCCGCGTCGCGCCACCCGTCACCAGTCGTATGCGGCCATCCGCCGTCGTGATCGCCTGTGGCGGCTCGCCGCCGGCCAGCGGAATGGCGCCGATGACATGGCGAAAGGACACGCTTTGGCCTTCGCCCAGTGCAAAGGCGGTCGCGACCCCTTCGCGCTTCAGCCAGTTGTCGCCGATCGAGGCGGCATGGCCGACGGCGGCGCGGCCATCCTCGATGCCGAGCACGCCCAGGTGGCGACCGCTCCAGGGCGCGTAGTCGCGCCCGCCATTACTGAGCCACAGCATGGTGATCGGCAGTTCGGCCGGGTTCTTCAGCACCAGCACCAGATCGTCTTCGGCCTCTCGTGCAAGCGCGGTCCAGCCCGGCCCGCCATGATCCGCCTCGACCAGCGTGAGGAAATCCTCGCGGCGGTCGTCCATGCGGTATTCCGTCAGGTCGAGCGTACCGCCGCCGGCGGCGGGGAATTGGCTGAGATCGGCGGATCGTGCCGGATAGGCCAGCAGGAAGCGGCCGCGTGCGGGATCCGGCTCCAGCGGATCCTCCAGCGTCGCGGCAAACCGCTTCGGCGAAAAGGCCAGCCTGCCGCCGCCCGTCATCGCCGTCATCGGGTGATGCGCGACCGAGATCGCACCATGGCCACCGGAAAACTCATGCTCCTGGTAGAGGAAGGGATGGCCGTCGCGCAGCGTCAGGATCTTGTCGACCGTTGCGCCCATCACCTTGTGGCGCAAGCGGAAGACCGCGCGCCAGCCATCATCCGTTGCGGCACTTTCGGCGATGTCCCAGGCGCTGTTGGCCGGCCAGCCATGCAGCGGCGCCTCCTCGACATCGCTGCGCGAAAACGGCGCGCAGAGAAAATCGCCGGACAGCCGAACCGTACCTTCCGGCAAATTGTCCGGCAGCGTCTCATTCGCATCGACCCAGGGCGCGCGGTGCAGCGGCTTCAGCTGCCGCCCACCACCCTCGACGACCATGTCGGCGATGTGGCCGACCGTGAGGTCGAGCAAAACCGAAATGCCTCGGGCCTTGATGGTCTGGATGGTCATCGCGCTCTCACCGATTCTGCAGGCGCAAACTGGCCTGTTCGGCGGCACTTGCGCAAGCACCGCGACAGGCATTTTGCATCAGTTCTCACCCTCCCACATCGCATATGGATTCTTTCGAAGAGGACCCCCACCCTAACCCTCCCCACAAGGGGGAGGGAACGCTGTCGCGTGCCTTAATTGTTCTTTCTTTGGCGCCGAAAAGACAGGCGACTAGCCTGGGTCGGCGCCAACGGAAGTCTCCCTCCCCCTTGTGGGGAGGGGTTAGGGGTGGGGGTCCGTGCCGGGCAGACATCTCAAGAATTCCACGTGCGATAGCCCTCCCCACAAGGGGGAGGGTGAGCGCAGCTACTGCCGCTTGTATTCCCGCACCGGCGACTTGGTGCCGTCGGTGTAGGTGACCTGCACCGACATCGATTTCACGCTGTCGGCGACCTTGAAATAGGGCTGGTAGTCGTAGGGGATGGCGTAAGGGTCCTTCTTGTCGCAACGCGGCATCTTGATCTCCTTGTCGAGCGCCGCGCCGTTCAGGCTGTAGTGCACCTGTTTGATGGCGCAGCGGTAGGACAGCATCTGGGTGAAATAGACCAGCCCGTGATTGCCGCTGGCATCGAAGGCGATCCACGAGGTCCAGAACTGGTCGAGGATCTGCTTGTTGCCCTGCTGGAGTGCCGCCTCCGGGTCGAAGCGGATGTCGAAAGGGCCGGTCTCGCGGCCCCTGATGTCGAGATATTTGATCGCGATGATGCCGGCCACGGTGCTGTCGGGCATCTCGAAGCTCGGATTGGCCATCGGCTTGCCGGTGGTCTGGTCGTTCATGGCCAGGAAACCGGTGTCGGTGAACGGACCGCTGTCGCCCATGCGCCACGAGATGGCGGTCGCCGGCTCCGGCAGCGAGATGGTCATCGACCAGCCCTGGTTCGAGCGCATCGGCGTCAGCGAAGGCACGAAGCGGGCGGGATCGAGCACGTCGCCGAGTGCGGCCAGCCGGCTGCGGCTGCGGTCCAGCCAGTCGGCCAGCTGCGTCTGGTCGACGAAATATGTGAGCAGCCCGCCATCCTTCTCGTAGGACGTGAACTTGGTCAGCGCCTTGGCCTCGTTGCGCTTGTCGGCCAGCGTCTGGGCGCCGAGCCGGTCTTCCGAAAACTCGTGCGCCAAAAGGAAATAGGCCGGCGCGAAATCCGCGTTGGCGGCGATGAAGGCGTTGAGCTTGTCGAGACGCTGGGCGTCGTCGAACTGCTGGATATGCACCAGCTTGATCGACAGCGCCTTGCCCTTGTCGGCAAGCGCGCCGAACACTTCGCGGGCGCCGGCCTTGCCGTCCTGCACCCGAAGCAGCGTGGCAAAGCGCGTGTAGGGATCGATGGCGTCGACATCGAAGCCGGCAAAGGCGAGGTAGGAGCGCCGTGCATTGAGCATGTCGCCGGACAGCTCGTAGACACGGGCATTGTGGTAGAACTCGTCCGGCCGCTTCGGCTCGGCGATCGCCCCACCCTGCGCGGCAAGGGCGGCAAAGCCCTTGGCAATGGTGTCGATCGAGGCGGCGATCTGCTGCGTCGTCGCTTGCAGCTTCTCGGTCTGGGCCTGCTGCTGCGCCTGGCCGGCGGCCAGCGTCTCGGTCTGCTTCTTCACCTCTTCGGTGGTCTTTTGCACTTCCGCCGTCTGCTGCGTCTGCTGCTGCTGGGCGTTAGCGATCTCATCGGCCTTCTTCGCCACCGTGTCGGTCGACTGCTTGACCTGTTCGACCGTCTTCTGCGTCTGCGTGACGGTCTGCTCGATCCTGGCCACTTTTTCGGACACGATTCCCATCGACTGCTGCAGCCCGGCAATGGCCGGCACCAGGCTGGCGATCACCCCGTTCTGGGCGTTGGTCTGCTGCTGCAGGCCGTAGACGCCGCCGGCGACGGCCGCTGCTGTTGTGGCGAAGATCAAGGCCGGCAGCGCTCTGGCCGCCAGCACCAGCCTGAGCACGATGGCAATGGCGATGATGATTGCGGCCACCGCGGCGATCAGCGCGATATAGGCGGCGAACGGCGCCAGCGGATTGAGGATGTCTGATACGGCACCCCCGATAAAGGCGACGCTGCCGGCCCATTTGCCAGTGCGGCTGAGCGATGCCCTGATAAGCGATGGCGCAGCGCCCCCGGCCCCGATATTCGTCATGCCAAGCCCCCAAGCCCTGAGATACCACGCCCCTTCCCACGGGAAACGCTGCCCTGGCAAGGAAAGACACGGGAAAACCGGCGTTTTCGGGGCGGCTTCGCAGGCTTGGGTTCCTCGCCCCCACGAATGTGGGGGAGAGGTGGCTCGGCGGAGCCGAGACGGAGCGGGGGAACGGCGCCGGCCGTGCCAGGTAAGGTTGCGATACATTTCGTTTGGAGATGGCGCCCGACGAAATCCCCTCTCCGTCCGCTGCGCGGCCATCTCTCCCCACTTCGTGGGGCGAGGAACCAGATCGATGCCCTCGACAATCCTGGGACTGTCGGCCATTAACCAAATGGACGCATCACTTGCGTTACGTTAGCTTCGTCTCATCTCCGCAACAGCCGACCCCAGAACAGTCCAGCCCTTGTCCAATACCCTTCCGCTCATCCAGAGAGTTTTTGCGGCACTCGCCCTGCTGGTGCTGCTTGCCGGCTGCGCCACCACGCCGCCCGACAGCGTGCTGGCCGTGCCGGCGCCGGCGCAGAAATATGCCGCTATCGTCGTCGACGCCAGGACCGGCAAGCAGCTGTTCGAAGTCAGTTCCACGGCGCAGCGCTATCCGGCCTCGCTGACCAAGATGATGACGCTGTATCTTTTGTTCGAGGCACTGGAGTCCGGCCGCGTCACCAAGCAGACGCAGATCCCGGTGTCGGACCATGCCGCCTCGCAGCCGCCGACCAAGATGCGCTTCCGGCGCGGCGAAAGCATCGACGTCGATTCGGCCATCCGCGCCATCGTCGTCAAATCGGCCAACGACGTGGCGGTGGCGGTCGGCGAATATCTCGGCGGCAGTGAAGATCAGTTCGCCGCCATGATGACATCCAAAGCCCGCCAGCTCGGCATGACCAGCACCATTTTCCGCAACGCGTCGGGCCTGCCCGACGATGGCCAGATGACGACCGCGCGCGACATGGCGGTGCTCGGCATGGCGCTGCGTCAGCGCTTTCCCCAGCAGTTCCACTATTTCTCCGAAAGCGACTTCATGTTCCGCGGCCGGCTGGTGCGCGGCCACAACGACATGCTCGGCCGCGTGCGCGGCGTCGACGGCATCAAGACCGGCTACATCAGGGCCTCGGGCTTCAACATCGTCACCTCCTATAATGCCGACGGCCGCAATCTGATCGTCGTGGTGATGGGCGCCGACTCAGCCCGCCAGCGCAACGACCATGTCGAAGCGTTGATCCAGCGGAGCCTGTCGCCGACCATGGACGGCGCCAAGACCAGGCTGATGTTCGCCGAGCAGTAGTGGCCGCGGCGCGACTTGCGCTTGGCTGCGCGGTGACGAATGTTGATAGGAATTTTTTCTTGACCCGGTGAGGGCAGCTAAGCTATAGTTTTGGGTATGGTGCTGAGTCGCGCCAATTGATCCACTGGAACCGTGACCCGCCCGCAAGGCGGGTTTTTTATTGCCCGCCGCCGTGCAGAACCTTGCGCACGTTGGCGGGACGGCACCCCCCTCTGTCCTGCCGGATGTTCGTCGCTCGGAAAGCCAAGCAATTGGCTTTCCGCCCGCTGCGCGGACCGCTCCTCAACCCCCGCAAGGGGGGAGATCAGCGGCTTCGGCGCTACGCTCACTCATGTGACGGTGGAAATTGGCAAAATCCGGGATGACAGTCAATCTCCCTCCTTGCGGGGGAGATGTCCGGCAGGACAGAGGGGGGTGATTGGCGCAAACATCGGGCAAGTTCTTCACCGCAAGCGACACTCGCAGGTCGCGGCATGGATCCTCGGGTCTGCGCGTCCGCTTCGCTCCCGCTCCGCCCGTGGATGACGAAGTCGGGAAGCGATCAAAACACTTGTAGTCCCACGAAATCCGTCGCGATGCTGGCGATGTTGCGGCATACGTCGCCCAGCACCCTCAGGAGCCCGCATCATGAGCACCGTCCCCAAAACGCCCGAGCAGGCGGAAGACAACCAGCACGACAGCGGCGGCGAATATTTCGAGGCGCCGACCCTCAGTGAGCTGGAGGCCGATCCGGTGTCGGACGAGCACTTCGAGACGCCCGAAGTGCCGGACTCCGAACCTGCGGGCCCAGGCGCCCACCGCGGCAAGCCGAAGAAAAAACCGTCGGCCATATCGGGCCGCAAATTCCGCAAGCGCGATCTGGTGCGCATCGACACGCTGCGCCCGAGCCTCGCCGACCGCATCCGGTCGGACCATCCCGACCTGCCGGCCGGCGCCCGCATCAGCCGCGCCGAGCTCGGCCGCTACCGCATGCGCTACATGGAGGAGCTTCTCCAGCAGGAGCACGGCGAATTCTCCGAGCTCGACCGCCAGGTGGTCGAATCGATCGCCAGGCAGGACACCATTTCCGAAAACTCGGAAGAGGAATTCGAGGAGCACCGGACGTTCGCCGACCGCGTCTCCGACAACATGGCTTCCTTCGGCGGCAGCTGGTGGTTCCTGATCTCGTTCGGCAGCGTGCTGCTGGTGTGGATCGGCATCAACCTGATCGCCGGCATGAGCGCCGCCTTCGACCCCTACCCCTTCATCCTGCTCAACCTGCTGCTCTCCTGCATCGCCGCCATCCAGGCGCCGATCATCATGATGAGCCAGCGGCGGCAGGAGTCCAAGGACCGCCTGCGCTCCTTCAACGACTACCGCGTCAACCTCAAGGCCGAGCTCGAAGTGCGCCATCTGCACGAAAAACTCGACTACCTCATCTCGCGCCAATGGACCCGCCTGGCCGAAATGCAGCAGATGCAGCTGGATGCGATGCACGAACTGGCGGGCGCGAAGAAGCCCAAGCGCGCTGTGCGCAGAAGGCGGGCGGTGAAGAGTGAGGCGGGGTGAGGAGTGGTCCGCGCAGCGGACGAAAAGCCAATTGCTTGGTTTTTCGAACGACGAACGCCCTGAGCCTGGGAAGGGCGGGCGGGCGCGAACCTCATAGGCCGTAGCCAGGGCGCACCGAGCCAAGTCGCGGAGCCAATCTCCAATTGCCCGTTGAAGCCCGCGCCTGCTTCCGCTAAGAAGCCGTGACTTGCCGGTTCATCGGCTGGTTCGTTTTCCGGATTCCGGAAAGCACCCGTAGCTCAGCTGGATAGAGCGCTGCCCTCCGAAGGCAGAGGTCACAGGTTCGAATCCTGTCGGGTGCGCCAATAAAATCAAATAGTTATGGCTTTAGATGGCGCCCTCAACGAGGGTCAGCAAGCGCATAGCAATCACCCCTTCGGTGCTTGACTGGGCTGTCGGTTCTGGTGCAAGGTTCGGTCGGCGCTGCAACATGCAGAGGGCGCGACTACCGAAAATTCCCGAAAAAGCTATTGGCGACGCATTACTGGCGTCTGCTCGAGTAGCGGTTTCGGCAATCGAAAATTTCACCGATCTGGTGAGGTTAGGTAGTTGCGCGATGTCCTTGCTCACAGACTTCAAGCCAGCTTCCTGACCTTGCGGATAGCGAGGAGTCCAGGATGTCTAAGTTTAATCTAGAAGAACCGCATAATTGGGAGAGGAGCGACGTTTGCCTTCTTCTCACGCCCAAAATCGCTGCAAATATTTTGACTTTAAGCACCAAGACGCTCGCGAACTGGCGTGTGAGAGGGTTTGGCCCTAAGTTCGTGAAATTGGGGTCGAGGGTCGCATACCCTGTTCCTGAATTCGCTTATTTCATCAAGTCACGAACATGCTCGTCGACCTCCCAAAAGCTGGGAGACTCATGATGCCCGTGTTTTTGGCCGAGAACGACAATTGCCCCCTCAAATTGATCGATCAAAAAACGGAGCTCATCGATTTTCTGGTGAACCGACTCCGGGAATCTCTGCCGGAGGTGTTCACCTTTCAGCAGACCTTCGAAGACGTAAGCGCGATGGCGACGGAACTTGGTATCGGTGATAGCTACAGGCCCCCTTACGATTCGGCAGACGTTCTGCTTCAAACTATTTCCTCCGAGGATCCCGAAGTCGTTCGCTGCGGCGAAGGTCTACTTCGGTTCTATCGGCTGTTGCATTTCGTGGCGGATCATCACGGGCGGGCTCTTTCAACTGCAGAAATTGCTAGGACGGCCCTCATAGCTCTGAAGGCAGACAAGACGGTGAGCTTTGTGCACATCATAGATCCGCCGGGCGTTCCCAGTAATGTGCTCCTGATCGCGAGCGAGCCTGCCTTCGAAGAAAAATTCGGTGCACGAATCCGGGTCATTACTAAGATCAAGGTTTCTGGTTGTGAGCCAAGTAAAGGTAACCCTGTCTCGCGGGTAATCGACGGGGGCGCCAAATGAGGCCCGGCTCACAAGGAAGGCGTCACCCGCTGCTCCCCCAAAGGACAGTACCGAGAATCGCCTCACGCCTCGCCACTGCACTGGACTGGCTTCTCTATGATGTCCCTATCCTTCTTGTGCGGCCAAAAGACAAAAGCCCGCTCCCTCCCTTTAGCTCAAAAAGAACACTGATTGACGCGCCAGCGCTACGGGAGGCCTTTAGGAAAAATCCGAATGCAAATTTCGGCATCGTGACTGGGCTTGTCAGTGAACTCATCGTGTTGGATGTTGACGGTCCGAAAGGACAAGCCAGCCTTCAGGATCTCGTCGCTAAGCATGGACCACTTCCTCCCACCGTCACGGTAAATACAGCGCGAGGGCATCACTATTATTTCTTCCATGACGGCCAGCCGGTGCGAAACAGCGCATCGGGTCTAGGAGAGGGTCTCGATGTTCGTGGTGAGGGCGGTTACGTTGTCGGTCCAAGTAGTGTTCACCCAAGTGGCGCTGTTTACGGATACGTACAGGATCGCGCACTTGGCGACGTCAATTTTGCCGACCTTCCAGCGTGGCTCTTAAACCTCTTGATTCGCGCGCCATCGGATAGCGCGATGTTGTCGCCAGACAACCAGAAGGTCGCCCAAGGAACCCGCAATAGCCACCTCATGAGTTTGGCAGGAAGGCTCCGAAATTCAGGGTTGTCAGAAGAGGCCCTCCTAGCCGCACTGGAGGCCGAAAACCAGATCAAATGTGAGCCACCGTTAGGGGCGGCGGAAATTTCCAATATCGCTAGAAGCATAGGCCGCTACGCGGTTTCTGCTGGGGCAGGCGCTGACCCTGCCGAGGCGATAGCGACCGCAGTGTTGGACAGAGAATTTGCGGGGGGAGACCACCTACTTTCAGGACCGGACGGCCAATTTTGGCACTTCAACGGCAGATTTTGGGTTCCAATTTCACCGAAAAGTCTTAGAAAGCGCGCCCTTACGTTGATAACAGCATTGGCTGGCCCAAAACCGAATACGGCGTCGTTGCTTAACCAGTTTGAGACAGTTCTCCATGCCAAAGTGGCGGCCGACGGGGACCCTCTTGGTTTCATGACAGACCCACGCCCCGTGATCAATTGCCGGAATGGGGAGGTCTGGTTGGCGCACGACGGCGCACCGCAATTAAAGCCCCATTCCTTCAATTCGTACCTTCGCTACTGTTTGGACGTCGATTATGATCCCCGTGCGAAGGCTCCCCTTTTCGATCAAGCCCTCGCTGATATCTTTGCCAAATCACTAGACCCAAGCGGGATGGCGTCGTTCTGGAACGAGATCGTCGGTTACGTCATACAGCCGGACCGACGGATCGCCTCCATCTTCATCTTCAGCGGTGATGGTAACAACGGCAAAACCACCTTGGTCAACACACTGGTCAAACTTCTCGGTAAGGAGCTTGTCGCCTCGATGAGGGTTCAAGACCTTGATCGAAGCCAATTCTCGACTGGCAATCTTCTCGGCAAGCTGCTGTTTCTTGACGACGACGTAAAAAAGGGTACGCGGCTGCCTGACGGCGATCTCAAGCGCATCAGCGAGGCCAAACCTATAACCGGCGAGCGCAAGTTCGGACCAACTTTCACTTTCACGGTCCGCGCTGTCCCTATGCTCCTCTGCAACGCTCCACCATCATTAGCAGACCTCACTTTTGGTATGCTTAGGCGGCTTGTGGTAGTTCCATTTGCCCGGACTTTCACCGAGGACGAGGTTAAGCGGACGCCATTTCCTGCGATTCTGGCTAGCGAGATGTCCGGCGTACTGAATCGGGCGCTCGAAGGATATCAACGCGTGGTCCAACGAGGTCACCAATTTGCTCCACCGAAGGCCGTTGCGGATGCCAAAAGTGACTGGTTGATCTCAGCCAATCCTGTGCCAGCCTTTCTTGCAGAGAAATGCGACAAGACTGGCCAATGTCAGGTTCGTGTTCTTTATTCGGCATTTCAGTCTTGGTCGACCGACATGGGCTATACGCTTTCGCAACAGCAGGCCAACTTTCGTCGAAGCGTTGAGAATCTAGGTTTCAAGGCAAAGCACGGGCGGGATGGAGACATCTTTCTAGGCTTGAACCTGAAGGGCGCGAGCGTTCGGCGCTAGCCAGACCAATGGGGTGATAGCGGTGGTCGGTGACGAAGGTGACGGAAAACCAACACAATACTTTTTCAATGAAAACTACTAAAAAACAATAGCCGCCCAAAGCAGTCACCTTCGTCACCGACCACCGCCAAAAGGATAGCAGGGACCATTTACAGCCATCTTCGAAGGCCAAAAAATAGCAGCGGGTTAACAGATGCCTGAGGGCTGTTAATGCCATAATCGGTTAAACAACATTGTGGGCGACGGAAATGGAAATGTCACCACAGCAGCGTGACGCTTGGCTCAGAAACACCGCCAGTAGTCCCTTCAACGTTTGGCTTGAACCGCAGTTAAAGGGCCGGACTGTCAACTGGACCTAGCTCACCTGTACGAGGTCGCTAAGCGTTTTGGGATCGACCGGCAAACCCGATATTCGCACTTAACCCCGGTCAACAGCGGATGATCATCGGCAACATGTTGCGGCGGGTGGTCCCGGTCATCGAGTACGATAAGGCGATGGCTGTTGCTCCGATGGCGGTCCCACTGGGCGCTGTAACTCAGATTGTTGAGCAGGCAACTTTGCCAAGCCGACCGGAGATTATCCTAACGGCGGGCGTCACTGAACTGCTGATCCTGCACAGCCAAATCATGGATGAGCTGCGAGACCGGCAGATCGTGCGCACCGGCAATGCGCCTCTTGGTGACTATGCCGAGCTTCTTTTCGCAACGGCGTTTGGATGGTCGCTGGAGAGCAATTCTTCTAGCGGCCACGATGCGACAGATGCCGCGGGTATTCGATATCAGATTAAGAGCCGTCGCATCACGCCAAGGAATGCCTCGCGTCAGCTCAGTGCTTTCCGGCGCCTACCCGACAACACCTTCGACTTTCCCGCTGCCGCCCTTTCAACGAAAGCTACCGTGTCACAAAGGCTATCTTGATCCCCTACGAGGTGGTGGTGCGCAGTGCAAAGCGCGTCGAACATACCAACAGCTGGCGGTTCATGTTGGAAGACAGGGTTTGGGCCGAGGAAGGTGCGCGAGACGTCACCGCCGCTATTATTTCGGCGTCTGCGACAATCTGATTGCTCGGCGACAGTTATCCAGCAAAGCCAATTGGCGACGCCGCGAAAGTCGTCCAACATATTGATTTCATTTGGTAAATCTTGACAAATCGGTCAAGATCGCTATAATACCCCCTTGTTCAGACGGCCGATTTTGGCCCCGAACTGCCTAAAAAGGTGGGTATGTGACGAACTTCGCGACGGGGCTTCGAGCCCGCATTTTGCCGCCTTCGGCTTCGCACCGACACCATCGACATCATCTGAAAACTTAACCTTTAGGGGCCTTCGGGCCTCCTTTTCGTTTTGGAGCCAATGAATGACCAACGCAGCCGTTTCTGCCGGTACCGCCACCGCCTTGCCAGCCGTCATCGTCTTGGGCCTCGACGACGGTGGCAAAGCCCATGCCTCATGGTTCGCTGAAGCTGAAACGGACGTCGCCGAGAAGGCCGCTGACATGATGGGAATGGCTGCACTTCGAGCGTCGACCGACGAGCTTCGCGACCTTGCGGGCAAGCTGCCGCACGGCCGTGTGTTTGCCAGCGGCAAGGCCTTCGTCCCCTTCGTCAAGGCGACGATGTTCGACAAGATCGCTACCCACTTGCCGAGTTCCTTTAAGTGGCCAGCCCGGGCCGCCAAGCCTGCTGCGGAAAAGCCGAAGCCCGGCAAGAAGGCATCGGCGGCTGCTGCCCAAGCGGGTGATCCAAACGAAGGCCTGACCGTCCCGGAAGGATGGGACAAGATCGTGTTCGGCTCGCTCGTGCTCGCCTGCGAAGACCCGAACGACGGCTGGTTTCACGCGCACGTCATCCAGGTCAGCGCCGACGAGATGTTCACCCTCAAGTGGCGCGATTTTCCCGACTGGCCGGTGATTGTTCGGCGCACCCACCACCTTGCCCTGTTGCATCCCAGGCATGCCGAATGAGCGCGAGCCCTTCAGTTCGCGCCTGTTCGCCTGATCACCAACAGCCGGGATGAACCATGACTGACAAAGCACCGGAAATCCGACGCCTTAACGATGCCTTCCGTAGCAGCTTCATTGGCGGCCATGTCGTGCTGACCAGCGGTGTCGTCGCCCTTGCCGACACAGAACGCCGCGCGCTTTTGCGCTCGGTGCGAGCGTTCGAAGCTTTCGACAGCGACAACGATCCTTACGCCGAACATGACTTCGGCGCCATCGACATGGAGGGCGCGAAGTTCTTCTGGAAGATAGACTATTATGGGGCCGACATGCAGTCGGGCTCGCCTGACGCGGCAAACCCTCACGTGACGCGCCGGGCAATGACCATCATGCGGGCCGAGGAATACTGATGCTGGCGCGGGCTCTATCACGGCGAGCGCTGCTTCAATCACTGCCAGCCGCAGTACTAGCAGCGGCTCTTCCATGGGCTGGCAGCACAAGTTCCCACGACACCCAAGAAGTGTCATCCGCCTTGGTACAAACCATCTGCGCTCACTGTGTTGCCTATTCGCAGCTCAGGCAGCTGGCTCTTGAAGCGAAATCGAGTGCCGCAGCAAATTGCGTGAATTCGGCTTCGCTCGAAGCGTTCTGCTCGGCAGTCAAAACAGAGCTAAGCCTTTGGGGACGTCTGATTGATTTCCCTATCAGCAATGAAGCCGAGCGGCATGATAAAGCCGCCTATATGCTGGGCCTTCGCTGAACGTGACCCAACAGCATAGCCCAAGCCGGTGCCAAGAGATCGACGCGACCTTCACCAGTGTGCAGCCTCATTCAGCGCTTCGCTGGCCGCGCCGCTTTCTTCCAGAGCTGAGCGGCTGCGGGCGAGGAGACCCGCTTTCGGGTTCTTCTAGCAACGCGGCGACGGTGACCTGGAGGACGGCGGCGATCAATTCGAGAGTGCTAATCGTAACGTTCTCGGAGCCCCGCTCGACGCGGCCGACATATGACCTGTCGATGCCCGCCTCCAGGGCGAGCTTCTCTTGAGACAGACCCTTCGCAACACGAAACTTGCGGAGATTCCAGCCAATGATTTTACGGGCATCCATGCCAGCTATTGACGATGAATGCGGCTTGACAATCGACGGACTGTCAGTCCCTGATTTAATATTAACTGCGTGTCGACAAACACAACTTGCCGTTTAGGGGGAACAATGCCTGACTGGTACTTCGAGGAAGACGGTGCGCAGCGCGGGCCGCTTTCAGAGAGCGACCTCAATGCAATGCTCGTCAACCATTTGCTGCCGCGTGACACATTGGTTTGGACAGCGAGCTTGGGTTCGAGTTGGAAGCCTGCATAGCAGACACACCTTGAAACCGCGCCGCAGTGGGTGACGCCGCCACCCCTGCCGAAGGCAGCGGCTGCCCCACCGCCCTTGCCTGTGGCGACAGTTGCCGCCCCTGCGATGGGCAGACAAGTCACAACTGGCTCAACCGGTGCCGAGCAGCAAGGTCACCTGACTGAGAAGTGGGCGATGTGGCTTGCCTGCTCGCCGCTGATCATCTTAGCAGCAGATATCATCATGGCTTCGGCTGGTGTTGATCCGTTTGGGCCGAACGCTCAAGCACGTGGCGTGGTGATCTGGTCTGGCATCGCTACATTCTGGCTTGGTTACAAAGATGCGCAGGCGATCAACAAGGCTGGCCGCAATCCGCAACGCAGAACACTCGTGCCCTTCCTATTTCTTTTTCCAATCGGCTATTTCATCCGCCGTAGGATTGTCTCAGCCGCGCCGTTAACTCCGCTGTGGATGTGGCTGGTAAGCGCTGTCGTTTACGTGATGGGCGCTTCGGCGCTGGCGCCGCAATGAGGCAACGTCGACCTGTTACAGGGTGGTGCGGTTGGGTGCTGGCGACGCCACTCGTTCTGGTGTCGACTTTCGCTTACGCGGCGAGTGAAGATCCCGATGCAGCCTACGCGATCATAGGAATTTTCCTGCTTGTTGTCCCAATCGTCTGTGAACTGCCTGCGATTATCGCATTTGCGCGGGGGCACCCAAATAGATGGTTGATCCTGGTCCTATGCACCGCGCTCGCCGGTACCGGCATCGCCTGGCTAGGCTGCCTAATCCGGGCGTTCAAGGCGTTGCACATCACCGATGATCCGATTGGCTCTAACGGCGGCGAATCCGGTTTGAATCTTCTGGCAAACGACGTTCAGCGGGTGAGATTGGAAACTCCATCGGTGACGCAGCGGTCGATCATCCAGCCCGCGCATCACGAAGCAGTCGACAAACTGGAGCGCCTTAAAAAGCTTCTCGACGACGGCGTCATCGATGATGCGCAGTTTCGACGCATGCGTGACCTAATTGCCGGTTGTTTGAGCGGCCTAGGTTGTGCCAACGTGAAAATACACGCATGTGTTGCAATGGCCGAATTTCCCAAAAGGCGCCCCAGCTCAGCGCCTCGATAGGTGTTTTTCGGGCCGCACAGGGGCCGCCAGCGCGCGAAGCCGCCCGGCGGGCCCGGCTGCTTAGGCCTAGCCGCGACTGCCGGGCCACGGCGCGTCGCAGCCAATCGAAAAATAAGTCAAATTTCAGCGCTGGGTAGCCCTAGTTGACCACCCATAAGCTCTTCAGCTCGTGGCCAACCGCCCAATCAGATGAAGTGTCTTTTTCACATCTCGCCTCATATGGATCGCGCACCATCTTAAATTCGTTGTCAATCACGGCTCCAAAAACGAAACATTCGTCTTTGTATTCTCCACGTTCGGCACTGGCCGTCTTAACGACCGTCTTGATGATGATCGCTTCTAAGTTGCGACTCTTCCAGTTAACGGTTCCGTAATTGTCGACTGACGAGACAACGTCGGTTGCCGTCCATGCGTCCTGGCCGAGTTGTCGGTTCCAACTTGTGAACTCGGGGAACAGAGCCGCGATGTTTACCTCGGATGGCGATTGCGTTTTGGCCGCCTCATTTAGGACCGCTGTTTTTAGGCCGTCGGAGAACATGTTCAGAAGCGCGGCGGCTAATGCGCCGTTCTTCTGACGAAGAGCTGCTTCTTGCGCTGACTTCGATTTTTGCTCGTCCTGGAGCCGTTGGGCGGCAACGCGTTTCGCCTCTTCAGCCGCCACGCGCGCTGTTTGTTCAGACTTGACTTGGTCCTGCCGGGCAAGCTCGAATTTCGCTTGAGCCGCCGCGACGTCATTTTGGTCGAACCAAATCGGAGCATAGGCAAAATTGACGCTGTCCCGGGTCAAGGCGTCGGTTACGGCTTTAAGGGTCGCGCTTGATCCGTAAAGGATTCTGCACTTATCGCGGCGTATCTCCTGATAGGCAGCTTCGACGTTCGATATTTGAGGTCCAGCCTTAGGGATAGATGCCAATTCGGCCAGCTTGTCGGTGGTCGCCATATGGATCTTCGGCTCACCTTCAATCACGCCGCAGATCTTAGTGGACTTGGTGTCAAACAGAATTCCGCCATAACCCAGCCTAGACCCCTTATCGACATCAGCCGCAATTTGGATGGCAAGGGCCTTATCCTGGTCCATGCGCCTCTTCAGGTCTGCATAGTTTATCGCATCGAAGGGGCGCAGGGCCTTTGCCTCGACCGCTTCTAGGTAAGCAACCGCGAAGCTCGGTTTTGCTTCGACGAACTTCTTCCGCTGAATAAAGAAAACATCGGCTTGGTTGATATCCGCTTGGCCGCACTCCCGGTTAATGTGGAGGATGTTCCCGCCGAGCGGGTCAAAGGCGACTGAAACAACCTTTTCGAATGCCGGAGTGCTTTCCACACCAAAGAGACAAATCCACGCCTCGTTCTTGGTGAATGAAAATTCGCCAGAAAGGGTTTTCAACAGCGACGGGGCTCCCGGACCTGCGTTGTAGAGGACAACGACATCATCAAGCGCGCCTCGGAGCAGAACTTTATTCAGGTCGGTAACGGTGAAGGCGGGGCTATTGGCTACCTGAGGCTCACCCTTGTCTTCCGCTTGCGATGGGGCTTTCAAGGCCGCCAGTTCACTCGTGAGACCTTGGCTCGAGATGAGCGCCCGAACGCTGTCTCTCGCTTCAGTAAGAGCTTCCAAATCCGACGAGGAGGCAACGCCGTCAAGCGCTTTAACTTCGCTTACAACCAGCGGCAACTTGCTGGAAGTGAGATGAGCAGCCATCCAGCTCCTGAGCGCTTGCTGGTCGCCTTGAAGCTCGGCCAAGATGAGCGCTTTTTGTTTTTCGATGTCCTGCGACCGTTCCTTGTCCCTAGACGCGGAAAATTCGGCAAAGCCGGGAACTGCCATCAACAGATTAGTCAGGCGAAGGGTGGAATCGTTTAGCGCGTCGGCGGAATTTGTCTGCACTTGCGCGTTTAGAGCAGCAGCTTTGTCAGCGATCTCGACCAAATTTGACGTCTGCGGATTCAGTTTTAGAAACGTTTCCGCGTCTGACAGCAGGATATTCGCGGCAGCCTTTGAAGCTTTCAGGCGCCGAGCCTCCGACTTATCGAACGAGGCCTTATCCGCAAAGCCCTTTTGACCAGCGCTCCTAAATTCGACGGGATCTGTGAAACCGGAAGCGCGAAACGCTACGAGTTCAGTTTTGGATTGGATTCCGAATTGCTGCGCTGCACGGAAATCGTCAGCGGATGTGAAGCCAGCAGCCTGAGCCCTTTGGTATTCGTCTCGACTTCGGAACCCTCCGGATACGGCAGCATCAAACTCACGTTGTGTGCTGAACCCCAAGCTCTTTGCTTGCGCAAATATGCTTGCTGAAGGAAACCCGCCCGCCATTGCGTCTCGGTACGAGGTGGCATCGGTAAAGCCAAGTGACTGTGCGAGGTTCCGCTCCTGGTCGTTCCTGAAGCCATCACCTGCGCCTCGTTCGATCTCAGCGAGGTTGTATTCTGTGAGCTGGTCGCCCGCCGGAAGTCCGAAATTGGCCGTGTAGGTCTTGAAAGCCGCGACGGTCGACGGGCCAATCAAACCGTCAATTGGTCCGTTGTAGAACGAAAGCCGGGTCATCGCAGCCTGGAGGCGTTGGACAACTTTGAGATATGCCGGTTGAGCCATGAAATCGAAAGGTTCGCCCCTCTGAAATGACAGCCAAGCAACCCGATCTAGGCTCTCTCCACGGGACAAAAATGCGTCCTGCGGGATTATGTGCAACTCCTTGAGTGTCTTCAGATTCGGCTTCGCCTTATCGACGTTCAACGTGCCCGCAATGACGGCAAAGAACCCGTTCCGGCCTTCCACCACTAATGTGGCGCCAAGTGTAGGAGCATATGATTGAGCTAAGGCAATCGCCTCGTCCTCGGTAGGTCGACTCGATACAACCAGCCAAAGGACGTCTGATTGCGGCGTACGCAGCGAGGCAGGTAGAACATCTAAATGGGAGTGATAGCCCGTAAAAGTCCACGGTGGAAAAGTATTGGAGGGATTTGCCGCCGCCTCTAAACTAGAAGCTGACAAAAGGGCTACGACGAAGCCCGTCGAAAACAAACGCATTTTATTTTCCGCCTACCCAGACCCAAATTCTATCATGGGCTGATAGGCCTGCTCGCGCAAGCATGTCGGTGACGGTGTTTAAAGTTATGTCTAGGGAGGGTAAATGCAAGAATGCCATGCTGCTTTTTTCCTCCGATGGAACAGGCGCAGAAGTTGTAGCGCGGAGGAATGCTCAGCCCAATGCGAGCAATTGCGCTTCGTGGCCTTCCCGAATAGGAACGTCAGAGGTCAATTGGAAAAATCGCAATGCACAATGACGAAGAACTGATGACTGCCGATCTACTGGGGCTCACCACAGAGATTGTCGCTGCCTATGTGCAGAACAACCCAGTGCCAGTAGCGGGTCTTCCGGATTTGATCGCCAGCGTTCATTCGGCGCTGTCGGGCTCAGTCGAGCTGGTTGCCTCGCCGCCAGCAGTGCTCACTCCCGCGGTCAATCCGAAGAAGTCGGTGTTTCCCGACTACATCCTGAGCCTCGAAGACGGGCGCAAATTCAAGTCTATGAAGCGCCACCTCGGCTTGCTGGGCATGACACCCGATGATTACAGAGCCAAGTGGGGTCTGGCGAAGGACTATCCCATGGTGGCGCCGAGCTACGCGGCCCGCCGATCAGCGCTCGCAAAGGCTTCTGGCCTAGGTCGCAAGACGGTCGAGGAAACGCCGTCGAGGAAAGCTCCAGCAAAGCGGAAAGCCAAGGCTTAAGGCTGCGTTTAGAGCCAGCAGCCTGTCAGCGAAAATTCGCCTCTGACTTCGGGGAATAGCCGCAATGGCTCACTGGTTCAACCCCCGGCTACCTCAGGACCGTTGGTCCTGGGTCAACCTGCGGGCTGACCATGTCAAGCGAGCGCTTAGCGACTGCGCAACAGTTTGGTCCGAATGAAAATGAATATCGCCCAGGAGGGGTGCGGGTTGCCCACTCCAGTTACACAGGCCGGGCAGAAGTCTGTACCTTGACTGTTGCCGCGCTTGGGATACGCCGTGTGGCAGATTCTGCGCCACCCCTCCCGAGGAAATAGACTTTGAAACTGCCTGTCGTACGCACCGGGTTAATCCCGGCGGCGCAATACCTACGCATGTCTACCGAACACCAACGCTATTCGCTCGACAATCAGAGCGCAGGCATCGCGGCTTACGCGAAATCGCGTGGCTACGAGATTGTCGAAACCTACAAGGACGCTGGACGGAGCGGCCTGACACTGCGCGGACGAGCAGCCCTCAAACAGTTGCTCAGCGATGTGATGGGCGGGAAGTCTCCCTATGATGTTGTGCTTGTTCTCGATATCAGCCGGTGGGGGCGATTCCAGGACGTGGATCAGTCAGCCCACTACGAGTTCCTGTGCCGAGAGGCTGGCGTTTCGGTCGCGTATTGTGCGGAAGCGTTCGAGAACGATGGCAGCGCGGCCTCCGCAATCGTCAAGCAGATCAAGCGCGTCATGGCGGCGGAATACAGCCGCGAGCTATCAAGAAAGGTATCGCGCGCGCAACGCCAACAAGCGCGGCTTGGCTTCAAGCAAGGCGGCGACGCTCCTTACGGCACTAGGCGGCAGTTAATTGACGAAGGCGGTATTCGCCGCATGATACTGGAGCCCGGCGAACGCAAAGCCCTCATCACCGATAGGGTCATCCTGACCCATGGGCCGAAAGAGGAGACGGATCTTGTGCGTCGAATCTTCCAAATGTTCGTTGATCAAAAGATGCGCCTTGCCGAGATCGAAAAAGCGCTGGCGTCAGAGGGGCGTACATCCACCCGTGGTGGCGATTGGTCACTGGGCACCATCCGTAACCTCCTGAGTAACGAAATCTACATCGGCCGTTACGTCTTCGGTCGGCAGCTCAACAATTTGGGCCGACCTTTCAAGACTCTACCCGAGACGTGGTCGCGTTCGGAAATGATGGAGCCCATCATTTCCTTGAAACTATTTAAAGCAGCGGCGCGTCGGCTGAAAGAGATCACTAGGGTGCGCCTGAGTGACCAAGACCTCCATGACGGTCTTACTCGGCTTTATGCCGAGCACGGACGCCTAACGTATTCACTCGTGCATGATTGTCCGTATCTGCCTCTGCCTCAGGCGGTTCGGAAACGATACGGTAGCCTGTACGCGGCCTATCTGTCAGTCGGATATGAAATGCCGACGCGATGGAAACTAAACGCTGACGGCAAACCATATACCGACGAAGATCTTCTCAACGTACTCCGTCGCATCTACGCCAAGCATGGGCACCCAACGGCGGCGATCATCAACGAAGACCTCCAATCGCCCACGGCTAGGTATTTTATTCGCAGGTTCGGAGGGCTGACTAACGCATTTCATATGGCAGGCTTTGGGGAAGCGAATACGACAACCCGCCGTGCAGCATCATTGCGGAACCAGCGCGAGCGGCATGAGAGAGGCGAGAGGCGATCCGCGATTCGCCACAACGAAGATGGTAGCCGCATCACCGATGAACAGCTTCTGGATCACCTTCGACGGTTGATGGATCAGCACGGCCACCTGTCGGGCGCAGTAATCGATGCAGACCCTACATTACCGAGCAGCAAATTCTTCCGACGGCGGCTTGGTGGCCTGAAGGCAGCCTACGCCCGAGTTGGCTATCTCTCCGATCAGAGCGCTATCGTAAAGGCGGCGCTGAAGCGTCTATCGACTCAAGCTGCAAATGATGAAGCGAGAGAAAGTGACCGACGCGACGTCGCGTTATATGGAGAGATGATGCTTAAGTAGCCCTACACGGCCGGAAGCGCCAATCGCGGGAAGGCACTAGCGATTTCCTCAAAGGTCACGACAACGTCAAACTTGGCAGCATGCTGCGCATAGTCGGCGAGCCGTGAGGCGCTACAGACTAGAACAGTTCCTGCAGCGTCATGCGGGACAATCGCCTTTGGAGGCGTTCTCACCCAACAATTGGCCCGAATTGAATAGTTAGCGGCTTGATCGCTTTTAGCGGAGAAACTGTCCGTCGGCTGTTTTACCTCAAAGTGCAGTGCAAACCGCGGTCCAGAAGGGGCCTCAAATATTGCGAGGAGATCGGTCTCCTGGCCACCGCAGCCAATGCACCGGCATTTCTCGGTGAAGTGTGATCGCCACCAGTTTGCAGAGGTCTTGCTCCGCGCCGCCCGCATCTGATCGCGCAACAGCTGAGCATGTTCGGAAAAAGCGGAAAACTTTGTTCGCCCAATTATCCATGAGCGAAAGGTCGCATCGGCCGCCAGCGCTTCCGCTATCGGTTGAGCATAGGCGTACTCAAGTGACCCATAGAGCATTGCCTCTCCTAAAACAGCGAGCCTTGCGCGGGCGCCGGAGGTGCCTGTTGTGGGAATTTGATCTTCGCTTCCAACGATGGCGCGTCAGCCACGTCTCAGTCTCTTCTTGTGTCCTCAGGATTACCGGCATGGCCTTCTCGTGGATGGGCTTGATGAGCGCGTTGGGCGGAGCAGTCAGGAAAGCGAAAAGCTCGTGGTCGCCCGGTCCGTCTTTGACCTTGCGGACCCCCTGCCAAGGCGTCCACAGGCCAGCAAAGAAGAAAAGCGGACGGTCCTCGTTGAGCGCGAACCAGAAGTTCCGCTGAATGCCACCTGTCTCAGGGTCTTTGTCATTAGGCGTAGGGCTGGGTTCCGCGAAGCTCGTGACCGGCACAACGCACCGGTGCTTCACCCCGACATATTGCTGCCAGTGGGCGTATTGCGGATTGCGAATGTTGGTAGTGCCGGAGTCAGCGTTGCCTCTGACTCGCTCTATTGGCGTAGGCATCCCCCACCGCAGATTGGCTAGTTCGCGCTCACCGGCGGCTGCGTTACGGACCACGGTCCGAACTGATTGGGATAGATATCAATTGACGGCTCAAGGTTGCCCAAGATGTCTCGGAGAGTTCGAGTCCATTGGCGGATAGCTTCTTGGCTGGTGGTAATGTTGTAAAGGTTACACATGATTCCCAGTGTGCCCTATACCCGGGGATTCCACCAGTTGTCCCGCATCGCTCTCCGTTGGAACAAGACGAACATGTCTACCAAGCTCGCCCTCTTTTCCTCGATCATTCGCTCAAGTGACGAAGCCGCTCTGCGTTCCGACGTAACGCTAAACGGGAAGCTTTTGCTGGAGCAAGCGGGAGAACTTGCAATCAGCTATGCGTATCTGCTGGCGAGCGCAGTCGGGGTCTCGCCCACCACGGACATTACCGAAGAGTACGTAACTGCGGCTACCACCGTGAGAGCATTTACTACGCTCTTGCAGACGGCAACGGTGTTCAAGCCGCCAAATATGTCATTCCAGAAAAGCGCAATCGCGGGCCGCTCTCTGCAGCGGCTATGACCGCATTCTATCGTAATCTCGAGAAGCCGTTGCAGCTTGTTAGCCTTGAACCACAAACCCGAGGCCGCTTTCTTGCTCGCTATACGTTCGAGCGCAAATCCGAAACTTGCATAGGGCGGTCAGTCGTCGAGACAGTCCGAAGAAAAGGCAAGAACCTCATATCTTCAATTCGAGCGCTAGATGGCTGCTAATTTGGCTTTCAGACTTGAACGATTTGGTGTGCGGCGACGCGCTTGACCCCGCGCTAGAACCAGAAGTGGTGACGCCGACCTATGCGACTCGGCGGTCGGCGCTCGCAAAATCTTCAGGCCTTGGTCAAAAGGCAGTGGCCGAAGCCGGTAAGCGAGCTAACGCCAAGAAGCCTGGCGCTCGATGTCCAACGCTAAGTCGTATCCGAGTTGGAGGGCGATTGCGCCTAGAAGTGCGAAGCAACGCGGCTTCGGACACTACATCTCTCCGAGGAAGTGTCTATTCAACTCACGCCAATCCGGGTCAAACTGTTCGACTTCTTCCGGTGTTCCTAGAGGGATCACGTCATTTTTCGCCAGAAAACTCGCTTCTACCCTGCAATCGCGATCGATCATTAGATTATACATCGGCGCAATATACCGTTCGCCAGAAATTCTACCTGAGTATTCGACATATAGGGAACGAAACATCGAACAACTTCCAAAATAATACAGACCCACAGTTGCCCAGGGGGAGATGGGGACCTTCTCAGCTACTTCCGCAACTCGATTGAAGTCGGTTAATCGGGCAAAACTCCAGGCACCAGGGCCAGCCGGAAAACAGGGGATCCACCCGTCGCAGTCCTCGGGCGGGCTGCCTAAGCAAGGCGGCTTTAGATGGGTGTCGATGTTGAAAATAATGATCGGTTTCTCAGTATCGACAGCTAGATCACTTGCCAAGAAAGCGGATGTGGCTTGTCCGTCAGTTGGGGCAGACAATTCCATTAGCGCTACATCAGAAATACCTAACGCCGAGCACTGTTCCTGAACGAGTTCGGAGGCATCATCATCCCGTCGTGCGACAAACACAAACCGACAGCCACACTTTGCATACATCGTCAGGCCGCTTAGCGCCCACCAGATCATTGGACGGCCACGTACGAGAAGGCGGTACTTTGGAACGAGACAGCCCTGTCTTGCGAAACGGCGGCTCTCGCCCGCCATCGTAATCACGACGGTTGCTGCATTTCTCATTCAGGACCGTCGTTGCGCCGATTTGTTGCGTTGAAAGGCTGGCCAGCCGCTGCAAAAAGTCGGGGCGTCTTACCTATGCCTGTACGAATGTCCTCGCGAGCCCAAAGCCGACCTCCAATATAGGAAATTGGGAAAATCATCTGAAGAGCGCCGCGAACAAAAGGTCCGAGCAGCCATTCACAAGGCGAAAGCCTGAGCTGAACTGGATGGTTTAGGCGAATTGAGAACTTCCGAGCTTGAGTAACTACCAAGTAGAATGCAAAAGCTTGTGTTCCCCAAGCAAAAAATGAGAGAGCAGTAGCGATTGAAATGGGCTGACCCGCATATGCGGTGGCTACCAGCAGCCCAAACAAGCACGTTCTCCCCCCTATGGCGGCGTCCTGTACGTGCCTCCTCACTGCGCGCGCAAATGGGGTGCTCGCTCGAAGATGAGGGTTCGCGGTTAAGAAGAGGCGAACTTCAGTGAACGAGGAGTACACGCCGCCGTAAATTCGGCGTAGCTGCTTGAAGAGGGCGAAGATGTTCGGCGGCGGCTGAACCCAATTTGGCGAGGCCAGCGTCTCTCGCTTGATACCGAGCAAATCAAGCCGATACCCGAGCCGTATGTCATCCGAATCTGGCGGAAAATTGCCAGCCATCATAAGCGTATCGGCGCGGATGAAGAGACCGGCTCCCATGCAGCCCCGCAGGGCTCGATGAGTGTGGACAGAGGCTGCGTCCACTTCGCGGTAGTGATGCGTTTCGAGCCCGAGAGAGCGCTCAAGATGCCCGATTGCAAACAGCCGCGACAACGACGGCGATCGCAGTGCGTCGATCTCCATACCAATCGGGTGGGGAACCTGTTGGACCACCGGCGCAGGGATCTCGCTATTGAATCTAGCCAGATATTCCGTGAATGTGTTGGCTGAGGGACGGGAATCGAAGTCATAAACTGCGAAGACGATCCGTGAGCTGTCTGACTTGCTCTCTGTGTTTAACAACACAGAGGTGGCAAAGGCTAGCTTCGTAGCCTTGCTGCCGCCGAAATCCGGGTCGTGAAGCCGCCTGACCCGCGCAGCGGGATTCTGCGCTGCCCAAGCGTCCACAAGGTTCGCTGTCGTAGGGCCGGAAATTTGGGTCGCAAATTGTTCCCTTCGAACATTTTCCAGATTGGAGGTGACGACAACAATCTCTATACAAAGGAATGGTGAGGTTAACCGGCTAAAGTGATCAAGGGTGGCGGGGACGATCGCCTGTTCTTCTAGAGCGGGCAACAAAACAAATAGTCGTGGATAGCTCCCGAGGTCTGGTAGGTGTTGCAATTGTGTGTGTGAATATCTGGATACCCAATCGACAGCACTTCGCGTCCGTTTCAGCGCCTGAATCGTCAGTAATAACAGGAGTGCGAGGCAACTTAGGGTGACAATGGTCAAGGCGATCGCCCCTAATTCAACGGCAAACGGGCTTGCAATCCACAGGCTATATGGCATTTTAGTTCTTGCAAATGTCTCACGCGTCGCTTGCAACAATGTGCTAGATTTCGGCGGTGAGGCTAGCAGATCAGCGGAGCGACCGAAAGTGCTTGGCTCCTTGAGTGCACCGTTGCGATGGCATCCCGAAGCCTCCGGCGCGTGGGTCGACTACCGCGGGGACGCCGTCATCAAGACGGCCTTAGGGTTTGCTTCGAGACGTGTGCTCGAGCAAACTGCCTGGGTACAGAGGCAAACTCCAGAAGTTCAATCACGCTTCCCAAAAATTAGGTGCTTGGAGTGGGGTCCACAAAGCGCTTCGGCTGTTTTACAAAATGTCTATATGGAGCCACTTTCAGATCAGATCGTGCAAGAGGCATGTTCAGCAGAAGTTGCGGCTAAAATCCAAAGCGAAATAATGGAATGGGTTGCGTGCGTGATGCACAGAACAGCTAGCCCACCGTGGGTGTCGTCACTTGAACACCTTCTGAAACAAACCGAAGCACGACTCATCAATATTCCGCCTTTTTATTGCTCTCTTCTTCACCATCTTATCTGGTCTAGGGAGGTTCGGATTAACGGTACAAAATGTTTCGGCCTGTTGCGATGCTTAGAGCTATTCAGCGACGGGAGAGAGGCGATCGACCAACACGCACCGACTCATTTTTGCCTAGTTCATGGAGATCTTCATACAGGGAATATGTTAGCGGGACACGAAGCCTTTTATCTAATTGACCCACGAGGAAGCTTTGGGGACGCGCATGATCACTTCGATATTTGCTATGACTATGGTAAGATACTGCATGACATATATTGCGGTTATTCACTCATCAAGGCGGGGTTCTGCCGTATGCATTGGGAAGGGTTAGATTGCGAATACGATCTCGGATCAAGCGCAGCAGTGCATGCCTATCGTTATCTATATTTTAATCTACTTGATATGGGACGAGAAAACAACGAGATCTTCGACCCAAGGCTTTGGCCGAGAGCGCATGTCTTTGCGGGCCTGCTCATGGCAGGCGCGATCCCCTATCATCTCCGGTTCTATGACAGGGTCGTGGGTATGGCGGCCTCGGCCGTCGTGTGCCTGAATCGGAGCATGGACATGAGTGAGGTACGATCCACTTCGTACACTGAGCTTTCGACATGCTACTGAGTTCTCGGTTGCGCCGAGCGGTAACGCTGTTCGAAACATACCTGCACAAACCAGCTTCGGAATGGGAATGGGGGTATCGTTGGGCGAACCCGTCATGCTCCGCGTGTATTTGCAGTAACGAAAACGGAGCAATTGACGAAGCACGTGAATACCTCCGGCCTGCTACCTTCGGCAACAGACGGGAAATCTTTGTAGGTTTCCTTGTTGACCATCAGCTTTATGAAGAGGTGCTGCCACTGACGCAGTGTGGCGGCTACCTGAGTGCGAAGCACGATGTCGTATACGCGAAGACAGAGTACGGCGATATGCAATTGTTCGCGCTCGCGCAACCAAGCAAACCTGCGCACGTAATAATACGCAGCGCCGATCGTTTTCTGGTCGTTGCCGCCGAACCAACACTGGAATCGTACCGGGTACCCGTGAGGATCATTCGCGAGATCCTCCTCCGCCAGGCCCAGAAGGATGGAGGGCTGTTCTTGCATGCTGCTGCCGTTTGTCGGGACGGTCGGGCCGCCGTTATCTTAGGCGACTCCGGCGCAGGAAAGACCACGACGACTTGGGCGCTGTCCCGATATGCAGGTTTTTCTTACATCGCTAACGACCGGTGTGTAGTAAACGGAACACAACAGAACGCTCGAGTTATGACCTGGCCGCTCAGTATCCGGCTCGGCCGTGGGCTTGTCCAAGCGGAATCCTCTGCATTTAGTGATTGGCAGTTTCGTCGCGCGCCCGCCGAATCACTTCTGCGCCGAACCACAACCCCTGAGTGGGGAGAGCGAGAAAAATACGAAGTGACGCCGAGAGAATTGGAAGTCCTGACCGACTCAAACTCTACATTCGAAGCGGACATAGGTTGGGTGATACTGGCACAGCTCACCGCAGATGGTGCTCCACTAGAAATGACGCCCTTATCCAATCGGGACGCCGCACTCTCGATTCGTCGAGCCATAACCGAGCCTAGCGACCCAGACTACCTTCGCGGTTGGCTTGACCAACGCACCGAGAGCGATGAAGAGGTCTTTGAAAGGATTGAAGCAGTTACCGGATCGCTAGCGTGTCTCTCTGCCTTCACTCTGCGAGGTGATGCAAACGAGCTACTGGCCCGTACGGCAGAAGTCGCCAAACAACTAGTGAGTTCGTCAGCATGACGATTGAGATCGGAGATGTCATATCTGTAACCGGCAACACCAGAGTTTATCGTGGCTATGTGAACGATAAACTTGCCGCTATAAAACAGTTTGACGACATCCGTGGCTTCGATCGAGAAGCCGAGCTTGCGTGGCGCTTAAGCCAAACAAAAGCGCCAGTTCCACAGTATCTTTGGCACGGGCCGTACAACGGCAATTTGACATTGGCGACCCAGTGGATAGATGGCGAAACTGGAACGGCGGCTCACCGCAACCGCACGAGCTCGTATCCCAGGCTTGTTGAGTCAGCCGCACAAGCGCTCGGTACATTGCACTGCGAAGGGGCCACTGTTTCAGTGCAAGATCTGGCATTCTTAAAGGAGATAAAAGGGGCGCGGGGCGACTGGACCGACTGGAGAGCCCAGCTTTCCGGCCAGATCCAGAAGTGGACGTCGCGCCTGAGCCGCGAGAGCAAGAATCTGTTGGGAGGGGATTTCGCTCTTGGTGCACTTCGCGAAAAATTCGGAGCAATTGACGGCGGGCTCAGCACTATTATCCACTGCGACTTTACCTTGCGTAACGTAATCGTTGGTGCCGCCGACCGCAGAATAGTGATTTTTGACTTTGGAGCTGCCTTGGTCGGCGATGCGCGTTATGATCTGGCGAAGATAGTCTGGACCGATTTTGATGGCATCGTCTCGCCCGATGCCAATAGATTCGTCAGCGCATGGCGGGACATAGTTGGACTTGAGGTGCCCATTGAACTGTTGGCGATATACGTAGCCTCCCATTGTGTGGCAGCATTAGCTTGGGTAGACAAAAGGCCGACGCGGAATACCATCGATGATCGTTTTGTGGCCAAAGCAGCCCTCGGCTTTCGTGAAAGCTCTCGATGGTGGTCCTAAGCAAATCCATTGTCGCAGTAGACGGATTAATGTGCGTCGGTAAGTCGACGTTAATAGCGCGCTTGGCATGCGCAAGTAAAGCTCCTCTGCTACCGGAGATACTTCCAGGTGCTTCACCATACAAAAGCGAAGACAGCCGATATTACATTCTGAATGACCAGAGAAAGATTGATATGGCGCAACGATTGAGCGATAGAGTCGTCTTCTTCGATCGCTCCTATCTCTCGACATTCGCATATTTATTATCGATGTCTACCAGGCCTTGGGGCGATTTCACTGCGCTTTATGAGATGATGCGCATTCCGCGGATTCGTTTCACCTTTGTTTATCTGTCCGAAGACCCTCGCCAATCCTACGAAAGAGCTATGGCAGAGGGCCGAAGTCTCGTGGGTCAGTGGGCGCATTTGGACGCACTTCAGCGTATGGCCGAAGCCTATGAATGTCTTTTAGAGGATGCACAACGCCGCTTCAAACACGCACGAGTGATGAAGTTCAGTGCATCCGAGTATTTCTACGAGAGCGGGTCAGTCGAAGCTCGTATTGCCTCTATGGTCTGAAGAGGAGAATCAATTTAGGTCGTCAGCGTCCTATAGCTAGAATTACAACCCGCGAAAGCGATATTAGGACACCATACGGCCGGAGTTTCCCGTACAATACCTTGCCGTAAGCGACCAGGATGTCGCCACTGAATTCTCATCGCGCCAAGAGCTCTGGATTGTCATCATTCATTGCGACTTCTACCCGACGGACCGCCATTCGCGTGATCTCAGCCAGAAGTTTATCTATGGCTGGCCAATCGATGTCCGCCGCCAGCTGGTCAAAATGCCCGCTCGTTCGGCAGAGCTCCGAAACGAGGCAGAGTTGCAGGTGATCAGTGGTTGTCAACGGCAGTGACTTAGCCCGCCCCACTGCAGCAAGCTGCCTACAAATGTGTCGGATTGCTCGGCTGTCGTCTTGAAACGCCTGATCGACTAGGGCAGCCTTCTGCTTACGATACGCAGTACTGCAATTGAGCGCGGCAAACAACAGCTCGCAAGCGCGAGCCGCTTCCGGCGCAAAACTCTCGATTGTTCTCATAGTCCACTTGAGCTTAAGGAGTCGCAAGGGAGAGAGTGCGCAGAGTAATAGTAGGGCGGCTTGCAGGCCTTCATTCAGCCAACTGAGTCGCTCCGTCCCCTTTATATCAAGTAAACAAGTGGAACGACTCTGCGCTATACGAAGGTAGAAGTCGCAGATCTCTGGCTTCAACGCAGCACGTGTATTTGCTTGTGCGGCCGCAGCAACGATGTAGTCATTGCCCGCAACGGTTATCCCAGCGGACATATTGGATAAAAGGCGAAGACCCTCCAGGTCCGTATACCTAGACGAGCACAACGCTTCAATCTTTGAGCGAGCTACGTATGTAACTGACACTTGTGAGCGGGAGTACCTGTCTTCAAGTTCGGCCCTGTTCGGAAAAGGCGAAACGATGGCGACATCAACATCCGACGTGTCGTCAAACCAGCCACGAGCAGATGATCCAACAACAGCAGCGCATTCATCTGTTGCATGAATGTCCCACTGGGCGACGACGAGGCGCGCAACTTCGATACGTTGCTCGCGTTCGAGTTGTCTTGCGAAGTCTATGTCACCTATAGGCTCCACGAGGAATTGCCTCTGTCACGACAAATCGTCGGGCTTTCCAGCAAGGTGCTTTTCCAATTGCTGAGCTGCAGTCGTTGACTCAACTCCCAGACTCAGAAAATTGTTTTCATCATCAGCAGCCTTGCCAAGGAGTGCCCTTCGCGTTTGCGACCATGTCTGTTGATCAAAATCGGGCAATCCTGCTGCTTTGAGGTAAGCTCTGACTGCCATAGCAGCGTGTATTCTCATCATCCCCATAATATCCTCCTTGTGATCAAAGCGTCCTAGAGTGTTGGAGAATGGTTCGGAAGTGGCCGTAGAGTCAAGGTTTGCAACCATAACAGCACTCGCGCAAAGCGATGCGTAAGAAAGGATAGTGTTTCACAGCGGCTCCATTTTTGTTCGTTGACGTCCCCCATACGCACCGCTGCTGGTGTAGCCAAGCGGTCCTTTCACGACATAACGTAACCAGGTCAGTGCTAGGTGGGATCACGTTGGAGCTTAGAGTTGCTATCCAAGATGCGGTAGACCTGCATTCGAGAACAGCCGATAGCCTTCGCGATTTCTGTGGGTTTGAGCCCATCATTGTGCAGTTGAACGACACGTTGGCGGTCTAGCCGCTGCTGGCCGCCCTTATAGACACCACTGCGCTTCGCCTGTTCGATGCCATCACGCTGCCGTTCCCGGATAAACCGGCGCTCCATTTGAGCGACCATGCCGAGAACTGTCAGCACAATGTGACCCATCTCACCCCTTGTCGAAACGTGTGGGTCAAGGATGGTGACAAATGCTTCTCTCTGCTCACACTCGTAAATCAAGTTGAGGACGTCGCGCGTATCGCGGCCGAGCCGGTCCAGCCTTGTTACCACCACCTCATCACCTGGTCGCAAGAAATCCAAAACAGTTGCTAATTCCGTGCGCCCGTCGCGACTTCCACCGGACACTTTCTCGGAGCGAACTATGCCGCAGCCTTCGGCCTTTAGCTTCGCAATTTGTGTATCGAGATCTTGGTCGATCGTGCTAACGCGGGCGTAGCCTATCCGGCTCATGATGTGTCACCTCAGGGCTTAGGCCCCGAGCCTACCTTGTCACAAATAGTCGGTGTCAACTCCGATGTTACATCGACCGGCGAGAGTGGTGTTACGTCACCTCAGGGCATACCCTGAGGTGCGCTTATACACGCTGTGGGCCCCCTATCTGGTCATGAGCGCGGCCAACCAAACTCCCTTTTCACTACGGTCCTTACGCTAGAAAGGCAGGGAAGTTCCAGATGCTGCTCGAACTGGGCCATCAGCTCTCCCAGGAGAACGTCCCGGGCCTCGTTCTCGATTCGATCGGAGTCGATTTTCGGTGTCGCAGGGGCGAGCTTGCCCATCGCCTCGGCCTTCATGTCAAGGAGTTTTGACCCTAGCGCTTGAAGTGAACTAAGCGTGGCCGCGTTCGCGTTACGCGCCGCTCGACCAACCTCCGTCTGAAGTTTTGTCATCGCGGCAGATACACCGATCGTTCGATCCCCGTCTTTGAATTCGCTGCGACGAAGGGTTTCAAATTCGTCGGCTATTCGCTCTGTCTTTTGGGTTAGTTTCTCAAGAGTGAGCTGCCCCTGATTGGAAACTTCTTGGGCCCAGGTACCGGCGTCCTTACAAACAGTGCCTCCGATTTCGTTTCTAATAGCCCTCCAAGCCTTATTGTCCTCAAAACCATCGCGCCGAGCATTAGGCACAACGCGCTTGGGGTCGACGAATATCTCGCCAATGAACCAATCCTGGTAACGACCATTCGACTTATTTTGACGCTGAAATATATCGCGTACAAGAGCAGTTCCATCGATCTGTATATTCTTGGTTCTTACGCGAATTCCTCGCACCTCCTCTTCGGTATAGGAACCTGGCACGTCCTTCTTTCCGACCCATGCCCACCATTGAGCAGTTGGGGAAGCGTAAAATTTGATATCGGACAACGTGACCTTTGCCTCCGCATCCTGAATTTCATACTTCGCGCCGTATGGTTTAAGGATTGGCTTTGGCTCTTCGTTTGCTTCTTCGATTACGATTTTAACTGTGTCGATTGGCACTGGCGCGGTTTGTGCGTATTTTTGAATAGCGCTGGCGAACGCGAAATCTTCCCTATAACCGACCGGAGATATCTGCGCGATAAATAACTCCATCTGCTCGGGCGAAGTCAGCTCGGTTGGTGGCTCAACGAACGAGCGCATGCTTACTTCGAAGAAAGGCGGCTCATCAGGGGATATGTCGCTTTGCCGCCCCACAACACAATCCTTGAGGAGTTGCAGCGCAGAATATTTACTTCCATGTTGAGGCGACATCATTTCGCGCATCTTTTTCGCGTCGAAAATTACCTCAGTCAGAATAGGTTCGCTGATGGCCTTTGTGGTGAAGGTCAATGTATCGCAGAACGCAACACCGGCTAAGCGTCCGATGCCACGGAAACCGGCGTCGGTTGAGAAGTCTTTCGCCGAGGCGCCAATCGACGTCAGCGTCCTTACCGCTATCTGCGCGGAAAGACCCGCGCCGTTGTCGCGGATTCGAACCCCGTCACCGTCAACGTCAAAAATGATCCTGATTAGTCCCTCGTTCGGGTCAAGCTGGTGAAGCTTGGTAACCGCGCGTTGAATAGAGTCGAACCCATTTTGAACGTATTCTCGAATTGCATTCCGAGTTTCCTCATACATACCAATGGTGAGTGTCTCGAGGACAAATCCACCGAAGTAGGGATCAACCTGGACGTCGCGGAAACCTGTCATCAGTTTTTCTCCTTGGGACGTTGACGCCATACCTCAGTCGGTGCGCGCAATCCCATGTGCTCATCGAAGCTGTATCCATCAATTGCGGTACCGGAGGACCCGAGCTGACGACGCGGCAGGACGTAAAGCTCGGCGATGTGGTCTAGCAATAGTTCAGGTGTGACTTGAATCCTCCCGAACCGCGTTGCAAGCTGGAGCTCACGGTCCGACTGCACATCTATGAGAAGATTGTGGTCGTTGATCCAGATGGCCCGAAGCGCTCTGTTGCGATCTAGCTCCGTATCGATCTTAAACTCTGCGAAAATAGGCAAGGGGTCTGAGGGCAGGTAAAGGGGCTGTCGCTCGGCCACAATTGATTTTTTGTAAATTTGCTCAATCGGCCTGCGGGCAAATTGTCTATCGAGCATCAAGAACAGTTTTTGTGCGACGAGACCATTTGCTGCCGTTAAGAGACTATTTCTGCCGTCGAGATACGTCCCTGCGAGCAGCCCCATATAGAGGAAAGATGCTGTCTCTTCTGGAAAGGTATGGATCGCCGACGCTAAATCGGTCACGCCTGCGGCCCTCTGCGCATCGTCGGCCACTGAAGCAAGCAGCCGTCTACCGAATGCAACCAGCCCCGCTCCCCCAAGCTTGCAAACTACGTCACTTGTGATCAAGTCGATCGCATCTCGCGAGTTCGGGGCGTTTTGAAATGCCGTCTCAAATTCGGTGAGTCCCGAGATTCGGGTGGAGTCGTCACGTGTGTCGTACAGAGCCCGCTGGATTACTGCATCACTCGCCTTCAGACCTCTAGGATCTAAGAACCGAAAACTACTCGCGCGGGCCGCGTGTTCCGCAATCCTTCTTTCCTCGTGCTGCTGGCGCTCTCGTGCTTCGTTTCTCAATTCCGTTTCCGTCTTAGGAGGGGGTAGTGAAGGCGGCTGTGCCGCGGAGACAAACCCTGCAACGTTGTCAGTCGTTCGCTTCATCAATTCAGCCACGCGAACTTGATCCAACAGCACAACTTCATTGGCATGTCCGGTTCGGGCCGCTTCGAAGCTCAGCATAGGGTGGGGAGGCTGGGCCCCAACGGCACTACCTTCAAGATCGCCACGGACTGGCAGTTTTCCAGCCATTCGCCAATCGTTCTTCAGATCCTTTGTTAGAACCGCCACAATTCGAACCCGATGCACGCGGGCATGCTCCAAAATCTCCTGCCAGAAGACAAGATCGCCCCAGCGGTTACTTCCGACTAGTACATCGTCGCCGCTGTCATTCTCGGTATCAATTTCTCTTTTACGCTTGTCCTGAAAGCCAGGTGGAATTCGCCCCGTAAAGCGCGCATCGGCAAGCGTCTCAATAGATGAGAATCGGTCAAAGATTTCGCCACCCTTTAACGCCCGCTCGTTCGCAAATTCGATCACCTCACGGGCGTTGCGTTCGTAGCCACCCTTCCAAGCCGCCGCCCTGTCCGTTACCGTTCTCACTTCGCGATATGCGTCGCGGGCCTGTTCGCGTTGTTGGGCCGGACTCGATGCGCCGCTCAGCGGTTCGTCGAATAGCGTCCATACCGTTGAGAAGCTTTCTCCAATCAACTTGTTCAGTTTTTTGATTTGCTCGTCGACATCGGCAACGAGCCTGTTCTCAACGTGATGACGGTAAAGTTCGTGAAGTGACCATGTTGGTACGGCAACTCGGCCCGGGCATGCACCGTCAAGCCACTTGAAGAATTCGGCGCGAGATGTGGGACCAATCTTGGTAAGCCACATCAAGAACGACGTATCTATGTAGACAAAACTAGCTGGAGAGCGAAGCGCCGCGTCCACCCGCTCGATGAAAGTGGCCATGTCCTCGCAGTCGATCGGAAGCCTTAGCGACGCGTCTCGATTGCCCTGCCGCTGGCGGTCGGAGGGACGTCGCAGGTTTGCGCTGGAACGACGAAGCATGCTTCCGAAAGCACGTACTTTCTTGTTATCTTTCAGACCGGCCCCCCCAGAGCGTAGCAACGCCCTTACCTCTGCGCTAGTCTATGGCGCGTTTCCCCCGGCAAGAGCTAAACCAGTATCGTGCGGCACACAACAGTAATGTCTAAGTGCGAATTTTGGTGCGGCCACCTGACCGATTTTGAGCCAGTATCAGGCCGTGGCGAGATGGAACATGTCGAAGAAGCTGTCGGCGCCTTGATCCTAGCGGGTACCATGGCGCGGCCGATCTGGAGACGGGCAAGCATGCGCTCGATGGTGTTGTGCTGCTTGCAAAAGAACTGCCGTGTACGTTGTTGATCTCCACGGTGCGATTTCCTGATAGCGAGCAATCGGAAATTCACGCCAATCCGTGCTGACGTCTAGTGGCCAGCAACTCACTCGATCCGCAATAGTATGCGGTCTATGAGAGCTTTTGCTGCGACCCGGTTGATTGAGCACTCGTATACCAGCTCGAAAAAGTGCTCGTAGGTCTGCCGCTGTGCGTCGGGCAGTCGCATCAGAGGGGAGGACACCGGCACATCGTCATTCATCGCGTCCCCCAGCTGTGCTCGTAACGAATCGATCTTGTTGATGCGTTCTCCTACAGAGTCAGCAAGCAATTCCTTACCGGCGACTTTGCTCATTTGAAGCAACGTCTGTTCTGCCGACAAAGCCAACCGCTCTCTTTCCGGTCGACTTACGCTACCCTGAGTTATGACGCCCAGACACTGCGCGACTGACTGCGCGTGCAGTTCAAACTCTCGTTGCCACCTGCGACGAACCGAACTTGTACGGCACCGGCGCGCGATGTCGCGCGCGGTTGGCGCAAGGTGATTGACCAGGTTGTTGAAGTGGGCGTTTTGCTCAAAGTGGTCGCGTCGCCCATTGGGAACGATCCGCCGGTCGATCACGTGCACTTCCCCAACGGACCAAGCGTTGAAACGCGCCTCGGGGAAGAGGTCCTCTAACAAGGCATTGTCGCCTACCTGAACGTTACCTGTGCGAAGCCGGAGGCCACGGACCAAGGTCCCAGTCGACAGGGCGCCCTCATACTCGTGGTGCAGAATCCACGCCACAGCCGCGACGTTACCGTCGATCCCCGGAACCTCAACGACGCTCATGCCTTCGAAGTTGACCGCTTGTTTATCACCGAGACTGAAGTTGTCGCGATGCGGCCTCATGACGGGCTCTTCAGCATCGTTAATCCGTATGTCGAGCGACCCCAAATCGACGTGACGAGAGAGCAACTCAGTTAACTCGGCACCCAGGGCGAATGTCGGCGAGAACGGGACCGGCGCGACTTGGCTGAGATATTCAGATATAGACGAAAAGCTCATCAGTCGGTCATTCTGCAGCCGCACGATACCGCGCATTTCCACTTCGAAAAAGCGGTCGGGAGCATTGTCGATCTCCACGCGCTCCAGCGTCGTCGCGCTACGGATGAGTTCTGCCACTCCTCGGTCGTTCCCTGCTTCACGCAGCGCCGACTTCAGAAGACGGCAATCCCAGCGGAGCTGCGAAACCTTAGTTTCTCCCGCAACCCGGGCACGGAAGATCAGCTCCTGAGCGTATCCAAGACCGGCCAGCCGACCCACACCACGAAAGCCCCGCGCAACCGTTCCGCGTTTTGCACTTCCGCCAAGCGCCGTAAGCTTTTGCGCGAATTGTGGGAAAGGAATGCCGCACCCGTTGTCGCGAATCTTCACGGTGCGCGATTCTGAGTCGACGGAGATGTTAACCCGTCCGGGTTCGTCTTCAGCAAGAACGCCCGAGTTGCGCGCAGCGTCGACCGCGTCGGCGGCATTCTGGATGTATTCGCGATATATCGTCATCGGGTCGACATACATACCGCTCGACACCAACTCGAGCACATCTTTCCCGATTACGACTTCGGGTAGCTCATGCCTTTCAGTCGACCGTTCGCGAGGATCGGATGGCGCGCGAGCAAGCTTAGCGGTCCCTATCGAGTTCATGCCGCGATCCTTTCACGAGGCTTGTTCTTGCGGCCTGGTGGATTCGGCTCATCCTCATGGTCGAGCCCAGCATCCTCGACCCGCTCGTCCTCGGCCATGTCGATTTCGGTCGCAATCTCGCCCCGAGGCAGTTCCCTTTGCCTCCCCCAAATCTCGGATAGCTCCTCCTTTGGCAAGGGAATGTAGAAGCGGAGTACTCGCTTCAGCGCCGACGTGGTCGCCCTCTCCGACAAACCGGGGATCTCTCGAGGATCGCAGGATGACAGTAGTTCTATGAGTTCAGCACGCTCATAGCCGTCAAGCTTGTCGAACTCCGCCCGGTAGGAGGCAAGCCGTTCCTCAGGATCGACCCTCTCGAACCAATCTCGATTAAAAATGAAGTCGTGCGGGAGCAGCAGGATACGCTGGTAGTCCTCATACGTGTCGCCAAACGCGCGCCTGAAGAAAGTCGGCGCACCGCTAACGATGCCGTGCGTCGCCTGCAAGATGATCTGCATTGAACGAAGCTGATAGCGCGACCACTTCTCACCAACGTGCCCGCGATCGGGCCGGTCGGTCGGCTGGTAGCGCATGGGGAACGACCAGATGCGTACATTCAGTTCTTCATTCAGCGCCACATTCAAACGCATGCGCTCGAACAGATCTGCAGGTCCGTCGTGGAAGTTATAGAGCATGTAATTCGACAACTCAGTCAGGCCATACTCGGCGGCATATCGAACTGCCTGTTCGTACGGTTTCTTCACGCCGAGATGATCGAAAGCGATCCGAAGCGGCTTGAGGCAGATCGTTGCCAACTCCCGAAGGTACATTGGATCTTTGCATAGGATCCGAGCGTCCACGCCTTGGTTGAAGTCGACCCGACGCTGGACGGGCACGCGACCTGGCCGATGCAGCTTAGCGCCTGGGGTGAAACCGAGATCCCGGATCTCGGCGATGATGTCCTTGAAACGCGGTGAAGCCACCACGTTGTTGTCCATCAAAGTGAGGTCTTTCTTCGGTCCATAAAGGTCATCGATGGCGCGAACGAGCGCGGTCAGCGACTCGGTGTCCCGCTGAGCACCTTCAAGTTTCGGCACGCCACAGAAGTGGCATTTTCGGATACAGCCCCGGGAGGTGTAGGCAAAGTAGGCGTCTCGAACAGGGTACTTGTAGTCGATCTGATCGAGAATGCCGTAGTCTGGCACCAGATCTTCAATTGGCTGCCCAAGAATGTCGTCGCTATAAAGCTCTTCAGAAAACTCGTCGAGTTGGAGTGCTACTGCGGGCGGGCTTGCGAGCAGGCCCTTGATAAACCGGACCCCCTGCCAGCGACGTTCTTGTTGGAACCGCCCGTGCATCAGCGAGGCAGCGATGCCGCCCACAAACACTTTGTCTGCCTGTCCGTTGGCGACCTCAAGGGCGAAGTCGATGGTCTCTGCGATCTTGGGGTATTCAAATGAGAACAGCGTGGTGACGTAAATGCGATCCCACCCCTGAGAAAGGACCGAGCGGTCCTGCCCCTTGATAAACCGTACGCGATCCTTTTTGCCGCGCGGCCCGTGATATTGCGCGATTTTCATCAGGCCGAGCGGTGGATATTTGTTCTTGTACCCCGGTTCGATCAGAAGAATATTCTTATCAGCCATTGACCACCTTGTAGCGTGTGCGCTTGCGTGCATCGCGAATGTATTCGATGGCGGCTTTAACCCCGCCCTGACCGCCAAAGCCCTTGAGCGGGCCAGAGGTTGACCAATCGACAGAGCCCGCGAAGTCAGCCAACGCCGTCGTGAAGGCACGTTTGTCGCAGGCCCGGCCCATGTCCCTGCACTCGATGAAGATGTCGGCGGCTATACGCATCAGCGCATAGACCCCTATACCTTTGGTCAGCATGTGACGTCGCGGATCCGCCCATTCCTTGGGCATGACCACGACTACAGCGCTCCAGAAGTCGAGAACATTCCTGGCGGCGTCGTCAACCGAGTGACTTGACAGGATCTTGCTGGCCTTCAGGAAGTCATTCACTGCCTGCTGCATCATTCGCAGCGAAGCAATCCGCTTCAGACCAGATGTCGTCTTGCCACCGAGATTCAGGCGGCGGAGCCAAGGAGACTCCTCGATGTTGTTGAGCTGCAGCGCAATGAACAGCTCGGGTCGGTCATCCGCCAGAGACTCGGCGAGCTGCGCCTCGTGATAGTCGAGGAGGCTCGTGCTCAGACCCTTGGCCTTGCTGTTGATGATGCTGAATACTTCCATTTCCTCTCGCTCTGAGAGGCCGATGAAGCACATGAACGGCAGAGGGACCGGAAGGTCGCTCAAATGGCCCAGTCGATGCTGGCAATCGACCTGGGCCATGATCTTCCCTGCAGTGGTCGAAATTTCCAATTGCACTCTGCCATCCGGCAATTGGACGACGCGCCAATCGCCTTTAGCGGACGGTCGCAAGTTCAGCGTTAAAGGTATCGTCGAGCTGTTTGGCTCCTTGATGTAGCGTCGGAAGTCCTGACTGTGTCGCTCATTGAAAGGGCGCTGATAGCCGCGACCGGCGTCCTCATCAAGGATGTCGGGGAAGCTTAGTTTGCAAAGCAGGTCCGCAGGCGCGAACCCCAGCAGAACCTGCCGATGCGAGGAGCGGCCTTTAAGGCAGTCGATCACTATGGGAGGGGACATGCGCGAATCGGTTCTCAAAAGTGCAGCCTCACACTGCACTTTGTGCAGCCTAAACATGCAGGTCAAGGCGCATTGTTTAGCCGTCCCGACAAAAACGCCATCGGGCATCCTGGAGCGCTGCAAGTCAAGCCGCGCGGAGGGCTGCGTCGCAGCTCTCTCCGCGCGGAGTTGCGGTAAATGCGCCTTGAAAATCAATCCGACCGCATCAACGCGAAATCCAGCGCATCGAGAAAAATCACATGTCCAGGCTCGGTGGAAAGCTGCTAAGGGTCTCGCAAAACCGGGTGTGGGGCAACATGTCAATAACCGCTACGACTGTATCGATGGTGACTGTGGGCGCAACGTCAGACGAAGACAAACTTCAAATTCGCCAGCAGGAACGCACAATCGACAACCTCAATCGTTTGTTCGCGATGTTGTTTTCGATTGTATTCTCGGTCGCGGCCGCATCGATCCTGCACAAGGTAACGACATTCGTCATCACTGCTGGCCCAAAGGTCGTCGATTGGGAAGTCGTTGCGTTCAATGGCGCCGCACTAATCATTCTGGGAACCACGGCAGCTATTTTTTTCCATCAAGCGTCACGCGGCCTTGACCTGCGGTATGCCCAAAATGCGAACGTTGTTCCCCATCGTTTAGGATTCCTTTTTGACTATCTTGTCATCGTGCTGACGATGGGACCTTTTGCACTGATGGGCAAAGCGCTAGAGCAAGGAGTCACAGACGTCGCGGGCTTCTTCTGGTTCTTCGTTGCACATGAGATCTTGATCCTGTTCGGCCTCGCCATGCTCATTATTGGGCAACTGCGGCATACTATATTCGGCGACCACAACATCAGCCCAGAGTTTGTCGCTGTCGGCCATGGCGTTCAGCGCTATTGGTTCATGATGAACAGCATTTATTTGTTCATCATGGCGTCGAGCTTTTTTTTGGCCTCCGGCAGCTACACCACAGTCCGTAGCTGCCCGCTGATGCCACATCAGAGCGGGGCTCTCTTTTTCATGATGGTATTTTTCGCTCTCGCGGTGGCGCGTAACGCTTTCGACTTTTTGCCGATGTGGAATGTGTTTTTCCCCGTAAAGCCACAGGGCGCTAAGGGACAGCAGTTGTACTGGAAACCACTGCAGAAACTGGTTGACTACGCGCCGCCGCGCATTCTCGGATTAAGCGTCAGCCTTCCGCTAGTGGTCGGCTATCTTTTTCTGGCGGCGGCTGTGTCCGTCATGTTCCTTTTGACGGAGCTTTACGATCTTCCGCTCTGGATTCGGGTCTGCTCCTAACGCTGCAGGTCCATTCTCCTCCCAGTAATGAACCATATTCTGGAAAGATTTTCCGCTCGTCCCAGGCGGCAAATCCAAAGCTACGACCTTCTTCCCGAGAGCAAACGCGACACCAAGGTCGAATAGGGCTCCCTGACTTAAACCATCCCATATGACGTGCACTACATCGGCAGCAGCGATAGCTTCTGCATTCTGCGCACAAATAGCGAAACCAATTGGATCTGTCTGGTCGGTGTCTCGCTGCGGCCAGTAGACGGCGAATCCGTCAGCCGTTAGCCCCTCCACGACCGAGCTCCATCGATCTTCTGCCACGCCGCGAACAGGGCTGATCAGAAAGGATTTCACGTGACGTCAGCGCCTCCAACTCAAAATCATTCTCAGGGTACATGAATGGCTGCGCGGCCGGAAGGGATCCAAATCAGCGCCTCGACGGCGCTGAAAACCATCATCCCTTGGACTTTAGCTTACCCCGCACGACATCGATCCGGCCCGCGAGCTTGTCGAGCTCGAACTGAATTTTCTTGCGCGTCTCACCCTGAGCATTGCCAAGGGCGGCTTCCACGTCGGGTTTGACTAGCCACAGGCGAAATTTCGCTAACCTCTTATAGGGCGCGCTATCAGCGCCTGCTTCGACAGCCTGTTCGTGCGACTCCTCGAAGTCATAAGTCTTGGTGGCAAACTTCTGTAGCGCCTTTGGCGCGGAGCAGATGACAGGCAGCCTGTCGCGGACGTCGACAGCACGCGGGATCTCACCCGATTTTATCTTATTGACTACAAGGTCGTCGAACCCGGGTTGGCTCAGGCGAGCCTTCCGAATCTGGGACGACTTCAAATACTCGTCATAGTAACTCCAGCGTGCGGTGTCGGCCTCTCCGTGGTCGTGCATGAACTGGTAGGTGTCTATGAGATGCTCCACTTTGCGCTTCGACAGGCCGATTTCCTGCGCGAGCTGGGCCACGTCAACGTCATGGACCTTGAAACGTCGGAAGAGGAAGCCTGCCTGCTCGAAGGGCGCCCAGTCCTTCTTGCCCTTGATGTGGTACTGACCGAGAAGAGCGAAGACCAGCCCTTCGTCAATACCCTCTGGCAGCAATCGGCATTTCATCTGACCCCACTTAATGGGGTCAATCTTGGCTAGCGCGCGGTAAGCCGCGAGCCGACTGTTACCTTCTAGAACCTCTAGTTTTCCGGCACGGACTATAACCGGATCGGTTAAACCGCCGTTTCGTTTGATATCTTGGATAAGCGCCTTGACGTGGTCCATCTCGAGCAACTTGCGTTCGATGGTGGCCTGACTCGGCTCCTCGCCATCGGCTCTTAGAATCGAATAAACTCTAGGGTTATCTACGAAAAAGCGCAGCTCAATCTGCGGCAGGGTCGTGCTTTGGACCGGAACCTCAATTCCACGGATTAGCAGCGTTTCTTTAGCTTTGGCTTGGGCTGTCTTGGCAGTCATTGTTCGTCTCCTCCACTTAGCCGAAGCACGTCACGCACCATTTCCCCGAATGCGTAATCGGCGCGGGCGTCGTAGTCCCCACGGCTAATATCGCCTTGGCCGAGTTGGGCAGCTAGGTGCTTAGCTGCAAGGAGAGCGTCTACCCAGGTGTCTACAGTGTCGGTAGCAACAAGGTTCGTCACAAAGCAGGGCTTCTCCTGTGAGATTCGGTGGATGCGATCCTGCGCCTGCAAATAATCGTCTAGGCTGAAAGTGCGGTCGAAGAAGACAGCATGGTTTGCCACCGTCAGCGTCAGACCCTCTTTTGCGGCGCCGGGTGTCGCGATGAGTACTCGGCATTCTGGATCGGTCTTAAAGGCGTGCAGCGCGTCCTCGCGCTTTGCCATGCTGAGGCCGCCATGCACCACACCAACCCCAAACTCATCCAGGTGGCGGCCAAGAAAGTCTGCATTCTCCGTGAACGACGTCCAGACCAATATCTTCTCACCAGCATCGATGGCTGAATGAACGAGTGTATCGAGTGCCGGTAGCTTGCCAGGAGCAGCCCGATAAGACTGATCGACCATCATTGGGTTCGAGGCGACCTGCACGAGGCGGAGCAGGCGTTTCAACATACCTTCAGCATCGTCGAGGACAGGCCGACCTTCTCGGACTACTACCGCCGCCAGCTCGTCGCGAAATTGGGCATATATCTCGGCCTGACGCGGCTCGAGCACACATTCCAAGTTGCGGATCGTTTTATCGGGCAGGTTCAAATCCGCTGTCTTCTTAGTCTCTCGGACCGAAAACGGCCTTATCTTTTGGAACAGTTGCTCCAATTCGTCGGCAAATGCCGATGCCCGACCCTTGTCCTGGCCAAGATCGTTTGTAAGGTCGAGCGCGCGCTTGAAAGCAGCGAATTCGTGGCCGAGCGCTTCACCTCCGTCAAGAAATCGAACTTGTGACCAGAGATCGTATGGGCGGTTGGCGACCGGGGTGCCGGTCATGATTACGCGCCTAATGAATCCGTCGGATAGCGAGTGGAGAGCCTCACTGACCTCGGCCTCCGGGTTCTTGATTTTGTGTGCCTCGTCCAAGAGCACACCCACTCGGCGGGTGCGAAGGAATAGCTCCAGGCGTTTGTGCTCCGACAACACCACCTCATAGTGCGTAAGGTAAAGTCGCGCAGGGCTATTGAAAGCGTAGAAATTCCGATTGCGGTCTTGACCGAGCACTCGCGGGGCTAGGTGGCTGTGGCTCGCCACCTCCGTACGCCAATTCTCTATCAATCCCTTCTTGGTAATTATTAGAACCGAGTCGACTATGTCACGGGCTAGCCATGACAGGGCCAAATCAAGACCAATCTTCGTCTTTCCTAGCCCCTGCTCGTGAAAAACAGCTGCGAAAGGCAGATCTTTGATAGCCTCCAAGGCTTCCACTTGATGCGGGAATGCCGACCGCTTGGCGTCAAGGTTGGCCGCCTTTTGAACCTTTAGCATTGCGGTCCTCTCACGGCTTGCTCGCGCTCGTCCCGTCGAGGACAATGGTCCGGGTGGCGGTGCCCTTGAAAGGGAGGTTAATTTCAGCCACCAGCCGCCGGGCTATCGCGCCCGCCGTCCAAGGCACACTTAGAACAAACACGCCCTGCGGTGTTTTCGACAAGTAGCTCAGAAAGGCGGAAATTTGCTTGCGCGAGTGTTCAGTCTCAAGATCCCGCTTGGTCTTGGCCTCGCCGATTATTGTCGTCGTTGTAGGGACGTCCATAGCGTAGACGTCAGGAACGTAACCTTCAACCCGAGGAGGTCGTTCACCCCGCAGAGGGCGCACAGCGTCCTCTCGAACGGCGATGTTGGCGAGATCACCGAACTCGCGCTCGACGTAAGCAATTACTGCCTGGACTAAGATCGCGTGAGTCGCAGACTCAGGCATGTCAGGACGAAAGCCTCAGCCATTCGAGCAGCTTGACCAGCTCGGACTGAGCGTCAACGAGGGCCTGCGCTGTATCGCCTCCAGGATCCGCTCGTATCCGCTGCTGCTCTTCATAAGGAAGCGACGCGATGCGGTTCACGAGCGCGCGCCCCAGTTGCCCGATCTCGGCTTCCTGGAGCGTGCGATTTAGGTCTGGCTTCTCAAGCACCGCTTCAGCCTTCCGCGCGCCGTGTTTGAGGAATATCTCACGGGCCTTGTCATTCCGAAGGATGCGCGGAAGCACCCGAACCTTTTGCAGCGGGTAAAGCTTGTTCTCATGAATCCACCGGGCGAAGTCGGTCAGGTCAAAGCCAGCGGCTGTAATTGCCTGTTTGATTCCCGACTTCTGCAACTCCACGAAGCCGCTGAAGCGAGTCGTGTCGAAATCACCATCTTCGCCAAGGACCGGTCGGTAAAACTCTTCCATGTCAGAATAGGCGTTAATGGTTTCGACTACCTCGGTCTGCCGACCTCCGCAATAGTCGACAATGGTAGCGAACGGCAGGTGCTCCTGAGTGCGGAGCTCAAACAGATACTTTGCCTTGGAATACGGGTCCCAAGGGCGTGGTCCGACTAAGTGCACCTGCAGACGGATCGCGTGCACCGAAGCCTCGTCAATCTCGTCGTGGACGAGAGATGGAATGTGCGTCCAGTTCCCTTTCACATTCGTTCTTGTGAAATGCTTATACAAGGCGACGCGGGTGTTGCCCTCGACGCAGACCAATGAGCCATCCTTCCTCTTATTGAGGATAATAGGTTGGATGATGCCGCCATTGGAGATAATTGACTGCTTAAGCTTCTCGAAAGTTGTGCTGGTAGAACTCCCCATATCTTCGTCATTGCCAGCGCCAAGTGCCAGAAATATTTGCTCCGGCGTGGGATCCTGAGGGTACATTTCGAGGAACTTTCGAATCCTCGGGTTGGATCGGTCAAGTTCAATTTCTTCGACAAGTACCGATGTATGAGTTCCAGCACTGACCAACTAAAATCCCCCCGAGTCGCAGCCGCGACCGGATTCAGCACCCTCATTCTACAAAGTAAAGCGACAATTCCGTTCTAATCGCCCCTTACCGCTCTAAGGTGCGTGTAGGGTCCTTTGGTCAAATAGCGGGGCGAAGCTCTGCAGTTCGAGAATTTGCAAACAATCAGTTGGTAGGGAGTTGGGCCAAATGCTCGGTTGCTAGAGCAAGCAACGTCATGGCCGTCGCCTCCGGCGACCAGCCTTGGGAGATAGACGAAGCGGCGACGGCCGCGAAAGCCGTCTCAAGCGCGACCTCGCATTTCTATCTGGGCTTGCCTCTGAAAGATGGGCGAGGCGAAAGGCCCCCGTCTGGAGGCTGCATGTTACGAGCCCGGCGACAGATTTGGTGTCGGCTCGCAATCAGCACCTACGGCCGGACTCAATGCCTTTTCAAGCAAAGCACCTATGTCTTCGGCTGCCGCGCTCACGGGATCAGCCGCCAGATGAGCATACCGCAGGGTCGTGGCGTGGTCGCTGTGGCCAAGAAGCGCTCCTATGATTATAAGCGGGGTACCACTTGTCACGCCTATGCTTGCGAAGGAGTGCCTCAGATCGTGTAGCCGCACCCCGGAGAGGGCAATACGTTTCCGCAGCGATGACCATATCCGAGGGGCGCCGACATAGTGGCCGTCACCCTTAGCCGCAGCGAACACAAACCCCTTGCCTGACGTGGCTTCTCTGAGCGCTGTCAGAATCGCTAAGGCAGAATGGTTCAGCGGGATGATTTTCTGGCCGGTTTTGGAATCATCCAGCCGCAACCTGCTGCCCACCAGATCGACCTCTGGCCACCGCAAACGCTCGATCTCGCCACGCCGCGCGCCGGTGAACACGAGGAGTCTGATAATGGCAATAGCCTTTGGATTGACCCCGTGCCGTTCGGCGCGGCGGAGTTCCGCACCAAGCTTGCCAAGCTCGGCGGTGCTCAGGAAGCGTTCGTTGCTTTTATCCGGATAGCGCTTAACGCCTTTCACTGGGTTGTTGGCCAGCAGACCAAGTTCTACGGCGTATGTAAGAATGCCGCCGAGCAGGCCGACCGTTCGCGTTGCGGTGCCTTTCCCGCCGCGAACGATAGCGCGACCGCGCTTCTTCGTCTTAACGTCGATAGCTGTGGCTCCCTCAGCCACATTTTTGATGAACTTCTTGATGTCTGCCTGAGTGACGCTACTGAGTTTGAGCTTCCCAATGAGCGGCTTGATGTGGCGTTCAATGCGCCCCTTGTCGGTCGAGAGAGTGCTCTCCTTCTTGGTCCCAGTCCCATTTTGAAGGTACGTGTCGCAAAGCTCCGAGATAGTGAGCATCTGGCGATCCAACTGCTTAGCTTTCGCAGGATCAGACCCTTGCGTGACGCGAGCTAGAACCGCTTTAGCCTCGGCGCGCGCCATATCCGGTGTCCAAGGGGAGCCGTGCTTACCAATTGTCACACGCTTGGTGACGCCTGATCGGCCGCCGCCCGTACGATACTGAACGAGATAAACCTTTGACCCTGCCGGGGTCACTTTCAACCCAAACCCCTTCAACGCGGCGTCCCAGAATATTTGGTCGCAGTCGGTAGGCGCGATGGCTTCCACCGTCGTTTTGGTGATTTTGATTTTGGCCATTCGCCCGCCTGTCGACCCCGCCTAGCAATCACCCAGTAAGCACCGTGACGGGATTTGGCAAGGCCTCGCGCGCGCGTGAGGGATATTGGTCGGCCGATTTATACAGCTTAATCAGATGGTTGAGTGATTTGGCGGGAACGTCCGGGTAATGGCGGGCAATAGTATGTGGAGCCCTCCGAAGGCAGAGGTCACAGGTTCGAATCCTGTCGGGTGCGCCAACAAAACCAAATGCAAACGGCTGGATTTTGGGCGGTCGTCCCACACTGAAAAGTTGACAGCGTCAGAGCCGCTGGCCGTACTGTTTCAACACCGCGACGCAATCCATGTAGTTCAACAGGCCCTCGCCCTCTTCGGTGAAAACTTGGGCCCTACCGGTTCTATGCCCGACGGTCCCCTCGGCGATCAGCCGAATGGCTTCGCCAAGCGGCCGCTCCGACACTGAAACCGGCGTCCCGTCGACCTTGTATACTCCGACGATCTTGGCCATCCGCCACCGTGAAGCGAAGGCCTCTTCCCTCGAAAGCTTCACGGCCTTCTGCCGTGCGGCAGCTAGATCGTCGAGAAGATCAACCAGATGCGGGGGGAGGAACCTAGTGTCGTCCCTCTTACGAGCCAGAAACAGCAGCGCACCCTCGGCCGCCCGACTCAGCAAAGCGTCTCGCATGCCACGCCGTCGCCATCGCGGTCCAGCTTGCCTCCCCAGGAGCAGTTGCTGAGATACCATTGGGCCTCGGCGCAAGAACTAATTTGCGAGCATTCCGCCGCGGCTGGCAGGAATAGCTTTGCGCTACCTGTTGACGGCTGATGATGCCTAGCGGCCGACTCACCGCCGGCCGGGCATTGTTTCCATGCCCAGCGCGCGCAAGTTCGACTATGACCCGAACAACAGGGTTCTCTCAGTCTGGTTTGTAGCCAGCGGGAAGCACTATGAGTTTTTGGACGTACCGGTTGAGACCTTCACCGCGTTCAAGGCAGCCTTTGCCAAGGGGCGCTATTTCAACGACCACGTTCGGAACCGCTACGCGTTCCGGCTGGTGACATAAACTTCCAACTCCAGCGGCCTATGTTCGGGCTGATCGTGCCAAGCGACCTGGCGGAAGTCACGCATGTCGAGCCGCTGGCCGCATACCGGGCAAATCATAAAATTCTCCCGTTCGTCGGCAGGCTCGCCGTCGTGCTGCTTGCCTGGAATCGGCGGGCCAAGGTCGGATAGTTTCGTCATAGCTATCAAACATTCAAATCGTCTAAAATGTTCCGGAACCATTTTAGCGCGCGCTAATTGAATCGCACTATGCGAGTCAGCGCATGCCTCTGAAGTTCATCAAGCCCATGGAGCCCGAGCTGGTCGACAGGCCGCCGCAGGGCGACGAATGGCTTCATGAGATCAAATTCGACGGGTATCGGACCCAGATTATTAAGGATGAAAACGGGATCCGGCTGTTCACCAAGAACGGATACGATTGGACCGGCCGCTATATCGAACTTGCCGGAGAAGCGGAGGCGATCGAGGCGGAAAGTTTCATCATCGATGGCGAGACAATCACGGTCAACGAGGCCGGCCTGTCCGACTTCCACGCCCTGCAATCAGCCGTCACCCGCCGTAAGCCATCGCGCGACCTGTATTTGGTGGCGTTCGATCTCCTGCACCTGAACGGGCATGATTTGCGCAACATGCCGGTGGAAGACCGCCGCGAAATCCTGCAGGCACTGATTCCAGCCGTCGGCCGCATTCAGGTCAGCAAAGCCATGCCCGGCACCGGCGACGCGGTTTATCACCTGGTCGACAAGGCGGGGCTCGAGGGCATGGTCTCGAAGCGCAAAGACAGCATCTACCGCAGCGGGTCGACGATGAACTGGCGCAAGATCAAGTGCTATGCCGAAAAGGAAATGGACATCATTGGCGTGCAGCGCGAGGCCGGAAAGCCCGCAATGGTGCTCATGGCCGACAAGGGCCAATATGCCGGCGGCGCTTTCGTTGCCTTTAAAGCCGACAAGCGTCGGCGGCTATGGGATCGTGTGCAAGGGAAGGTCGGGGGACCAGTTCCGATCGGTCTAAAGAAGGAAAAGGCCGAATGGCTGAAGCCTGGTCTCGTCGGCCGCGTCAGGTTCCTCAAGGGCGAGGAAAGGCTACGCCATGCGAAGCTGCTCGATTACCGAGAGGAATGACTAACGCTGGCGACGGGGGCTCCCCCCTGCGGAACAGAACCGTGTACCTGGCGTTGTGCGGAACATCGGCACGTCTAGGAGAAACGGCATGGTGGCGCCACGCGCGGTCTGGAAGGGCTTTCTGAGGGTCGGTTCCGTGTCATGCGGGGTAAAGATAGTGGGTGC